>PLIQ01000677.1 GCA_003140115.1 Actinomycetota bacterium | reverse complement strand
GATCTCGTCCATATCCCCCGCCTGCTCCGGCCCGCGGTCGCGGGCCCGCTCAACAGCCAGGGTGTCCAGGTCCCGTCCGTGTCCGCCATCCGACGTTCTGCGGATGTCCTGGCGGTCGCGGCCGGAGTAACCTGGTTCGGGGGAAGGACGGCGTGATGACAGGGCCGGTAACAGCCAGCGGACGGGACCTGCGCACCCTAGCCGGGATCGTCAGCGATGACCGCGGCGAGCCCCCGGCCGAAGGGGTGGCGCCGTCCTTGCTCGGTGACCTGCTGGGACTGGTCGGCGGCGATCTCGTGGTCTTCTCGGGCACCGACAGCAGCCGGCAGGTGGACTGGTTCGGGCAGACAGTGCCGGCCGAAGCCCACCACCCCGAGTTCGACGAGGCGTCGTTCTGGTCCCACTACTGGAACAGCCCCTGCAGCTACCCCGAGCACACCGGCGACCTGCGCCGCCACGTGCTTATCTCGGATTTCTACTCGGCCAGGCAATGGCACAGCACCGGCATGTACCAGGACTGCTGCAAGCCCTACGGGAACGAGCATGAGCTGATGCTGTGCTTGCCCGCTGGACCCGGGTGGACCGCCGGGCCCGGGCGGACGCTACGGCTGGTCTTCATCCGCGGACCCGGCCCGGATTTCTCCGACCGCGAACGCGACCTGCTCACCGTGCTGCGCCCGCACCTGCACCAGGCTTACCTCGACGCCGAGCGCCGCCGCCACCCAGCCCCCCAGCTCACCGCCCGGCACCGGGAACTGCTGCACCTGGTCGCCGCCGGGCACACCAACGCCCAGATCGCCCGCCGCCTCGGCATATCCGAGGGAACCGTGCGCACCCACCTGGAAAACATCTACCGCCTGCTGCAGGTCTCCAGCCGGACCGCCGCCGTCACCCGCGCCTTCGCCGACCGGACGGCCTGACACCACCAGATCCCAGGCCCGGGCCGCCGGGCCCGGCTGCGCGCTCTTCTATTGCGGCTGTCCCGCCAGCCCATGGCCGGCCGCTTGTTACTCACCAATGCGCGTTGCGCCGACGGGACCTGTACGTTTACCTTCGACTCACCGGCTTCAGCGATTGCGAACGTCGGCTGCCCCCAGCCACGTGAACGCCGCGCGAACCGCGCCCGCAGGATCAGATTCCGGAGAGGGCCAGGCCCCGAGGCTGGCGCGCAGGAGTGGCCTCGTGGTCACCGCAGGCGAGGAGTAGCCCATGACTGGCACAGGCCCGCTGATCCGCCCGATGACGCCGGCCGACCGCTCGGCCCTCGCGGACTTCCCGGACCGGGTCTCGGCCGGAAGTGCCATCTTCCGATTTCACGGATCGGTCACCGTGCTCACGGACAAGACCCTGAACCTCCTGCTCGACCTCGTTGACGGCCAGCGGGAAGCCATCACCGCCGTCGATGACCGCGGCATCGCCGGCGTGGCCCGGTTCGCGCGCGACGACCTAGACCCCGCCACCGCCGAGGTCGCGATCCTCGTGGCCGACGAATGGCAACATCGCGGCCTCGCGCGCCAGCTCCTCCGGCCTCTCGCCGAGAGGGCTCGAAGCGCGGGAATCGAACGGTTCCGCGCCGAGGTCCAGGCGGACAACACCATCGCGCGACGGTTCTTCCTCGGATTGACACCGACTGCGCGCGAGCGGCACAGCAACGGCGACGTGGTCGTGCTCATCAACGTAGCGGAACTCCTTCGCATGCTGGAGTGACACCTCGGCCAGCAGACCGTACCCGGAACGCGGTAGATGAGCGGTTCAGGGTGTGGATCGGAGGCCGTCCATCAGGATGTTCAGCAGGCGGCTTGCCCTGGTGTCGTGCTCGGGCGGGCGGGCCACGGTGAAGATGCCGATGAGGCTGGCAGCGATGTCCTCGGCGGTGACGTCGACGCGGAGCTCGCCCGTCGCGCGGCCGGCGTTGAGGATGTCGTCGATAGCCGTGAGCAGCTCGGTCTGCGTCTGGGCATGGGCGATCTCGCCCGATTCGATCATCGCGAGCAGCGTGTCGAGCATGCCGTTCTTGGTCGCGATCCAGTCCCCGAACAGGTCCATCCAGCGTCGCAGCGCCGCGGGCGGGGGAAGCTGGGCGAGTAGCTCGCGGGCGCCGGCGGTGAGTCCCGCGACCTGATCGCGGTAGACCGCCTCGACGAGAGACTCGCGGGTGGGGAAATGCCGGTAGAGCGTGGCGATGCCGACCCCGGCTTCGCGTGCGATCGCGCGCATTGACGGCTCGGTGCCGGCCGACACGAACACGCGGCTCGCCGCTTTGAGGAGCTGGTCGCGGTTGCGAGTCGCATCCGCTCTGAGCGCGCGAGTCTCCGACTCCCCCAAAACGGATCACGCTCCGATTATGTTAGGGTCCTCCCGTAAACGGAGCATAGTCCGCTTTCGCTCCGTTCATTCGTCGCCAAAGGAGACAACTAAGCATGCAAGAACCGGACGTCAGCACGTCGGCGACCACGAGCAGAGCGGTCCTGCTCGAGTCATTCGGCGGCCCCGAGGTCCTGAACCTCCGCGACGTACCCGCGCCGCAGGCCGGCCCGGGGCAGATCCGCGTGCGAGTCACCGCGGCTGGACTGAACCCGATGGACTGGTTCATGACCTCCGACGCAGACACCGCCACTCGATTCGGCTTGAGCCTGCCCTCGGGGTTCGGAACCGACTATGCCGGGGTCGTCGACCAGGCCGGTGACGGCGTGACCGAGTTCGCGACTGGCGACCGGGTGTTCGGCGGCGCCCTCTCCCGCGCGGTCGCCGACTACGTAGTAATAGACGTGGCAGGGACCATTGCGGCGGGCGGCGACGCGCACCATACCCCCGGCGGCGTTGACGACCGCACCGCCGCCACCCTTGCTATCGCAGGGTGCACGGCCGCCGCCGCCCTCGCCGTCGTCAATCCCGGCCCGGGCGACACGCTGCTCATTGGCGGCGCCGGAGGCGGGGTCGGCGTGTTCACCGTGCAGCTCGCCCGGCTCGCGGGTGCGCGAGTGATAGGAACGGGATCGGCGACGTCGGCCGGTGCCCTGCGTGCCCTCGGGGCCGACCCGGCTGCCTACGGGGACGGCCTCGCCGGCCGGCTCCGTGCCCTGGCTCCCGGCGGCGTCACTGCGGCGATCGACCTATACGGGACGGACACGGTGCAGGCGGCACGAGAACTTGGCGTGCCTGACGANNCGCCATCGAGGAGATTGCGCGCCTGGTCGCGGCGGGCCAGCTCCGTGTGCCCATCGCGGCAACTTTCCCGGTGGAGCAGATCCGCGCCGCGGTCGAGCTTCAAGCCGGCCGGCACGTACACGGCAAGGTCGTCATCGACCTCTAGCTTCCGCCTGCCCACAGTGCTGTCCCGACCCCTCATCGGCATGTGGGTAAGACGTGCGGCGATGCGCCGCGGGCTCGAGGTTCAGGCCGGGGTGAGGGCGGCATCTGCGGTGTCGAGGTCGTTGAAGAAGCGGCGGTGCACCCGCAGGGTCTCCTCGCCGGCCTGGATCCGGTGCCACAGGCCGGTGCCCGGGCCCAGGCGCGTTGACCGCGGCAGTTCGGTCACCACCCCGCGGGCTTTCTTCATGCTCGTCTTTCCGGCGTCTAGGACCACGATGCGGGCCGGGGTGACCGCGATGATCCGGTACCGGTTCAGGCCCAGGAAGACGAAGACGCCGGTCAGCGCGGCCAGATACTGGCTGGCGGTCTGCGCGCCGATCACCGCCTGGATGGGTTCGCCGGGCTGCAGGTACTGGGTCGCTGAATCACGCATGGAGTCACGGAGTGCCACAAGATCCTCCTCGGGGACGACGTTGGCCTCACAAACAGCGGCGGTCCATCCCGTGCCATCCCGTTCCACGCAGGCACACCCGGCCGAGTAGGGAAGCGGACTCCCGTGCGCACTGCCTGCCGCAGGTGCTCGCCGAGGCGGGATTCCAGGAGACCCCGGCGTGCCGGGCCGTATCCGGTGGCGGGGGCAAGACGGACGGGCCGTTCGGCAGAAAGGCTCTTGAATAGTTACGATCGATCATATGACCGTGCATCTGACGCACTGGGGGACGTTCGAGGCCGTCAGTGACGGTGAGCGGCTGACCGGCGTGCGTCCGTGGCGCGGGGATCCGGAGCCGACGCCGCTGATCGGCAACGTCGCCTCCGCGCAGCATCACCCAGCCCGCATCTCGCAGCCGCACGTGCGCAAGGGCTGGCTGGACCACGGGCCCGGGGCGCCGGGGCGCGGCGACGAGCCGTTCGTGCCCGTGTCGTGGGACACCGCGCTCGACCTGCTATCCGGGGAACTGCGCCGGGTCTACCGCGACCGCGGAGCCGAAGCGGTGTACGGGGGCTCCTACGGCTGGGCCAGCGCGGGCCGGTTCCACCACGCGCAGAGCCAGGTGCACCGGTTCCTGAACTGCCTCGGCGGCTATGTCCGGCACGTCAACAGCTACAGTCTCGGCACCTCCACCGTCTTGCTGCCTTATGTGATCGCCGACGTGAACGTGCTGCAGACCCACGCCACGGCCAAGTCCGTGATCGCGGAGCACACCGGCGTCGTTGTCGCTTTCGGCGGACTGTCACCGAAGAACGCCGCGGTGTCTCCCGGCGGGGTGTCCCGGCATCACACCCGCGGCTGGGTGAGCGCCGCACGGGCCCGCGGCTGCCGGTTCGTCTCGGTGAGCCCGCTGCGCGACGACACGCCCGCCGAGGCGCAGGCCGAATGGATCGCGCCGCGGCCCGGCACCGACGCCGCGCTCATGCTCGCGCTCGCCCAGGTCCTCGACGCCGACGGCCTGGCCGACACCGGCTTCCTGGACCGCTATACCGTCGGCTTCTCGCGGTTCGCGTCTTACCTGCGCGGCGAGGCGGACGGCATCGTCAAGGATCCCGCGTGGGCTTCGGCGATCACCGGCGTGCCGGCGGCGCGTATCAGGCAGCTCGCGCACGAGATGGCCGCGGCGCGCACCATGGTAACCGTCAGCTGGTCGCTGCAGCGTGCCCGCCACGGGGAGCAGCCGCTGTGGCTCGGCGTGGTGCTCGCGGCCATGCTCGGCCAGATCGGGCTGCCGGGCGGCGGCTTCGGCCACGGGTATGGCTCCGCCGCCATGGTCGGCGAGCCGGCGCCCCAGGTCGGGGTGCCGCGGCTGCGGCAGGGGCGGAACGCGGTTTCCACGTACATCCCGGTGGCACGGATCGCCGACATGCTGCTGAATCCCGGTGCTTCCTATGACTACAACGGGGAGCGGCTGACCTATCCGGACATCAGGCTCGTGTACTGGGCCGGCGGCAACCCGTTCCATCACCACCAGGACCTCGCCCGGCTGCGCGCGGCGTTCACCCGCCCGGAGACGGTCGTGGTGCACGACCCGTTCTGGACGGCGACCGCCCGGCACGCCGACATTGTGCTGCCGGTCACGATGAGCATCGAACGTGACGACTACGGTTCCGGGCAGAACGACCGGATGTTCTTCCCGATGCCGGCGCTCACCCGGCCGCATGGCGAGGCCCGGGACGACTACGCCATCTTCGCCGGGCTAGCCGACCGGCTCGGCGTGGGCAAGGACTTCACCGAGGGGCGCACCGCGATGCAGTGGCTGCGGCACCTGTACGACGAATGGAGGGATTCGCTCGCTTCCCACTGGCCGGTTCCGGGTTTCGACGAGTTCTGGGCGGGCGACGGACTTGAGCTGCCGGTCGCCAGCACGCCGCAGGTGGCGTTCGCCGACTTCCGCGCCGACCCGGACAAGCACCCGCTCACCACGCCGACCGGGAAGATCGAGATCTTCTCCTCGACTATCGACGGCTACAAGTACCCGGACTGCCCAGGGCACCCGGTCTGGCTCGAGCCGGACGAGTGGCTCGGCTCGGCCGCGGCGCGGCGCTTCGGCCTGCAGCTGGTCGCTAACCAGCCGAAGGCGCGGCTGCACAGCCAGCTCGACATTGGCGCGCACAGTCAGTCGGTCAAGATCGCCGGGCGGGAGCCGGTGCGGATGAACCCGGGCGATGCGCAGGCCCGCGGGCTACGCGACGGGGATCTCGTGCGGATCTTTAACGACCGGGGGGCTTGCCTGGCCGGGCTGGCTGTCGACGAAGCCGTCCGGCCCGGCGTAGCGCAGCTGTCCACCGGGGCGTGGTACGACCCGGACCCGGCTGACCCGGGGTTCTGCCGGCACGGGAATCCCAACGTGCTTACCGCCGACCTGCCCTCCTCGACTCTCAGCCAAGGGTGTACGGGGCAGCTGGCCCTGGTCGAGGTGCAGGCTTACCGCCAGACTCCGCCGGAGCTGTCGGTCACCCGGCCACCCGCGACCGCCTGACGCTTTCGCCGCGGGCGGACAGGCGTACTGCGGGCGTCTTGAGCAGGTTCTTGTACCCCTGACTGCCCGCTTCGTCTCCCGGGACCAGGTACAGCTTCTCGCCGCGCCTGACGAACCACACCGGACAGGAGATCGACTTTCCGGTAACCCTGGTTCAGACTCGCTCGTAGCCTCCGGTCCACCAGTCGATGAGCAGGCGGGCGTAGTCCCCCGCAGCGTCCGCCCAGGCGAAGTGCCCGGCGTCGAGGTGGTCGTGCCTGTTGTGCGGGAGGCGCTCGTGCAGGTACTGGCCGTTGACCGGCAGGACGCCGGGGTCGTGATCCCCCGTGATGATCTGGACGGGCGTTTGGATGTCCGGCAGAAGGTCCCGGAGGGTCGGCAGCTCGTCCTTGTAGGAGCGGACGAAGCGGACCGATTCGGCGAACCGGTCTCCTTCGTAGCTGTCGAGGAAGTCCTGGTGGACGTGTTCGGGGAGCTTGTAGTGCTCGACGAAGGCGAGCACCGAGTCGACGCCCTGGTGCGGGTCGATCTGGCGTAGCGCGTCCAGGTTCGGCGCTTCGACCGCGTCTTTGAGGACGGACCCGATCTGGATGGGCACCGCGGCGGTGCCGTTGCCGACCGTGACGCTGCGCAGCAGGCCGGGATGGTTCGCGGCGGTGAACAGCAGTGTGGACGTGCCGATGTCGGGGCCGAGGGCATGCGGCCGGGTCAGCTCGAAGGCCTCGACGGCGTGCGCGACGAACTCGCCCATCGTGGAGGATTTGAGGAGTTCGCCGCGCCGTTGGGAGTGTCCGAAGCCGGGCAGGTCGATCGCGACCAGATGGGCGTGCTCGGCCAGGCGCGACCACATCTGCTCGAAGGTGTAGAGGCTTTCGGGCCACGGGCTGAGGAGGATCGCCGATACCTCGCGCGGCTCGCTTTCGGCATAGCGGATGGACAGGCCGTCGATTTTTTTGATCTGTGGCTTAATGGGCGAGTCGGCTGAGGCGGGCATAAGAAATCTCCTTTTGCGGGTAATGGACGATGCGAGGTACGTTCCCGTCGGTGTTCATGTGGTGTTCCTGTCCGGTCAGCCCGAGCTGCTGAGGAAAGCGCGGACGTCGGCGGCGAACTCGGCGTGGTGCTGGAATAGGAATCCGTGTGCCGAGTCGGGGTAGATCTTCAGCTGGGCCTGCGGGATCAATCCGGCCAGCAGGTGGGAGTAGTGCGGCAGGATCATGGGGTCGCTGTCGCCGTTGGCGACGAACACCGGCATCTGCAGGCAGCTGAGCCGCTGCAGCAGCGCATGATCGGGGATCCCCCAGGTGCAGCCCGCGTCATACAGCCACACGAGTTTCGACCGCGGCGGAGCCGAACGAGACCTGATGGAACTGAACGGCTGGACCTCCCCGCAGATGCTCACCCGGTACGGCGCCAGCGCCCGCGGCGCCCGCGCCCGCCGCGGCTACGACCGGATCATGGACGACAGCACCTGACCCGGCCATGACGCGCCCCGCAGCACCCGCGCGGGCACGGCGGTCCGCCGGACCCCGGGCAGCTGCGCGGGGTACGCGCGGAGGTCCTCGCATTCGCGCAGTCGATTACGGCGCTTGACAGCCTGCGATCGTCGGCCCTGTAGCGGGCTACACCCGGGCAGCCGCGCCTGCCCGGGGTACGGCGGAGGCTCCGGCGGCGCTCAGCCGCCGAGGGCGTGCACCATGTTCATGATGGTGACCATCTGGGGGGCGCTCTTGACCGCGAAATCCGGCCCGTCGTAGCCCCACCAGTCCCAGCAGCCCTCCGGGTTGTACGGGACGACGCTGGCGATCGCCTGGGGGTAGAGGATCTCCAGGTTATTGGTGTCGGCGTAGGTATCGAGATTGGCCAGGTCGGGGAACTCGTCGCCGAGCAGGTACTGCCCGCTGAGGCAGCCGTGCAGCGCGACGACGAGCTTGCATGGCGCGCCGCTGGCGCAGGCCGGCGGCGTGTAGAGCAGGCCGCTGTTGTCCATGCTGAACGCTGGCGCGTTGCCGCCGGGTGCATACAGGTTCTGGTCGAATGAGGACAGCGTCCCGTCCGGGGTGCCGGTGTCCGGCGGGTTGACGCTGCCCAGCCAGTGGGTGAGCATCTGGCCCTCGGGATCGTCGCCGCAGTTGATCAAGAATGGCGGGCTGGTCAGCGAGCAAGGCAACACCCCCTCTGGTGTGGGCCAGCCATGACCTGCCGGATCCCACCAGTGGTACTCCACGTTCGCGCCGAAGTACTGGTAGAAGTCCACGCCGGAGTCCGAGACCAGATCATTCACTACCGGGTCGAGGATTCCGTGGTAAACGTAGACCGGCTTGCCCGCCAGGTTGCTGATCGGATCGATCAGCCCCTCGGCCGACCAGGTAACCGCCTGCTGTTCCAAGGCCGGCAGGCTGGCGCCTATGTCGCAGGTGGCGAAGCCGATGACGTTCCCCTGGCCGCAGTCGTAGGGCCCGGCGGCGATGATGCCAGCCCCGTCGAAGGTACCCGAGTAGGCGACTTGCAGCTGAGTGGCCATGAACCCGCCGGATGAGACGCCAGTGACGTAGACGCCCGTGATGTCTAGGTGCGGGAGTCCAGCCGGGCTGCCGCTGGCCGGGACCGCGATGGCGAGGGTCGCGAGCACCGCAGCCGCCGGCAGCGCGGCGCGGCCAAGGAAGCGCATGGTCATGAAGCACGCTCCAGGGACGAGGGGACGGGTGAACGCTGGCAGCCTGTGTCTGGGGAGTGTTAACTCAATTACTAACGACCGGGCGCGGTCGTGTCGATATGCGGGGACGCATAGATCGACCCCGCCTTGTATGCACCGCCCACCAGCGTCGCGGGCTCACGACCGTACGGGTACTGACGCGCTGGCCTCGTCCCAGCTGCCGGTCACGCCTTCGGGCGGAATATCCAAATGGGAACTATCACGTATCCGCGCTGAGTGACAGCCAAGCAGTGACTTAAGGAAGTATGGCAGCTCCCTGCCGAATATTTGCTGCTCTTCACGCTCAGGCGACCGCGTCGCGTTGTCAACGGCGTCGAGCACAGAGCAGCCAGTTCGGGGCGTCCCAGGCCGTCAGGGACAGATGTCTTCGTCGCCGACAGCGAGCGCGACCGGTGACTGCCCGCGACAGCCAGATGTTCTTCGTGCCCAGCGGAGCGCTGTGTCATGCCTTGGTTCATGATCCGGGCCGCGGCGGCTGCTGGCTAGTCCGGCCAGGGCTGTGACGTGGCGGAGATCCAGCGGCTGAACGGGGCTGCCTGGTCCCTCGGCCAGGTCCCGTCGCAGGGCGTGCTGCTCTGACGAAGCTGATCGAGGACGGCGTCCGGGTGAGGGAGCACCTCGCCATGCGACCAGAGGCCGGACACCTTCAGCATCGAGGTCTGGTCCTTGTCACGAAACAACGGGCGAATATGGCGCTCGAACCCCAGACACAACACAACCCGCCCGCAGGTGACCGGCGCGTGAGCCGCCGGCCCGATGCTGGCCGGGCCCTGTTCACTGTGGGCCGGGGAACTACGATGTCATTCCGGTCGGGCAGCCCCGGCAGAGCCCTGGCATCATGAGGAGAGGTGACCTGTGCAGGTGCAGCCGGCGCACCATCTCCTGCGCCGTGCTTTGAACTGGGATCTGCGGCCGCTCGACGTGCTCCGGCTGCTGCGAGACGACCCGCATCCGGTCGCGTTGCTGGGCGCCTGGGCCGGAGGCGGCGCAGTGATCGGATCCGAGCCGGTGCTCGTCCGCAGCCCGCCGCAGGATCTTGGTGATGTGCTGGATGCGCCTTATCCCGGAACGGGCGGCCCTGCTTTCGGCGGCGGCTGGATCGGCTGCCTCGGCTACGGGCTCGCCCGCGACCTGCTTCCCCAGCCCCCGGCACCCGGCGGTCCGCGGCGGCTGCCGATCTGGTGGTTCGGCTACTACGATCACGTGCTGCGGTGGGAGGAGACATCGGCCCGGTGGTATTTCGAGGCGTTGTGGACGCCAGGCCGTGCAGCCGGGCTGGAACGCCGCTTTGAGGAGCTGTCAGGCCGGGCGCGCGCACCGGTACTGCCGCCCCGCGACTACGCCTGCGGCGACTTCGAGCTGGTGCCTTCGGCGAGCGAGCACAGGGCAGCCGTCGGCCGCACGGTCGAGTACATCCGGCTGGGAGAGATATTCCAGGCAAATATCTGCCTGCGGCTGGAAGCTGTCTTCCGCGGCGACCCGCTCGACCTGTTCTGCCGCGCCGCATCTGAGCTGCAGCCGCCCTACGCAGCGTTCCTGCGCCTGCCAGGTGGCGATGTGGCCAGCTTGTCGCCCGAGCTTTTCCTGCGCCGGACCGGGCGGACGGTACTGTCCAGTCCCATCAAGGGAACCAGCCGCCGGTCAGCCTCCGGGCGGCGGGCCGCAGCTCAGCGCAGCGAGCTTGAGAAGTCGGCCAAGAACAGGGCCGAGAACGTGATGATCGTCGACCTGATGCGGAACGATCTCAGCCGGGCCTGCGTGGCCGGCAGCGTCGAGGTCCCCCGCCTGCTGCACGCCGAAGCCCACCCAGGGGTATGGCATCTGGTGTCGGACGTGCGCGGGAGTCTCGACCCGCAATCCAGCGACGGTGACCTCATCCGGGCCACCTTTCCGCCCGGGTCGGTGACGGGCGCGCCTAAGGTCCGGGCCCTTGAGATCATCCATGAGCTGGAGGCGGTGCCGCGCGAGATCTATACCGGCGCTGTCGGGTACCGCAGCCCGGTTGCCGGGCTCGAGCTGAACGTCGCCATCCGGACCTTCGAATTCTGCGACGGGCGGATGTGGCTCGGCGCCGGCGGGGGGATCGTGGCGGACTCGCTAGCCGACGACGAATTCCTGGAGTGCTTGCTCAAGGCGGGCCCGCTCATCCGGGCGGCGGGTGGTGCCCTTTCCAGCCGGTCAGCAGGGGATGCGATGACGGCTCGACCGGACCCGGCCGCGGACCGGCCGTCCGCGCGGCCAAGGCCAGCGGCCGGAGTGTTCACCTCGCTCCTGGTTGACCTGGGCACGACACGTGATCTCGCCGGCCACCTCGCGCGGCTGGAGGACAGCACGGCGCAGCTGTACGGCAAGCGCCTGCCGCAGTCCCTGCATGACGACCTGGCGGCGTGCCTGGCCCAGCGCCCCTCCGGGAGGCTGCGCGTCACGGCGCAGCCCTCCGGCGGCCAGCTGCGCGTCGGCGTGGCGGTTATCCCGCTAGCCGGGCAGCCGGAAACCGTGCGGCTGCGCCCCGCGGTCATACCGGGCGGCCTCGGCGGCCACAAGTGGCTTGACCGGCGCCTGATCGCCGAACTCACCCGGCAGCGGCTGCGCGGACCAGGCGAGCAGCTTCTTATCCAGGACGCCGGCGGCGAGGTACTCGAGACCGACCGGGCCAGCATCTTCGCCGTGGTAAATGGCAGCCTGCAGACGCCGCCGGCGGACGGGCGGATCTTGCCCGGCGTGACCCGGGCGGCCGTCCTGAAGGCCGCGCGGCTCAACGGGATCGAGGTCACGACGGGCGCGATCACGCGGGCACAGCTTGCCGATGCGAGCGAAGTGTTCGTGACCAATGCCCTGCGCGGCGTGATGCCGGTGCAGGCAATCGGCGGCAGCCCTGTGGCCTGCGCGCCGGGACCGGTGGCCAGGCTGCTTGCGGCGGCACTGGCCAGGCGGCCACTCGACCGTGGCAGCCCCGCTCAGGCCCGGCGCGCAGCAATCTGGCCAGCCTCCCGGCCCGGCCCGAAGCACGGCGTCGCGAAGCCCGCCATCGTGCTGATCGACAACTATGACTCCTTCACCTACAACCTGGCGCACATGCTGCTCACCGGCGGCTGCCGCGTGGAGATCGTGCGAAACGACCAGGTGTCCGCCGATCAGGTCGCAGCCTTCGCCCCGGCAGGCATCGTGATCTCCCCGGGACCGGGTGCCCCGGCCGACGCGGGCATCAGCGTAGATGTCGTGCGCGTGTGTGGCGCCACCATTCCGCTGCTGGGGGTCTGCCTGGGCCATCAGGCGATCGCCGCAGCGTTCGGTGCCAGGATCGTGTGTTCTTCCCGGCCTGTCCACGGTCAGGCATCCGAGATCGTGCATGACGGATCCGGCCTGTTCGCCGGGGTGCCGAACCGGTTCGAGGCGGCCCGTTACCACTCCCTGCTGGTGGCCGCGGAATCACTGCCCCCGGCGCTCACTGTGACGGCCCGGACGCGCGAGGGCATCCCGATGGCTTTGCGGCACGCCACCCAGCCGGTGGAAGGCCTGCAGTTCCACCCCGAGTCAGTCCTGACCATTCACGGTACGGCGATCATGCGTAACTTCATCCAGGCGATTGGCCGATGGCGGACCGGATACAGCTGGACACAGATAACGGCGCAGTCAGCCACCCGGGTCCGCGGCAGTGCACCGTAAGGATGACCGCCGTTCTCGGGGCCCGGGCGGGCGGCCGCCGCAATGGCCGGGACAGGTGCCGGTGCTGCCCCGTGGCGCGGCGTGATCCGCCGGGGATGTCTTACATCGTCCCGGCAAAGCCCTGGTGGTGCACCGGAGCGTCAAGCGACGGGTCAGCCACCCTGCCGGCCATCCTGCGGGTGCAAGGCAGCCGTCGCCGGGCGTGCTCCGGGGGCTCTACACAGCGATCCGCAGGTCCGGGATGGCCCAGCCATCCAGCCCGGCGACGGTAATGCCACCGGATAACGGCTGGGCTGCTGACGGAAGCCTGACCAGACCCAGCAGGATAAGCCGGATAAGGGATGCCGGTCTGGCCGGTCAGGTGATCCGCAGCCCCTCATTCATCAGAGCGCCGCCGTGCAACGTTGTCGTGCCTAGCATCAGCGAGCACCACTCGCGGACACGCGACAGAACGGCCGTATCTGGACGCCCGCAATCACGGGCGCCGAGAGAACGGCTAGGCGCCAGATCGACGTCGGCGCGCGTTCTCCCGGACCGTGCCCGTCACTCAGCGTCACACTGGCGATCGGCATCACCTCGAGGCCGATCTTCGATCCAGCCCTGGTTGGACATACTGGAGCTGGCGTGCGATATGCGGGCAGATGAGGATGGCTGGTCCATCCACTACCTGGCTGGTGCACTGTGAGATAGCCGCAATGTGCGTGGCAGTCGTGGCAGGCTTCGCGAGTGAGACCTGCCTGCGGCCTGCCGCGCGGATGACCGCCGCCGGGTGCCCCGCGGCAGGCCGCACAGGACAGTGGACATCCCGCGTGGACTGGCCCGGCGGCCGAAGTCCGCGCCGAGACCCTCCACGCAGTGGCCGGCGAGCGGTGCAAGCGAGGCAGCTGCCGGACAGCGGCCGCGGCCGTACTGCTCCCGGCCATCGCGATCCTGGGCATCGACGCGAGCCCGCGCGTTCGGGCGATGGCCGTCGAGCTGGCCGGGGCATGGGCGCACTGCTGCCCGCCGGCAGCGGGCGCCGGCGCACATCGCTGCCGCCACCGGGCGCGGGGCGCGCCCGGGCAAGGAGCGAGGCCAGCTTCGGGGTCTGCTGGCCGTCGTCTTGGATGAGCCCCGGTGCCGGAACGCTTCCCGGCTTCCCGGCTTCCGCGCTGCGGTCCGCGCGGGTGTGCGGTGCCTGCACGGGGCGGGGGCGGGCTGCGCCGGGCCAGGGACGGCGGATGTTCGCGGGGCAGCGTCCGGTCGCGGCCAGGCGGCCATGCGCGAGATGGCGGCCATGCGCGGGATAATGCCCTGCGCGGGCAGCAAGTTCGCTGGTGAGGTGTCCACGGTGCGAGAACGGGTGAGTGGCTGGTTGTACGTGCTCGGCTGGATCGTGGTTTGCCGGGTGCCCGGGCGGTGGGCGCAGTGGATGTTCGGGCAGATCGCAGACCAGCTGTGGCGGCGGCAGGGGCGGGGCGGCAGGCAGCTGGAGGCCAACCTGGCGCGGGTGATTGGCCCGGATGCATCGGCTATGGATCTCCGGCGGCTTTCGCGGGACGGGATGCGTTCGTATCTGCGGTACTGGCTGGAGGTATTCCGGCTGCCGGTGATCCCGCCGGCGGAGATCCTCGGCCGGATGCGGGCGGCTGGCGAGGAGCAGAGCGCGTTCGGGCACCTGGCGGCGGGCCGCGGGGTGATCTTCGCGTTGCCGCACATGGGCAACTGGGAGCACGCGGGCGCCTGGATCGTGCTCCGCGGCGCCGGGAAGGTCACCACGGTGGCGGAGCGGCTGCGCCCGGAATCGCTGTATGACCGGTTCGTGGCGTTCCGGGAGAGGCTGGGCATGGAGGTACTGCCGCACTCGGCCGGCGCGAGCAGGTTCGGGGTTCTGGCGCAGCGGCTGCAGGCTGGCGGCCTGGTCGCCCTGCTGTGTGAACGGGACCTGGCCGGCAGCGGGGTCGAGGTCGAGTTCTTCGGCGAGCCTGCCAGGATCATGGGCGGCCCGGCCGCGCTTGCCGAGCAGACCGGGGCCGCGCTGATGCCGGTGACGCTGTGGTACGAGGCAGAGAACTGGGGGGCGCACATTCACCCGGAGATTCCCGTGCCCGAGACAGGTACCGGGCCGGAGAAGATCACCGCCATGACCCAGCAGCTGGCGAGGGTGTTCCAGGATGGGATCGCCAGGCACCCGCAGGACTGGCACATGCTGCAGAATGTGTTCGTCGCCGATCTCGACACCGGCAGGCTGCGCCCCACGGGCCAGCAACAACCGCCGCCCGCCGGGTAACAGCGCCGCGATTCACGTCCGAGCGGACGTCATCGCTGCTCGGGAAGGCCGTCCATGGTGCGCTCGCCGTCATCCACCTTCGCTGGTCCGCGCGTTCGCCGGCCTGGCGCGCGTTCGCTCCCGGCGTAGCTGGGCACACTTGCCCGTTGCGCCAGGCCGGACGGGGTGAACCCCGCTGCGGACGGGGAACGTTTTACTTGTGCGACATCCGCGTCGCAACGTCGCCCGGCGCGCGGGCTAGCATGCGAAGGGACGAGCAAGACTTCGGTTGCCTCGCCGACCGCTCGGTGAGGGGGCGACGAGATGTTCGAGAGGTTCACCGACCGGGCGCGGAGGGTTGCGGTCCTGGCTCAGGAAGAGGCCCGGATACTCAACCACGACCATATCGGCACCGAGCACATCCTGCTCGGCTTGATCCGCGAGGGCGAGGGCGTCGCCGCCAAGGCCCTTGAGTCGCTGGGGATCAGCCTGGAGGCGGTCCGCCAGCACGTCGGGGAGATCACCGGCCAGGGCCAGCAGGCACCTTCCGGGCATATCCCGTTCACTCCGCGGGTCAAGAAGGTGCTTGAGCTGTCGCTGCGCGAGGCGCTGCAGCTGGGCCACAACTACATCGGCACCGAGCATATCCTGCTCGGCTTGATCCGCGAGGACGACGGCGTCGCCGCGCAGGTGCTCGTCAAGCTGGGCGCTGACCCCGGCAGGATCCGCCAGCAGGTGATCCAGCTGCTGGCGGGCTCCCAGGGCAAGGAGCCAGCCGCGGCAGGCGCGCCGTCCGAGACGGCGCCCTCCGCTTCGGTCATACTCGACCAGTTCGGCCGCAACCTGACCGCTGCCGCACGCGAGGGCAAGCTCGATCCGGTGATCGGCCGGGAGAAGGAAATCGAGCGGGTCATGCAGGTGCTGTCCCGGCGCACCAAGAACAACCCCGTGCTGGTGGGCGAGCCCGGCGTCGGCAAGACGGCTGTGGTGGAGGGCCTGGCCCAGAAGATCGTCAAGGGCGAGGTGCCGGAGACCATCAAGGACAAGCAGCTTTACACCCTGGACCTGGGCGCGCTGGTGGCCGGCTCGAGGTACCGGGGCGACTTCGAGGAACGGCTGAAGAACGTCCTCAAGGAGATCAGGACGCGCGGGGACATCATCTTGTTCATCGACGAGCTGCATACGCTGGTCGGGGCGGGCGCGGCCGAGGGCGCGATCGACGCCGCCTCGATCCTCAAGCCGATGCTGGCCCGCGGCGAGCTGCAGACGATCGGCGCGACCACGCTGGATGAGTACCGCAAGCACCTGGAGAAGGACTCGGCGCTGGAGCGCAGGTTCCAGCCGGTCCAGGTGGCCGAGCCGACGATCGCGCACACCATCGAGATCCTCAGGGGCCTGCGCGACCGCTACGAGGCGCATCACCGCGTGTCGTTCACCGACGACGCCCTTGTCGCCGCCGCGCAGCTCGCGGACCGCTACGTCAGCGACCGGTTCCTGCCGGACAAGGCAATCGACCTGATCGATGAGGCCGGGTCCCGGCTGCGGATCCGCCGGATGACCGCCCCGCCGGGCCTGCGCGAGTTCGACGAGAAGATCGCTGACCTCCGCCGGGAGAAGGAGTCGGCCATCGACTCCCAGGACTTCGAGAAGGCCGCCGCCCTGCGCGGCACCGAGAAGCAGCTGACCGGGAAGAAGGACGCCGGGGAGAAGGAGTGGAAGGCCGGCGACATGGACACCGTCGCCGAGGTGACCGCGGAGCTGATCGCGGAGGTCCTGGCGACCGCCACGGGCATCCCGGTGTTCACGCTGACCGAGGAGGAATCGCAGCGGCTGCTGCGGATGGAAGACGAGCTGCACAGGCGGGTGATCGGGCAGGACGTGGCCGTCAAGTCGCTCTCGCAGGCCATCCGGCGGACCAGGGCCGGGCTGAAGGACCCGAAGCGGCCCGGGGGCTCGTTCATCTTCGCCGGCCCGTCCGGGGTCGGCAAGACGGAGCTGTCCAGGACGCTCGCGGACTTCCTGTTCGGCGATGAGGACTCGCTGATCCAGCTGGACATGAGCGAGTACACGGAGAAGCACACGGTGTCCCGGCTGTTGGGTTCTCCGCCCGGGTACGTCGGATACGAGGAGGGCGGCCAGCTGACCGAGAAGGTGCGCCGCAAGCCGTTCTCCGTGGTGCTGTTCGACGAGATCGAGAAGGCTCACCCGGACATCTTCAACTCGCTGCTGCAGATCCTCGAGGACGGGCGCCTCACCGATGCGCAGGGCAGGGTGGTCGACTTCAAGAACACGGTGATCATCATGACCACCAACCTGGGCACCCGGGACATCTCCAAGGGCGTCTCTGTCGGGTTCGGCACCGCAGGCGAGTCGCGCGGCTCGTATGACCGGATGAAGACCACGGTGCAGCAGGAGCTGAAGCAGCACTTCAGGCCGGAATTCCTGAACCGCGTCGATGACACGATCGTGTTCCGCCAGCTCAGCCGGGAGGAGATTCTCACCATCGTGGACCTGATGATCGCCAAGGTGGATCAGCGACTCAAGGACCGGGACATGGGCCTGGAGCTGCTGCCCGCGGCCAGGACGCTGCTGTCCGAGCGGGGCTATGATCCGGTGCTCGGCGCGCGCCCGCTTCGCCGCACGATCCAGCGGGAGATCGAGGACAACCTGTCCGAGAAGATCCTCTTCGGCGAGCTGAGGGCCGGCCAGATCGTCACGGTCGATGTGGAGGGCACCGGGCCGGAAGCGCAGTTCACGTTCGAGGCCGTGGCCAAGCCCGGGGCCGCGCCCGGTGCGCCGCCCGAGGCGGTATCGCGGCGTGGACCG
>PLIQ01000210.1 GCA_003140115.1 Actinomycetota bacterium | reverse complement strand
CCCCAGACTCCGATGCCTCCGCTTCCGAGGCCCCAGACTCCGATGCCCCCGAACCCCCGCCCGCCGACCTCGACCTCGAGCGCGAGGTAACCGTGGTCCCAGGCGTCCCGCGGTATCACAACCCGCAATGCCTGCTGATCCGCTTCATGGGCGAGGACGACCTGGACAAGATGACGCTGGCCGCGGCCCGGCAGGTGGGCTGCACACCGTGCCGCGCCTGCCTGCCCGACACGCCGGGAGCGGAGCCGGAGTTAAGCCCGGCCGAGCCAGAACGTCAGGCCGAGATCGCCCTCGACGTGCTCCCACGTCGCCTGGGCCTGCGCACCAGGCGCCTCGGCGGAAGCCGTACCCGCCGGGCTCGTACCCGGCCCGGCCTCGACCGCGAACACCTCGACCGCGAGCACCTCGCCGGCGATCAGCCGCGCGTGCTCGGTCAGGGCCGCGACCACATCCGGGTCCTCTGACCACCAGCGCAGCCAGATCCGGTCGGTGACCTCCAGGCCATCGTTCTTGCGCGCCTCCTGGACCCGCCTGACGACCTCGCGCGCCAGGCCCTCCCGGCGCAGTTCGGGGCTTACCGTGGTGTCGATCGCCACCGTCTCCCCGGCGTCGGTGGCCACCGCCCAGCCTTCCCGCGGCGTCTGCGTCACGATCACGTCGTCCGCGCCGACCACCACCGGACCGACGGACTCTACCGACCCCGCGGACTCAACCGGCCCCGCCGACGCCACCGTGACGGTGCCTCCCGCCAGGACCGCGCGCGCGATATCGCCCGCCGGGGCCGCGCTGATCGCGGCCGCCACGGCCGGCGTCCGCGCCCCGAACCGGCGCCCGAGCGCGCGGAAGTTCGGCTTCACCGTGTAGTCGACCAGTTCTCCGCCCAGCACCTCGAGCGAACCGACGTTCAATTCCGCCGCGATCTGCGCTCGCAGCTCGGAAGGCAGTGCCTCGAAGCCGGCCGCCCCGATCAGCGCCCGGCGCAGCGGCTGCCGGGTCCGGACCGAAGCCCCCGAACGCGCCGAACGCCCCAGTTCAACCAGCCGTCGCACCAGTGCCATCTGCTCCGACCGCACCGGATCGATCAACGCAGGGTCAGCCAACGGCCATGAGGCCAGGTGCACCGACTCCGGCGCGCCGACCTGCCGCAGCACGCCCCATACGTAATCGGTCACGAACGGCGTGACCGGCGCCATCAGCAGCGTCAGCGTGGTCACGCACTCATACAGCGTGGCGAACGCCGAAGCCCCGTCGACCGAAGCAGGCCCGTCCCAGAACCGCCGCCGCGACCGGCGCACGTACCAGTTCGACAGGTCGTCGATGAACGCCGCGAGCCGCCGCCCCGCGGTCGCCGTGTCGAATCCCTCCAAAAACGCGGTGACGTCCCGGACCACCGCGTGCAGTTCGCTCAGCACCCACCGGTCCAGCAGCGGCCGGTCGGCCACGGCCGGCGCGGAAGCCAGGCGCTCAGTCGTCCAGCCGCCCGCGTTCGCGTACAGGACCAGGAACGAGGCCGTGTTCCAGTAGGTGAGCAGCACCTTCCTGACGATCTCGTTGAGCACGTCGTGGCCCACCCGGCGGTCACTCCACGGCGACCCAGAAACGGCGAAGAACCACCGCAACGCGTCCGCGCCGTGCTGCTCCATGAGCGGGATCGGCTCGAGCACGTTGCCCAGGTGCTTGCTCATCTTGACGCCCCGCTCGTCCAGGATGAGCCCCAGGCACACCACGTTCTCGTACGCCGAACGCCCGAACACCAGCGTCCCCACCGCCATCAGCGAGTAGAACCAGCCCCGGGTCTGGTCGAGCGCCTCGCAGATGAACTGCGCCGGATACGCGCCGGTGAACTCGTCGAAGTTCCGCAGCGGCGCGCCGTGCTGGGCGAACGGCATGGCGCCNNTCGGACAGCGAGCCCACGCAGGTCACGTGCTCGTCCGGGCACACCCACAGCGGCAGCGGCGTACCCCAGTACCGGGTCCGCGACAGCGCCCAGTCCACGTTGTTGCGCAGCCACTCGCCGTACCGGCCTTCCTTGACCGTGGCCGGGTACCAGTTCGTCCGTTCGTTCTGCTCGAGCAGCTTGTCCTTGATCTCGGTGGTCCGGATGTACCACGAGGGCACCGCGTAGTACAGCAGCAGCGTGCCGCACCGCCAGCAGTGCGGGTAGCTGTGCTCGTGCCGGTGCGAGGCGAACAGCAGCCCGCGATCGCCCAGGTCCTCGGTCAGCCGCTGGTCGGCGTCCTTGAAGAACAGCCCGCCCACTAGCGGCAGGCCGTCCTCGAAGTGCCCGTCCGGCTTGACCGGATTGACCACCGGCAGGCCGTACGCGCGCGACGCCTCCATGTCGTCGGCCCCGAACGCCGGCGCGATGTGGACCAGCCCGGTGCCATCTTCCGTCGTCACGAATGACCCTGGAATCACGACATGAGCATCAGGAATCCTTATGATGCCGAACGGCCGTTGGTAACTCGCGCCCACAATCGCTCGTCCGGGAAACCGGGCGATGACCCTCCAGTCGTGGTCGAGCACCCGGTCGGCCAGGTCCTCGGCGACCACCACCCGCCCGCCGCCACCGGCGGCACGGCCAGCACTGCGGTCCGGGGACCTCTCAGCCACTACGTAGGTCGCGTCCGGGTGGACCGCCACCGCGGTGTTGGAGACCAGCGTCCACGGCGTGGTCGTCCATACCAGCAGGTCGGCGCCTTCGAGTTCGGCCGGCGTCTTCGGGTCCCCGTCGGGCACGGAGAGCAGCGGGAACCTGACCGTGATGGCCGGGTCGGTGACGGTCTGGTAGACGTCTTCCTGGCCCATCTCGTGGTCGGACAGCGGGGTGCCGCAACGCGGGCAGTAGGGGCTGATCCGGAAGTCGCGGACCAGCAGGCCCTGCTCGTAGATGGTCTTGAGCGACCACCAGACCGACTCGATGTAGCTCGGGTCCATGGTCCGGTAGGCATGCTCGGTGTCGGCCCAGTAGCCCATCCGGGTGGACATCTCCAGCCACGCCCCGACGTACCGGAGCACGGACTCGCGGCAGCGCGCGTTGAACTGGGCCACCCCGTAGGCCTCGATGTCCCGCTTGCCGGTCAGCCCGAGTTCTTTTTCCACCGCCACCTCGACCGGCAGCCCGTGGCAGTCCCACCCGGCCTGGCGCGGGACGTGAAAGCCCTGCATGGTCTTGAACCTGGGGAACAGGTCCTTGAAGGTCCGCGCCTCGACGTGGTGCACGCCCGGCAGCCCGTTGGCCGTCGGCGGCCCCTCGTAGAAGACCCAGGCCGGCCCGCCCGCCGTCTGCTTCAGCGACCGCTCGAAGGTACCCGCGTCCCGCCAG
This sequence comes from Actinomycetota bacterium, assembly GCA_003140115.1. The sequence goes on along the minus strand of PLIQ01000210.1, from coordinate 3,326 downwards.
CGGGCGAGTACCTCGTGCTCAAGCGCGGGCAGGTCGACCTGCGCGGGGAGCGGCTCGAATCCACGCATCGGCACAGCGTAGTTCACCCAGCTAATCCGGCATAACCTGGGCTCGCGCTGCGTTGGCCTCGCGTAGCACCGCGAATTATCCTCCGGTGATCACTTTCACTTTGTACGAACGGGAGGCCGCCCATGCCCGCTGCGCAGCGGTCTTTTAACGCCGAAGGCTCGGGGGGGTTCGGGGGGGTCGTCCCCCCCGGAGCCGACGCCGCCGAAGGCTCGGGGGGGCTCGGGCCCGCCGCCGCAGGCGGCCAGGCCGGCAGGGTCGTCCCCCCCGGAGCCGACGCCGACGCCGCCGATCTGCCGGTGCGTCCCGGCGAGGACCCCTGGACCGACGCCGAACTCAAGGAGGTCCGGGCCGAGCTGGAATCCGAGGCCGTCACCCTGCACGCCGACCTGGCCAAGGCCGCGTCGGACATCGCCGAGCGTCTCACCGACGCCGTGCACGACGCTGGCGACGACCAGGCCGACGCCGGCACCAAGGCCTTCGAGCGCGAGCAAGATCTCGCCCTCGCCCAGAACGCCCGGGACCTGCTCGATCAGGGCGAGCGCGCGCTGGCCCGCATCGATGCGGGAACATATGGAGTATGCGAATCCTGCGGCAAGCCGATCGGGAAGGCGCGGCTGCTCGCGTTCCCCCGGGCGACCCTGTGCGTGGAGTGCAAGCAGCGCGAGGAACGCCGCTGAACGCTCAGGATCCCTCAGCCGCGGAGTCAGTCGTGGACTCGCCCGTGGACTCGGCCGCGGGCCAGCTCAGGCGCCCGCGCCGGGTCGCCCTCCTGCTCGGGGTGGCCGCGTTCGTCATCGCCGCCGACGTCATCTCCAAGGGCATCGTGGTCGCGCGGATGGCGAACCACCCGCCGATCCGCCTGCTTGGTGGTTTTCTCACCATCACGCTCATCCGCAACGGGGGTGCCGCGTTCAGCATCGGCACCTCGATGACCATCGTGTTCACCGCCATCGCGGTCGGCGTGATCGCCTACATCCTGCGCACCGCGCGCAACCTGCACAGCATCGGCTGGGCCATCGCGCTGGGCCTGCTGCTCGGCGGAGCCACCGGCAACCTGCTGGACCGGATCTTCCGCGCTCCCGGCGCCTTCCAGGGCCACGTCGTCGATTGGATCCAGCTGCCGCACTGGCCGGTCTTCAACCTGGCCGACTCCTCCATCGTCTGCGCCGGCGTCCTGGTTGTCCTGCTCGCCCTACGCGGCATCCGCCTCGACGGCACCCGGGCGCCAGGCTACCGAGCGGGCGACTCCCCCCACCCGGTTGAGTCCCCCCACCTGGATAAGTCTCCCTACCCGAGTGAATCCCCCTACCCGGATAAGCCCCCCGGCCCGGATGCCTCAGAGCCGGATTATCCGAAACCGGACTATCCAGAATCGCGGTCAAAGGCCGCGCCGTCCCCGTGACGGCTCCGGGCGAGCGCATGCTCGCGGTTCCTGAGGGCCTGGACGGAGAACGGCTCGACGCCGCGCTGGCCAGGATGTTCGGGCTGTCCCGGTCCAAGGCCGCGGAATTGATCGGCGACGGCCTGGTGCTCCTCGACGGTCGGCTCGCCGCCAAGTCGGACCGGGTGCTGGCCGGCGAGCCGCTGCAGGTCACGTTGCCAGCGCCGCGTCCGGCCGAACCGCCGCGGGCGGTGGAGGGCCTGACCGTCCTGTACGAGGACGACGACATCATCGTGGTGGACAAGCCGCGCGGCGTGGCCGCACACCCGACGCCCGGCTGGACCGGGCCCACCGTGATCGGCGGCCTGCAGGCTGCCGGGCACACCGTGGCGACCAGCGGCGCCGCTGAACGCCAGGGCATCGTGCACCGCCTGGACGCGAACACCACGGGCGTAATGGTCGTAGCCAAGAGCGAGCACGCCTACAGCGCGCTGAAGCGAGCCTTCCGCGAGCGCACCGTGAACAAGCAGTATCACGCCCTCGTGCAAGGCCACCCCGATCCGCTGCGCGGCACGGTCGACGCGCCGATCGGCAGGCACCCGTCGGGCGACGGCCGGTTCGCCGTGGTCGGCGACGGGCGGCCGAGCGTGACCCACTACGACACGCTAGAGGCGTTCCGCGCCGCCAGCCTCGTCTCGGTCGACCTGGAAACCGGCCGTACCCACCAGATCCGGGTACATATGGCCGCCATCAGGCACCCGTGCGTCGGCGACCTGCTCTACGGCGGCGACCCGGTGCTGGCCGCCCATCTGGGCCTGACCCGCCAGTGGCTGCACGCGGTCAGCCTCACCTTCGCCCACCCCGCCGACGGCGTCGAGGTCTCCTTCACCAGCGCCTACCCGTCCGACCTGGCCCACGCCCTGGACGTTCTCCGCGCCGAGAGCTAACCAGGCAGAATGACAGCCGTGGAGATCACTGAGCACATCGACGCGCTGCACCGCCAGGGTGACCTGCTCGCCCTCGCCGCCGAACGGGCCGGCCTGGACGCATCCGTCCCTCCGTGCCCGCCCTGGCAGGTCAAAGACCTGCTCCGGCACACCGGGTACGTCCACCGCTGGGCCGCCAGGCACATCAACGAGTGCCCGGACACCGTACTTGACGGTCCGCCAGAGGCCGACATCCTGCGCGGCGAGGCGACCGACCCGGACCTGCTCGCCTGGTTCCGCGCGGGCCATGCCGCCTTGGTCGAGACGCTGAGCACCGCCGACCCCGGCCTGGTGTGCGCGACGTTCATGGACGCTCCCTCCTCGCTCGCGTTCTGGGCCCGCCGCCAGGCCCACGAGACCGCGATCCACCGAGCCGACGCGGACAGCGCCACCGGTGTCCGGCCCGAGTACGATCCCGACTTCGCCGCCGACGGAATCGACGAGCTCATCACCGGCTTCGGCCAGCGGCGCAAATACCGCCCGTCGCCCGATCACGACGGCGGCATGCGGGTGCGGACCACCGACACCGGCCACGCCTGGCACGTGGCCACCCAAGACGGCCGCCCCCAGGCCCGACGCGAGCCCCCCGGCTCAGATCCGGTCGGCCCGGCCGCCTGTACCGTGGTCGGCCCGGCGTCCGGGGTGTACCTGTTGCTGTGGAATCGCAGCGACGCCGCTCAGGCGGGCGTCACGATCTCCGGCGACACCCACTTCCTCGACCTGTGGCAGTCCAGCGTCCGCGTCCGCTGGGACTGACCACGAGGGGCGGCCTATCCCGGCAAAAGGCGCAATCCGGGCCGCCCGGGCCGGCATCTGGATTACCGCGAACAGTTAGCTCTTTGGCCTAAGCGGAGGTCCGGGCAGCCGCGGTGCCGCATGCCAGGTCCGGA
>PLIQ01000335.1 GCA_003140115.1 Actinomycetota bacterium | reverse complement strand
GGCAACGCGATGGACGAGGCGATCGTGCAAGCGATCAGGAACGAGATGGGGCTGATCATCAGCCAGCGCGCGGCCCGGCAGCTCAAGATGACGCTCGGCGTGACCGGCGGGGCCGAGGGCTGGGCCGAGGCCGTCGGCCTCGACGCCGGGCAGCGCACCCCCCGGACGGATTACGTGCCGGGCGGGCTGGTGGCCACCGCGCTGGAGCCCATCGTGGCGACGATCGCCACCGCGGTGCACGAGATGCTGTCCGAGATTCCGGCGGGCCTGGCCGAGGACGTGGTACGCGGCAAGATCAGGCTGGCCGGCGGCGGTGCGCTGCTGCCCGGCCTGGCCGGCCGGATCGAGACCGCCGCGGGCATCGGCGCGGTCCTGGTCGAGGACCCGCTGCGCTGCGTGGTCCGGGGCGCGGCCGAGATCCTGGAGCGGCGCGGCGACAAGGGCAAGCACGGCGGGCCCGGCCTGCGGCAGTTAACGTGTTATCCGGGCGGTCGGCCCGGCCGGCTGCTTGCGGTTCGCTTCTGCGTGTGATATCGACTCGTTCTCGTGTCGCCTGCCTCTGCTAGCTCGTCTGGCCCACCTGGCTCGGGTCGGCCGCAGGCTGCCAAGCTGGGGCTGCGGCCCGGGCAGCGGGTCGGCCTGCACCATCCACCGCCGGGCTGGGATCTGGCCGATCCGCCGGGCGGGCTGACCGACGCGGGCCCGGACGGCCCGGCCGACGTGATCATCGCGTTCTTCACCGCCGCGGGCGAGATCGGCGGGGAGCTCGACGGGCTGGGGCAGCGCATCTACCCGGCCGGGGCCTTGTGGATCGCGTGGCCGCGCCGGGCCGGCGGACACCGCAGCGACATCACCGACAACGTCATCCGCGAGCACGCGCTGCCGATGGGCCTCGTCGACGTCAAGGTGGCCGCCATCGACGAGGACTGGTCCGGGTTGCGCCTGGTCTGGCGGGTGGAGAACCGCGGGAAACCGGAGCGGCGGTGAGTGACGCCGGCGTCAGGGGCGGGTGAGAGCTGGACCTGCGGGCGGGAATAGCTGCGCGGGGCACGCGTTAGCCGCTAGTGATGATTTTGCTCTCGACTAAAGCCTTTTTGTCTCCCGCCGCCCACTCGATTTCGGTATTGATCCCATGAAAGGTTTCCGCAACCGCCGCGTGCCCGGCGAGAGCGTGAGCGAGGCCGCCAAGGCGGTCGCCAAGCGCCAGGCCGAGCAGCTCACCCTGGTGCGCCACCGGGCCCAGCCGGCCGCGGTGTACATCACCCGGATGACGCTAACCGCGGTGTTCGCCTACCTGGTCGCGCTGCAACTGCCGGGCGGGTCGGTCCGGTCGGTCCTGGCCCCGCTGACCGCGCTGCTGGTGGTGCAGGCGACCCTGTTCCACACCATCCGCAGCGCCGTGCAGCGGGTCATCGGCGTCACCACCGGCGTGCTGGCCGCGGTGGCGGTATCGGCTTACGTCCCGTTCAGCTGGTGGGTCCTCGGCCTGCTCATCGCGGGCGCGCTCGCGCTTGGCCTGATGCTGCGGCTGCGTGAGGACGCCCTGGAGGTCCCGATCAGCGCCATGCTGATCTTCGCGGTCGACTCGCACGCCGCCGCGACCAGCCGGATCACCGAAACGCTGATCGGCGCCGCGGCCGGACTGGCCGCCGGCCTGCTCTTCGCGCCGTTGCGGGTGCAGCCCGCCAAGGACGCGATCGGCGACCTGACCCGCCAGATGGGCGACCTGCTCGGCCAGATGGCCGACGGCCTGGCCGACGAACCCGACTCGCGCCGCGCGGCCGAGTGGCTGGACCGCACCCGGGCCCTGCGCGGCGAGATCGAGCGGGTGGACGACGCACTCGCCCAGGCCGAGGAGAGCGTCCGGCTGAACCCCCGGCGGCTCCGCAACGCCAACCCCGCCGCGGGCCTGCGCGACGGCGTCGACACGCTGGAGCGGGCCGCCACCGACCTGCGCGTGCTGGCCCGTGCGGTCTCCGACGGCACCCGGCTGGACAGCGAGGACAGCCCGGTCAAGGACCCGGAAACCCGCGCCCGGCTGGCCGCGGTCATCGCCGAGCTCGCCGCCGGCGTGCGCGCCTACGGCCAGCTCATCGAGGCCGACCCGGAGCCGCTAGACGCCCAGGACGTGCAGGCCGAGCCGCTCGAGGTTGGGCTCATGGATCACCTGGAGGAGGCTCACCGCCAGCAGGACCGGCTGGCCGACGTGCTGGCCGTCGACCCGGCCGAGCGCCCGGACGGCTGGCCGCTGCGCGGCGAGATCCTGGCTCACGTGGACCGCTTGCGCAGCGAACTCGAGCCCAGCCGCGCGGATCCGGACCAGGCTGCGCGCCTTAGTGCGCCTCAGGCCAGGCGGGGCGGGCCCTGGTCGGCCCGGCGAACCATGGGCTCGGCGCGCTCCAGGTCGTCCCACCGGCATTCGAGCCACCAGGTCCCACCCGCCTCGGCGAGCGGGCCGACCAGGTCCGTCGCCGCGCCCGAGCTCGTCCCGGACAGGACCAGGTCGAACGGCTCGCGGTCGCGGCCGGCCCGGGCCCGTTCGCGGCTGAGGAAGTCCCGGATCTCGCGGACGGTCGCGGGGTCGGGCTGCCGGGGCTTACCCCCGTCGTCGCGCAAGAGCGGCACCGCACCGTCCCAGCGGGCCGCGCGGCGCATCGGCGGCCTGGCCGGCCATTCCCCGCCGACCCACACCGGGACCCGCGGCCGCTGCACGGGCGTGGGCAGGAAGGTCACGTCCTCGACGACCACGTGCTCGCCGCGGAAGGTGACCGGCTCGCCCGACCACAGCAGGCTCAGCGCGGTGAGGCCCTCGTCCAGGCGGGCGGCCAGTTCCTTCGGGTCGGTGGTCTCGCCGAAGCTGCCGAACTCGTCGGCTATCGGGGCACCGAGACCGACGCCGAAGATCATCCGGCCGCCGGTGAGGCGGTCGAGGGTGGTCACCTCCCGGGCCAGCTTCGACACCCGCCGCCGCGCCACCGGGGTGATCATCGTGCCGAGCCGGATCCGCTCCGTGGCCAGCGCCGCGGCGGTCAGCAGCACCCACGGGTCGGCGATCGTCCGCCGCTGCGCCTTGCGGTGCGTGACGTGATCCCAGACGAACAACCCGTCCCAGCCCGCCTCCTCGGCCCGCCGGGCCAGGTCGGCGACCACGCGGGGGTCGGCGAAGTCACCGAAGTTCGGCACATCGACAGCGAAGCGCATGCCCGAGGGTAGCAACGGGATACGGCATTCCCGCGGACCACACCAGGCGCATGTCGTGGCAAACTACCCAGGTGACCGCACTGAAGTTGCCCAGTTTGCCGTTCCCCCTGGAACCCGCCGGGCACCCGGCGCTGCACTGCCGGATCCTGCACGGGGCGCTGATCCTGCGCGCGGCGGCCGGGACCGACATGTTCGTCGATCCCGCGGGAACTGATCCGGGGAGTGTTCCGGACGCGGGCCGCTTCGTGGGCTTGCCCCCGGCGGGCGACTTCACGCTGGCCGCCCAGGTCCGGGTGGAGTTCGGCAGCATGTACGACGCGGGCGTCCTGCTGCTGCACGCCCGCGAGCGGCACTGGGCCAAGCTGTGCTTCGAGTACTCGCCGCAGCTCCGGCCGACCGCGGTCACGGTCGTGACCAAGGGCATCTCGGACGACTGCAACTCCTTCGAGGTGGACGGCGACACCATGTGGCTGCGGATCACCCGGTCCGGCGCGGCCTGGGCCTTCCACGCCTCGACGGACGGGTCCTGGTGGCGCTTGCTGCGGTACTTCGCGCTGGGCGGGGACCCGGCCGAGCTGGTCCGGGTGGGCTTCCTGGCCCAGTCGCCGACCGGCGAGGGCTGCACGGCCACCTTCGACCACATCTCGTTCCGGCCCGGTGCCCCGGCGAACCTGCGGGACGGCAGCTGACGCTTACCGGGCGGGCCAGCGGCGGGTGGCCACCAGGGCGGCCAGGCCGGGAGCGAGCCGAAGCTCGGCCGCGTCGAGACCGGGGTGCGTGAGCCAGTACATCCGGGCCTCGTCGATCTCCCCGTTGAAGCGCGGCGGCCACTCTTGCGCGGGGGTCAGGTCGTCGATGACCAGGGTGCCGCCGGGACGGAGCAGGACCGCGGGGTCGGCCGGGTCGCCGGCGGGCTTGCCGGGGCGCTCGCTGCCACGCTTGCCGTGCGCGCCGCCGTCCAGGACGAGCAGGTCGAACGGGGCCTCCCGGTGGATCTCCCGCCAGTCGCCGTGGATGACGGTCACCTGGGGCCGGTCTTTGACCAGGTCCGCAGCGAGCGCGGCCCGGCCGGCATCCAGCTCGACGCTGACCAGGCGGGTACCTGGCTTCGCGCCCGAGGCCAGCCAGGCCAGTCCCACGCCGCAGCCGGTACCGGTCTCGCCAATCACGTCGGCCCCGCTGGCCAGCGCGAACAGCAGGCGCCCGTGCTCCGGGCGGCACGAGTTCTCGAAGCCTTCCCGTCGGGCGATGCTCACCGCCTGCTCGACGAGCGGCGGCAGGTCTGGCAGGCCGTCATACGCGGCCGTCCCCTGCGGCGACACCGCCCCAGCCTAGCGCCCCGACAAATCACGCCAGCCTCTCTAGCCACGCCAGGCGGTTGACCCGTTGCAAGTCGGTGGGCCACCGAGCGAGTTAGACAGCCCGTAACGCGACCGCCGGGGGCGTGGTGTCAGTTATCTTCTGGTGCTGGCGTGCTACGGCAGGGCTTGCGTGCTTTGCATCTGTCTGGTTCCCGGATCCCTGGCCCTCGGCTCGCACCCGCCCCGTCGGCACTCCCACACCAGCTAGCTCACCAGTTCCATTAACGCGGAGGATCTGGCCTAAGTGGAGGATCCGGGCAACCCCAGCGGCCCGGATCCTCCGCAAAAGCCGGATCCTCCACGTCGATGGGGCGCCTGTGGCTGGCGGGGAGGGATAGTTGGGGTGTGGGAGGGCGGGGGGGTGCGAGGGCGGCCGGACAGGGGTGCGAGCATGGCGGGGCACCATCGACGTGGTGGCCAGCGCGCTCGGCAGGCGGAGGAACGGTCCTATCGAGCGCGTAGGGGTTAGGGCTAGTCGGGG
>PLIQ01000088.1:226-2817 GCA_003140115.1 Actinomycetota bacterium | reverse complement strand
GCACCAGCGCCGACTTCTAGCGCCGGGCAGGCCCGCTGGCCGCGTCCCGCCCTGGACCTAGGCCAAAGCCGAGCTGGAAAGACGGCGGGCGCGGCTCCGGGGCGGGCGCTATCGTGGGAGGTAGCGGGGCGGGCATAACGGTGGCCGTTTGAGTGGTTGTACAGGAGACGGGGCGGAGTCCGGGCGTGGTGGCGAGAGAGCTGATCGGGCAGGCGACCCCCGGAGCCCCCGAAATGTCAGACCCCACGGCTACCATCGCCAAGCGATTGGTGTACCCGTTTCCCGAGCCCGTAGAGAAGAGGCGCAGTGGCTGACCGACTCGTGGTTCGCGGCGCCCGCGAGCACAACCTGAAGGACGTTTCGCTGGACCTGCCGCGAGACGCCATGATCGTGTTCACCGGGCTGTCCGGCTCGGGCAAGTCCAGCCTGGCCTTCGACACCATCTTCGCGGAGGGCCAGCGCCGGTACGTCGAGTCGCTGTCCGCCTACGCCCGGCAGTTCCTCGGCCAGATGGACAAGCCCGACGTCGACTTCATCGACGGGCTGTCGCCGGCGGTCTCCATCGACCAGAAGTCCGCGAGCCGCAACCCGCGCTCCACGGTGGGGACGATCACCGAGGTCTACGACTACCTGCGACTGCTGTACGCCAGGATCGGCAAGCCGCACTGCCCGATCTGCGGGCGGCCGATCGCGCGGCAGACTCCGCAGCAGATCGTGGACCGGGTGATGGAGCTGGAGGAGGGCACCAGGTTCCAGGTGCTCGCGCCGGTGGTGCGAGGGCGCAAGGGCGAGTACGGCGAGCTGCTGCGGGAGCTGCAGACCAAGGGCTACTCACGGGCCCGAGTGGACGGCACCATCGTCCGGCTGGACGAGGCGCTGGCCGGCCAGCTGCCGGCCCTGAAGAAGTACGAGAAGCATGACATCGAGGTCATCGTCGACCGGCTCGCGGTCAAGGACACGGCGCGGCGTCGGCTGACCGACTCGGTGGAGACCGCGCTCGGCCTGTCCGGCGGGGTGGTCATCCTCGACTTCATCGACCTGCCGGAGACCGACCAGCACCGCGAGCGGATGTACTCCGAGCACCTGGCCTGCCTGTACGACGACCTGTCCTTCGACGAGCTCGAGCCGCGCTCGTTCTCGTTCAACTCGCCGTGGGGCGCCTGCCCGGACTGCACCGGGCTGGGCACCAAGCTCGAGGTCGACCCGGAGCTGATCGTCCCGGACGAGAGCAAGTCGCTGACCGACGGCGCGCTCGCGCCGTGGAGCAGCGGCCACCTCAGCGACTACTTCGAACGGCTGATCCAGGCCCTGGGTGAGACGATCGGGTTCCGGATGGATACGCCGTGGGCCAAGCTGCCCAGCGCCGCCCGCCAGGCCCTGCTGCGCGGCTTCGACGGGCAGGTCCACGTCCGGTACAAGAACCGGTACGGCCGGGAGCGCTCGTATTACACGACGTTCGAGGGCGTGATCCCGTGGGTCGAGCGGCGGCACGCCGAGGCGGAGTCGGACTCGAGCCGGGAGAAGTTCGCCGGTTACATGCGCGAGGTGCCGTGCCCGTCCTGTGGCGGCGCCCGGCTGAAGCCGGTGTCGCTGGCGGTCACCGTGGACGGTCGGTCGATCGCCGAGCTGTGCGCGCTGCCCGTTGGCGAGCTGGCCAAGCTGCTGCTCACGCTGGAGCTGTCCGACCGCGACCGGCAGATCGCCCAGCGGATCGTGAAGGAAGTCAACGCCCGGATGGGCTTCCTGCTCGACGTGGGGCTGGACTACCTGACCCTGGACCGCGCGTCGGCCACGCTGGCGGGCGGCGAGGCCCAGCGGATCAGGCTGGCCACCCAGATCGGCTCGGGGCTGGTCGGGGTGCTGTACGTGCTGGACGAGCCGTCCATCGGGCTGCATCAGCGGGACAACCACCGGTTGCTCGAGACGCTGCTGCGGCTGCGGGACCTGGGTAACACGCTGATCGTCGTGGAGCACGACGAGGACACGATCAGGGCCGCGGACTGGGTGGTGGACATCGGGCCGCGGGCCGGGGAGCACGGCGGCCACATCGTGGTCTCCGGGACCGTCGCCGACCTGCTGGCCAGCCCGGACTCGCTGACCGGCGCGTACCTGACGGGACGGCAGTCCATCCCGTTGCCCGCGACCCGCAGGCCGCGGAACAAGAACCGTGAGATCGTGGTCAAGGGTGCCAGCGAGCACAACCTGCGCGGCGTGGACGTGGCGTTCCCGCTCGGCTGTCTGGTGGCGGTCACCGGGGTGTCGGGCTCGGGCAAGTCGACCCTGGTCAACGACATCCTGTACAAGGCGCTAGCCCGGGAGCTCAACGGGGCCCGGACGGTGCCGGGCAAGCACGTCAGGGTGACCGGGATCCAGCACCTGGACAAGGTGGTCCACGTGGATCAAGGCCCGATCGGACGCACTCCGCGGTCCAACCCGGCCACCTACACCGGGGTGTTCGACCACGTGCGGAAGCTGTTCGCGGCGACCGTCGAGGCCAAGATCCGTGGTTACCAGCCGGGCCGGTTCTCGTTCAACGTGAAGGGCGGCCGGTGCGAGGCCTGCGCGGGTGACGGCACGATCAAGATCGAGAT
>PLIQ01000088.1:0-134 GCA_003140115.1 Actinomycetota bacterium | reverse complement strand
ACCGGCCGGACCATCTACGTGCTGGACGAGCCCACCACCGGACTGCACTTCGACGACATCCGCAAGCTGCTCGGCATGCTGAACCGGCTGGTCGAGACGGGCAATACGGTGATCGTGATCGAGCACAACCTGGA
>PLIQ01000190.1 GCA_003140115.1 Actinomycetota bacterium | reverse complement strand
GACGACCGGTTCGAGATCCGCAGTCCGGCCACCGAGGAGCTGGTGGCCAGCGTGGCCAAGGGCGGCCGCGAGGACGCCGACCGGGCGATCGCCGCGGCCAAGGCCGCGCACGACGACGGCCGCTGGCGCGGGCAGCCGCCGGCGCAGCGGGCAGCCCTGCTCGACGCGATCGCGGACGGGCTCACCGCGCAGATCAACGACCTCGCGGTCTCCGAAGCGCTGGAGAACGGTGCGCCGGTGCGCCAGGCNNCGCAGCTACGCCTTCGAGCACACCGGGCCGCTGCTGAAGGTCCCCACGCTGGCCAGCGGCATCATCCGCCGTGAGCCGATCGGCGTGTGCGGGGCGATCGTGCCCTGGAACTTCCCGCTGCTGCTGGCCATGTGGAAGATCGGCCCGGCGCTGGCCGCGGGCAACACGATCGTGGTCAAGCCCGACGAGCACACCCCGATCACGCTGCTGGAGTTCGCCCGGATCGCGCAGGAGTGCGGGCTGCCGCCGGGGGTGCTGAACGTGGTGCCCGGCGAGGGTGAAGTGGTCGGGGCCCGGCTGGCCAGCCACCCGGACGTGCGGAAGATCGCCTTCACCGGNNGACGCCGACCTGGAGCTGGCCGCCGACGGCACGCTGTTCGGCTGCCTGATGAACCAGGGCCAGGCGTGCGAGTCGGGCACCCGGATCATCGTGGCCGACGCGATCTACGACACCTTCGTCGAGCGGCTGATCGAGCGGGCCGCCACGATCACGATCGGCGACCCGCTCGACCCGGCCACCGATTTCGGCCCGGTCATCTCGGCCGAGGCCCAGGACCGGATCCTGCGCTACATCGCCTCCGGGCAGGCCGAAGGGGCCAAGCTGGCTTACGGCGGAGGCCGGCCGGCCGGGCCGCAATTCGAGCGCGGCTTCTGGGTCGAGCCGACGATCTTCACCGACGTCCGCAACGACATGACGATCGCGCGCGAGGAGATCTTCGGCCCGGTCCTCGCGGTGATCCGCGCCGAGAGCACCGAGGAGGCCATCGCGATCGCCAACGACACCGAGTACGGGCTGTCGGCCGGGGTCTGGAGCACCGACAACCAGCGGGCCCTCGACGTGGCCGACCAGCTCGAGGCCGGCACGGTCTGGATCAACGACTGGCACATGGTCAACGCCGCCTACCCGTTCGGCGGGTACAAGCAGAGCGGGCTGGGCCGCGAGCTCGGGCCGCATTCCCTCGACGAGTACACCGAGGAGAAATTCATCCACCTCGACCTGTCCGGCCGGCTCGATCGGCGGGCCTACCCGCTGCTCCTCGGCACGCCGCCGGCCTGAGCCCCGNNGGAGCCACAGCCATGGAATTCGACGTCGTGATCGAGATCCCGCGCGGCAGCCGGAACAAGTACGAGGTCGACCACCACAGCGGCCTGATCCGGCTGGACCGGACGCTGTTCACCTCGACCGTGTACCCGGCCGACTACGGCTTCGTGCCGGACACCCTGGGTGAGGACGGCGACCCGCTCGACGCGCTGGTCCTGGTGCTGGAACCGACGTTCCCCGGCTGCCTGATCGCCAGCCGCCCGATCGGCATGTTCCGGATGACCGACGAAAATGGGCCTGACGACAAGATCCTCTGCGTGCCCGCGAGCGACCCGCGCCAGGAGCACCTGCGCGACCTGCACCACCTGCCCGAATTCGACCGGCTTGAGATCGAGCACTTCTTCTTGATCTACAAGCAACTGGAACCAGGCAAGTGCGTCGAAGGACACTCCTGGGCCGACCGCGCGGCCGCCGAGGCCGAGGTCGAGGCGTCCCGGCGCCGCCTAAAGGACACGCCGGAGGCGGGGTAACGCGGAGGTGATACCAGGGCCGTTCGGGCCAATGAATTTTAATGATCCCGAACGGCCGTGGTGTTACGGCCCGGACCTGGCTCCAGGAAGGCAGCGATGACGCTCGAGGGCAAGACCTTGTTCATTTCCGGCGGCAGCCGTGGCATCGGCCTGGCCATCGCGCTGCGCGCGGCGCGGGACGGCGCCAACGTCGCGCTGATCGCCAAGACGGCCGAGCCGCACCCCAAGCTGGAGGGGACCGTGTTCACCGCGGCCGCGCAGATCGAGGCGGCGGGCGGCCAGGCGCTACCGGTGGTCGGCGACATCCGCGACGAGGACCAGGTCGCGGCGGCCGCGGCGCTGGCTGTCGAGCGGTTCGGCGGGATCGACGTGTGCGTCAACAACGCCTCGGCGATCAACCTGTCCGGCACCGAAGCCCTGGAGATCAAGCGCTACGACCTGATGCAGTCGATCAACACCCGGGGCACGTTCGTGGTCAGCCGGGCCTGCATCCCGCACCTGAAGCGCTCGGCGAACCCGCACATCCTGACCCTGTCCCCGCCGGTCAGCCTGGAGCCGCGCTGGCTCGGGCCGCACGTCGGGTACACGATCGCCAAGTACGGGATGACGCTGTGCGCGCTGGGGTTCGCCGCGGAGTTCGCCGCGGACGGGATCGCGTCCAACGCGCTGTGGCCGCGGACGCTGATCGCCACCGCCGCGGTGCAGAACCTGCTCGGCGGCGAGGCGGCGATGGCCCGGGCCCGCAAGCCCGAGCTCTACTCCGACGCCGCCTACGCGGTGATCACCAGGCCCAGCCGGGACTGCACCGGGAACGCCTTTCTGTGCGAGGACGTGCTGGCCGCCGAGGGCGTGACCGACTTCGACCGGTACGCCTACTTCCCCGGCGCCGAGCCCGAGGTCGACCTGTTCGTCGACCACGCCTGAGCGGGCGCCAGGGCAACGACACCGATGTTCCATCGGTGCTGCCCTGACGACACCGATGTTCCATCGGTGCTGCTGCGGGTGAGCGGGGCGTGACGTAGTTCACCTCCGTTGGGTCAAGCTTTTGCGGACCTGCCGCCGTAGTTACTTCGTCTAGCAACTACTGAGGGCGGCTGCGCCACGCAAACCCGGTGCGCACATCGCCGCCCGGGAGGAAACGATGAACATGATCCGCTCACTACTGGCCAGGACCCCAGGACCGGTCAAGCTAATTGTTCCGCTGGCTTCGGCGCTGCTGGTGGCGGCGTGCGGCAGCGCCGCCGCCTCGACCTCGGCGCCGGCCAGCTCGGCCGCGGCCGCGGGGAGCTCGACGACCGGGACGGTGATCACGACCCAGGCCGGCTCGGCGGGGGCGTTCCTGACCACCGCGTCGGGGCGCACGGTGTACCTGTGGGCCAAGGACGGCATGAACATGTCTGACTGTTCGGGAGCGTGCGCGTCGGCCTGGCCTCCGGTGCCAGCGACCGGCACGCTGACCGCCGCCGGGAGTGCGAAGGCGAGCGACCTGGGCACGATCACCCGGTCCGACGGCACCAAGCAGGTGACCTACGACGGTCACGCGCTGTACTACTTCGTCGGTGACTCCGCCGCCGGGCAGACGAACGGCCAGGGCAGCGACAACTTCGGCGCGAAGTGGTGGCTGGTGGCCCCGTCCGGGGCGAAGCTCACCGCCAGCG
>PLIQ01000027.1 GCA_003140115.1 Actinomycetota bacterium | reverse complement strand
CCCGGTCGAGCCGCGTGAGGTCGACGCCGCCGACGCGCCGGTCAAGGAGGTCAAGATCCTCGGCGACGATGTCGTCTCCAGCGGCGGCGTCGACGCCTTCCCGGTGACGGTCACCAACCCCGGCAGCGACGCGTCGGCATACTTCAGCGCCCCGGTGTGGATCACCAAGGACCCCGAGACCGGGGTCTACAACGCCGGCACCTACCGGGTCATGGTCAAGGCGGCCGACCGGCTGGGCATCTCGATGCTGTCGGGCCAGGACGGCCGCGCGCACTGGGAGAAGGCGCGGGCGGCGGGCCGGCCGCCGGAGGCGGCGCTGATCTTGTCCCCGCCGCCGGCGCTGTCTTTGTGCAGTGTCAACAAGCTCGACATCTCCGAGTACAACGCGGCCGGGGCGATCAACGGCGCGTCGCTGGAGCTGGTCAAGGCCGAGACCGTCGACCTGCTCATCCCGGCCTCCGCGGAGATCGCGATCGAGGGCCGGTTCCGCACCGACATCCTGGAGCGGGAAGGGCCGTTCGGCGAGTTCGGCGGCTACGTCGGCGCCCAGGACTACCAGCTGGTCTTCGAGGTCACCGCGATCACCCACCGCAAGTCACCGGTCCTGCAGGCATTCATCTCCGAGATGCCGCCGTCCGAGAGCTCGTGCATGCGCAAGGCCGGCTTCGAGGGCTTCCACATGGCCGAGCTGCGCCCCAAGGTGCCCAACCTCAAGAAGGTCACCTACTTCGAGATGGGCGGCAGCGCCCGGGCCCTGGCCATCACCCTGCACGAGCCCGGGCCCGGCGAGGCCTGGGAGGCCCTGCGCGCCGCCGCGTCCGCCCGCAACATGCCGATGAACAAGTGGATCATCGCCGTCGATGACGACATCGACGCCGAGGACCTCGACAGCGTCCTGTGGGCCCTGTCATGGCGGGTCCAGCCGCACCGCGACATCCAGATCCAGCGCGGTCGCAACACCGACCTCGACCCCTCCGGCGCGCCGGTCGACGCCCCGTTCGACGAGCGCACCTACTCCGAACAGCTCGGCGGCTCCCAGATCCTCATCGACGCCACCCGCAACTGGGCGTACCCGCCCGTCAGCCTGCCCTCGAAAGACCTCATGGAGAAAGCCCAGAAGATCTGGGAAGAGCCCAAGTGGCCCGAGCTCACCCCCCGCGTCCCGTGGCACGGTTACCAGCTCGGCTACTTGCCCGACGACTGGAACGAGGCGGCGCAGCGCGCTGTGCGCGGCGACTACCTCAAGACCGGCGAGGAGTTCCGCCAGCACCGTACCGAGTCCTCGTACTTCGAGACCGGCGTCGTCGTCCCGCCCGGGCAGGACAAGTCATGAGCAGGCAGCGGCTGGTCATCGGGGTGACCGGCTCCAGCGCCCCGCAGCTGGCCTGGGCCGTGCTGGGGGCGCTGCACGCCAGCCAGGCGGTCGAGACCCACCTGGTGCTCTCCGCGGGGGCCGAGAAGACGATCGAGGCCGAGATGGGGCTGACCCGGGACAGCTTCGAGGCCCTGGCCGACGTCTCCCATCATCCCTCCGACATGGGCGCCGCGGTCTCCTCGGGCTCGTTCCAGACAATGGGCATGGTCGTCGTACCCTGCTCGATGAAGACCCTGGCATCCATCGCCACCGGCGTCAGCAGCGACCTCGTCGCCCGCGCCGCCGACGTCTGCCTCAAGGAACGCCGAAAGCTGATCCTCGTCACCCGCGAGACGCCGTTCAACCTGATCCACATCCGCAACATGGAAACCGCCACCCTGGCCGGCGCGACCATCCTGCCGCCCGTGCCAGCCTTCTACCACCAGCCGAAAACCATCGACGACCTCCTCAACCAGACCGCCGGCAAGATCCTCGACCAGTTCGCCATCGGGCACACCCTGTTCCGCCGCTGGGATGGGACAACGCCCGCCCGCGGGTGCATCGCCGGCGCCCTCGTCTTCATCCACAGCAGTCGGCCGGCCGTAGCTGCTTGCCGGTGGAAATTCCGGTTTCCTGCCCAGAGGCCACACCTCCCCGGTAGCCGAAAACGACTGCTAGGGGCATGGCGACCTGTGCTAAGCGGACGCTCACCCATAGAGAGGTTAAGGAGACGCATATGACCACAACAGCTTTCATGACCGCCGTCGTGACGACCGCGACCGCGCAGGGCAGCTGTCTCGGCACCCGATTCGCACTGAAGGAGTCCTAGTGAACAGGCTCACCGGTCAGCGCGCCCTAGTGACCGGCGGCGGTCGCGGCATCGGCGCGGCGATCGTCCGCCGGCTGGCCGCCGAAGGGGCGTCGGTGGCGATCAACTACCGATCGGACGCCGTCGCGGCGGAGGCCCTCGCGGCAGAGCTGGCGGCGAGCGGGGGCGGCGGGGAACGCGGGGATGCCCGCGCGCTGACCGTGCAGGCTGACGTCAGCGACCCGGACCAGGCGCGGCGCGCCGTGGACGAGGCCGCCGACGGGCTCGGCGGACTGGACATCCTGGTCAGCAACGCCGGGGTGGAGTACTTCGGGCCGCTGGAGAAGATCACCGTGGCGGACTACGAGAGAGTGTTCGGCATCAACGTGGGAGGCCAGCTGTTCATCACGGGGGCAGCCGTGGCCCGGATGGAGCGTGGCGCGCGGATCGTGCTGACATCCTCGGTCAGCGCGAGCATGGCGGTGTATGAGCACACCCTCTACGCCGCGAGCAAGGCGGCCGTCTCCGCGATGGTCCGAAACCTGGCCCCGGAGCTCGCCCGGCGCGGCATCGCGATCAACGCCATCGCGGCGGGCGGCACGAACACGGCGATGGCCGCAAAGAACCTGCCGAAATACGCTCACCCCGAGCTGCGGGACCTGCCGCCGGAACAGCTGCCGTGGCTGTTCTC
>PLIQ01000500.1 GCA_003140115.1 Actinomycetota bacterium | reverse complement strand
CGGCCTTGATCGCGTGCATGGCCATCCGCGTGGTCTGCAGGGACGACGCGCAGTAGCGGGTGAGCGTGGTGCCCGGAAGGTGGTCGTAACCGAGCAGCACCGCGACCACCCGGGCCATGTTGAACCCGGCCTCGCCACCGGGCAGACCGCAGCCCAGCATCAGGTCGTCCACGTCCAGCGGGTCGAGCTGCGGCACCTGGTCCAGCGCCGCGCGCACGATGGTGGCGGTCAGGTCGTCTGACCGCAGGTCCTTCAGCGACCCCTTGAAGGCGCGCCCGATCGGCGACCGGGCCGTGGCCACGATTACCGCGTCAGCCATGAGCTTCTCCGTTCCTATCGGGATACGTCACCGAGCCTGCGCCGGCTAGAGCACAGGGTCCATAGCTGGCGCGACAACGCCAGGGGCGCAAGACGGTCCGCGAGGCTAATGGCGGGGGCAGTCACAGTGCCTACGCTCAAGACCTCCCTAGGGTTGGAGGCACCGATGACGGACCAAGACAGCGGCTCCGCGCTGGCGCCCGAGACCAGCGGACGGCATCAGGTGCTCGTGGTGGGCGGCGGGTTCGGCGGTGTGAATGTGGCCAAGGCGCTGGCTCACGCCGACGTGGACGTAACCATCGCGGACCGGACCAACCATCATCTGTTCCAGCCGCTGCTGTACCAGGTGGCGGCCGGGTTGCTGAGCGAGGGCCTGATCGCGCCACCGCTGCGCCGGGTGATCAAGGATCAGCGCAACGCCAGGACCGTGATGGCCGACGTCACGCACTTCGACCTGGACCAGCATTTCGTCTACGGGGTGACGTCGGACGGCCGCAAGCTGCACCGGCGCTACGACACCCTGGTCGTGGCGGGCGGCGCGACGCATGCGTACTTCGGCAACGACCACTGGGCCAGCTTCGCTCCGGGGATGAAAACCCTTGAGGACGCGCGCAGGCTGCGCAGTCACATCCTGTCCGCGTTCGAGCTGGCCGAGACGGTCCCGGATCCGTCGCTGCGTAAGGCACTGCTGACCTTCGTCGTGGTCGGTGGCGGGCCCACCGGGGTGGAATTGGTCGGCCAGGTGGCCGAGCTCGCCAAGAAGGTGCTGCCGCGCGAGTACCGCTGGGTGGATACCGCCAAGGAGATCCGGGTCATCCTGGTCGAGGCCGGCCCGGCGGTCCTCGGCCCGTTCCATCCGAAGCTGCAGCGCTACGCCCGCAAGCATCTGGCCAAGCTGGGCGTCGAGGTACGAACGGACACCACGGCCACCGACATGGACGCCGACAGCATCACGGTGAAGAGCGCGGCCGGGTTTGAGAAAATCGATGCCCGCACCAAGATCTGGGCGGCCGGGGTACAGGCATCGCCACTGGCCAGCATGCTCGCCGAGGCGACCGGCGCGGAGACCGACCGGGCCGGCCGGATCGTGGTGCGGCCCGACTGCACGCTGCCTGGCCATCCGGAGGTGTTCGCGATCGGCGACATGGTGTCGCTGAACAAGCTGCCTGGGGTGGCCCAGCCCGCGATCCAAGAAGGACGCTACGTCGGCAAGGTGATCAGGGCCCGGCTCGAAGGGGACACGGACGCGCCGCCGTTCAAGTACTTCGACAAGGGCAGCATGGCCACGATCGGGTACCGGGGGGCCGTGGCCGACGCGTTCGGCGTCCGGTTCACCGGTTCCATGGGGTACCTGATGTGGGGTTTCATCCACGTGCTCTACCTAATCGGCTGGGGCAACCGGCTCAGCACCCTGTTTGTGTGGCAGCGGTCGCTGGTGTTCACCAAGAACTACCCGCAGCGGATTATCACCTTCGAGCAGGCGCGGGCCAGGGCCGGGTCGNNTTCCACATCATCCTGGCCTGCTTCGGGATCGCGTTCCCGACGATCGTCTTGGTGGCTGAGTACCGCGGCCTCCGGCGTTCTGATGACGTGGCGATGCTGCTGGCGCGCCGGTGGTCGCAGGTCCTGGGAGTGCTGGTCGCCGTCGGCGCGGTCACCGGGACCGTGCTGTCGTTTGAGATGGGGCTGTTGTGGCCGGGGCTGATGCGCACCTACGGGGCGGTGCTGGGCGTGCCGTTCGGGTTCGAGGGGATCTTCTTCTTCCTCGAGGCGATCTTCACCGGCATCTACCTGTACGGATGGCAGCGGCTGCCGGGCTGGATGCACTTCTGCACCGGTATCCCGATCGCGATCACCGGGCTTGGGGGCGCGGTCGCGGTGATGGCGGCGAACTCGTGGATGAACCAGCCGGGCGGGTTCACGCTGCGCGGCGGGAAGGTGGTGGCCGTCGATCCGTGGCAGGTGTTCTTCAACAAGGCCACGGTGTATGAGACGCCGCACATGATCCTGGCGGCGTACATGGTGGTGGGTTTCCTGATCGCGGCGGTGTACGCGGCCGGGATCCTGCGCGGGCACCGGGACCGGTACCACCGGCTCGGGTTCGGGATCCCGTTCACCATCGCCGCCATCTTGACCCCGGTGCAGATCTTCGTCGGGGACACCGCCGCCCGGGCGATCGCGGCCGCGCAGCCGGTCAAGTTCGCCGCGATCGAGTACGTCACCCGGACCGGCCG
>PLIQ01000580.1:8972-9105 GCA_003140115.1 Actinomycetota bacterium | reverse complement strand
TTACCCACGACCCGCGGTTCGCCGCCGAAGCCGACTCCGTGGTGGTGCTCGGCGACCGGGCACCGGTGCTGCACCCGTAGATCCGCAGCGTCTCCACACCGGCGGCAGGCCCTCAAGGCCCGAGCCGTCCCCC
>PLIQ01000580.1:0-8914 GCA_003140115.1 Actinomycetota bacterium | reverse complement strand
TGCGCCGAACCGCTCACTGGCGAGGGGGACGTGCTTCCCTCTGAGGATGGCCGGTTTGCGGCTCTCAGCCGGGGGCCTGAGTTCACGGCCGGCGCCAGTGCGGAGGCCGGCCACCTACCCCGGTAACAGCCACGCGGCGGCTTGTCACGAGCGCGCTTTTGGCGCGGTGAGGTCGTAAACGGTCATCGCGCCCACGGTTTTCGCCGTGAAATGCGCCTCGACCCAGGAAGTGATCTGTGCCGAATCGCCGGAGCTGCCGCCAAAACCCCCGCCGGACCCGCTGGTCACGAAGTAGTGAATCTTGTGTTGTGAGACGAACTGCTTGAACTCGGTCAGGGTCGGCGCCGGGTCACTGCCGGTGAAACCGCCGATCGCCATGACCGGGACTCCGTCACTGCTCAGCTCTAGCGAGGCCGCGCTGGTCGAGCTAACCGTGGCCGCAGCCCACCGGTAGCCGGACGCGCCGGCCTCAAGCAGCTTGGACAGGGCCCTGCTGACAGTCCCCGAGCCGCCGAAGCCGCCCACGACCCCGGCCGGCGCACCCCCGGCCCGCCTGCCCGCCGGGCCGCCGGCGGAGGCGGGCGAACCACCCCGCCCGGCACCTGCCGCTCCGCCAGGACCACCGGAGGAACCGGCGACACTCGGTCCAGCGGACGGGATCGCCCCAGTATGCGCGGTAGCCGAGGTATCGATGCTGTAGGCCAGCGGGCCAGCCAGCCCGGCGATCAAGGCAAGTGACACCGGAGCCACGGCCAGGACCGTCCGGCTCCGCGCAGTAACGGCCCGCACGGCAGGCCCGGCCAGGATCAGGGCGGCCGCGCCGACGGCGGCGATCACGATAACAACCCGTAGCCAGGGAAGCCAACTGGGACTCCGGTCGAGCAGGACCCAGGCCCAGGCGGCGGTGCCGGCGATCGCGGTGGCCAGGACGGTGCGGGCGGACCAGGTGTGCCGTACGCGCCAGAGCCTGACCCCGGCGATGCCGGCCAGCGCGCCGATTGCCGGGACGAGGGCGACCGTGTAATAGGGGTGCGTGATGCCGGACATGAAGCTGAATACCAGCCCGGTCACGAGCAGCCAGCCACCCCACAGCAGGGCGGCGGCCCGGGTACGGTCGGTGCGCACAGCGCGCCGCGACACCCACAGCATGACCACCAAGGCGATCAGGGCAGCCGGGAGTAGCCAGCTGACCTGCCCGCCCATGCCGGACTGGAACAGCCGGGCGAGCCCGGTCTGCCCGCCGAACGAGGAGCCACCGCCGCCGGGGCTGCCGCCGCTGAACCCGCTGCGACCCAGCCTGCCACCGGATCCGGTCTCACCGCCGGTGATCCGGCTGAAGCCGTTGTAGCCGAACGTGAGCTGCAGGATGTTGTTGTCGGTCGAGCCGCCGACGTAGGGCCTGTCGGCGGCCGGGGTGAGCAGGTCGATCGCCACCCACCAGCCGGCCGCGGCCACCAGCGCGGCACCGCCGACCAGCAGCTGCCAGATGCGCTTGCCCAGCGTCGGCTTGCCCGCCCACAGGTAGGCCAGCGCGAACGCGGGCAGCACCAGGAAGGCTTGCAGCATCTTGGTGAGGTAGCCCAGGCCGAGCAGGGCCCCGGTCAATGCCAGCCAGCGGGTACGCCCCGATTCGATGGCCCGGGTGGTGGTATAGGCGGCCAGTGTCATCACTAGCACCAGGAGTGCGTCGGGGTTGTTGAACCGGAACATCAGGGTAGCCACCGGCGTCAGCGCCATCACGGCCCCGGCGATGATCGCGGCTGCGGGCCCGAACCAGCGGCGGACCGTTGTGTAGAGCACGCCAACGGTGGCCACCCCTTCCAGGGCCTGGGGTATCAACATGCTCCAGGAACTGAAGCCGAAGATGCGGCCGGACAGCTCCATGACCCACAGTGAAGCCGGGGTCTTGTCTACGGTGATGAAGCTGCTGGAGTCCACCGACCCGAACAGGAACGCCTTCCAGCTTTTCGTGCCGGCCTGGACCGCGGCCGCGTAGAACTCGTTACCCCAGCCGTTGCGGCTCAGGCCTGCGATGTAGAGCACGGCTGTGGCCAGCAGCAGCCCCAGCAGCGCCGGCCGGGCCCAGGCCGGGTCGCCCCGGTGGCCGCGCAGCAGCCGGGCCAGCGGGCCACGGCCCGTAGCTGGGTGCGCGGTCCGCCCGGGCGGAGAGGACTGGGTGGAAAGGGCGTTCATCGTGGATCACTGTCCTATCGGGGAGCGGACTGAACTGGGGCAGTTTCCTGGATCGGCACCTGGGCTGGCGCCACACCGGACCGGGCCGGTGGCCTGTCGCGCCAGCCGTGGAAGACCCATCCCCGGTAGAGCCCGAAGCGGACCAGCGTGGCGGCCATGCTGGCCGCGATCAGCAATGTGACCTCAGTCCCTGAGCCGGCTCCGCAGTGACCGCATGCAAGGCCGCAAGGGCGCCGGAGGTATGCGCGAGGCTGCTGCCGAACGCGACGAGGCCGCGCCCCTGATGCTGGACGGCGCCGTGCCGTCCGCGGATCCCGAAGGTGACGCGGCGGTTAGCCGCGGTGTTGCCGATGGCGGTCACCAGGAGGCTGATGGCGTTTGCGGGCAGCGCAGCCATTACGCTACGGAGCAGCAAGTACAGCAGAACGTAAGCCACGGTGCTGGTCACGCCCACTGAGATGAACCGGGCCAGCTGGCTGGGGAGCCGATGACGGGGCATGTCCGGGCCGGCCGGCCAGCCCGGAGGCGCAGCATTCCCCAGCGCCGGGACGCGGATCGTGCCTCGGGCCAGCCCAGTCCCGAGCCGGGCGATGCCTCGCAGGTCGGCTAGGGCGGTCGCGATCACCTTGACCCGGGAATCGCAGTCGTCGATCCAGTCCACCGGGACCTCGTGGATGCGCAGTCCGGCCCGCTGCGCTAGCACCAGCAGCTCCGTGTCGAAGAACCAGCCCCGGTCGGCGGTCAGCGGCATCAGCGCCCGTGCTGCCTCCGCGCGGATCGCCTTGAAACCGCACTGAGCGTCGGAGAAGCGGGTGCCGAGGGTCGCGTACAGCAGCAGGTTGTAACAGCGCGAGATGATCTCGCGACGAGGGCCGCGGACCACACGCGCGCCCCAGGCCAGGCGGGTTCCGATCGCGACATCACTGTGACCAGATACCAGCGGGGCGATGAGCGGCAGCAGCGCGTTCAGATCGGTCGAGAGGTCGACGTCCATGTAGGCAAGGACGTCAGCGTCACTTGCCGACCAAGCCGACCGCAGCGCCCCGCCTCGTCCCGGCTGCCCGATCTGGACCGCACGCACCAATGGGAATTCGTCTTCCAGTTCGCGGGCGCGCATCCAGGTAGCGTCGGTGCTGCCGTTTTCCGCAATGGTGATGCGGGCGGGGAAAGGGAGCTGGTCAGTCAGGTAGGCGTGCACCCGCCGGATGGCCAGGCCAAGGCCGCGGGCCTCGTTATGGACCGGGATCACGATCTCTACCGTGGTACGGCCAGGCTCCGCAGCGGCCCGGTCATCTGGCCGTACCCGGGGTACGGAATCAGCTGGATGCATGCTCCGATGGTGTGCGCACAGGCTCCACCCGGACTGAGCTGCCTCTCTGCGCCTGCTATGAAGAGGTGCCGACGGCGGCTGCGGCCGCCCGCCCGGCCAGTGCCCTACTCACTTCCATGGCCTGGCTGCTCAGGTTCATGATGGTACGGCGCCGGTCAGCACCGCACACAAGCCCGAGCAACCCGATAAACAGCACGAGCAGCACCGCCGGACCACCGCGGGCGACCCGCACTATCGCAGATCCCGTACCGGGAGGCATTGTTGCCGCCTAGCAGCCGGGCATCTACTGGACCGACGGCGAGGCGCCGGGATCCGCCGTGTTCCCGGCTTGATGCCGGAGGTATTGAGCCTGATGCGGCGCCGTGCCAAAACGAACTGCTGCTGGTCCGCTTCGCTGCCGCCACAGCCAGCGACGATCGCGCGGACAATATCCAGGCGGGCATGGTGTTAGCATTCAGGGCCGTACAGATGTTTGAAGGAGCTATCGCATAACCGGCGCGCCGTGCCATCTGCCTGAATGGGGCTCGCCGGCTCAGATCCGTTGCAGGTGCGGGGCAGCCATCAGGTCAGCCGCCACAAGAGCCAGTGAGAGGTCCGGCCGTAGGTCAACCCCATCGCCTCACCGGCCACGGGCTGCGCGCCGAGCTGCTCCCCGAGCGGGGTCAGCCTCGACGGGTGGGGTTACCCGGCCATCTCCGCCGAGCCGATCCTCGCGAGGCTGCGCAAGGCTGCTCGCCGACCGGTTACCGACTGCCCGGCGCTCGCCCTGCTGCTCACCGACTCCCGGTAAGCCTCAGAGTAGCTGCAGAGCAAGCTTCTAGCGGTCGCACAGACCGGCAGGGCATGCTGAAACCATGAGCGACGCAGCGAAACCCCGGTACCGGGGCTGCTCGGGCGGCCGGAGAGACCGGCGCCCCGACGGCTCGGCCGGGTCATGGTCGTCGATACGAGCCCAGCCTGGCCGAGCTGATGGCCAGAGTGCTGCACTATGAGGGCTGGCAGGTC
Organism: Actinomycetota bacterium; assembly: GCA_003140115.1. Next base: position 4,386 of record PLIQ01000580.1, on the reverse strand, counting down.
CGGACCGCCGGCGACGGGCTGAGCGCTGTGCGCACCGGACGCGAGTTCCGGCCAGACGCCGTCGTGCTGGATGTCATGCGCCCCGACCTCAGCGGCCTGGATGTGCTGCGCCGGCTGCGCACGAGCTGCCCCGCGTGTGCGTGCTGTTCTTCACCGCCCGTGACTTGGTTGAGGACCGGATCGCCGGCATCACGGCCGACGGCAACGACTACGCCACCAAGCCCTTCAGCCTGGAGAAGGTGCTTGCCCGGCTGCGCGGGCTGCTGCGCCGCGCCAAGATCGCCCGCGCGCACGGCGACGCTGAGCTGGCCGTGAGCGACCTGACGATAGACGAGGATGCCCGGGAGGTGCGCCGGGCAGGCAAGCTCATCGAGCTGACGGCCACTGAGTTTGAGCTGCTCCGCTTCCCGGTGCGCAACCCGCGCCGCGTGCTGTCCAAGGCACAGATCCTCGACCGGGTCTGGAACTACGACTTCGGCGGCCAGGGACACGTCGTCGAGCTGTACATCAGCTACCTGCGCAAGAAGATCGACGCCGGCGGCGAGCCGCTGATCCACACCGTCCGCGGCGTCGGCTACGTACTCAAGCCGGCGACCCGGTGACCAGGTGGCGGCGATGGTGGGCCGGCCGCACGCTCCGCGCCCGGCTCGTCCTCGGCGTCCTGCTCCTCTTCCTGGCCAGCTGCGCGGCGGTTGGGACAGCCACCGTCGTCGCGCTGCACATCTTCCTGCTCGGCCAGCTCGACTCGCAGCTACCCCAGAATCAGCAGCTGGCGTTCTTCGTCGAGTCTCAGGCACGCGGCCGCAGTGGCTCAGACGGCTTCGGCAACCGTGGCCCGCTCGGCGCCGCCGGCACGCTGGGCGCCTGGATCTCCCGCGGACGGCTGGCCGGCACCGACGAGGAAACGCGGTCCGGAGCGAAGAAGGTCTCGCTGTCCCCCGCTGCCAGGCGGATCCTGCTGCGCCTGCCCGTAAACCGCCAGCCCTATACACGCACGCTGCCCGGCCTCGGCGAGTACCGGCTCATTGCCATCCCCGGCCAGGATGCCGACGTGTACATAACCGGGCTGCCCCTGGCCGAGCTGAACTCCACGACCACCCGCCTGGAACGCATCGAGATGGTGGTCTTCGGCACCGTGCTCCTGATGACCGGGCTGGCCGTCTTCGGCGTCGTCCGCCTGTCCTTGCGTCCCCTGCGCAAGGTCGCCACCACGGCCAACCAGGTCACTCAGCTTCCCCTGGCCAGCGGAGAAGTGGACCTGTCCCACCGGGTGCCCGACGCCGACCCCAGGACCGAAGTCGGCCAGCTCGGCTCGGCGTTCAACCGGATGCTTGGCCACGTCGAAAACGCACTCGACCGCCGGCAGGCTAGCGAAAACCAGCTGCGCCAGTTCATCGCCGACGCGAGCCACGAGCTGCGCACCCCGATCGCCGGCATCCGCGGCTACGCCGAGCTGGGCCTGCGCGCCCCGGAGAACTCTGACAACGCGCTGCGCCGCGTGCAGGCCGCGGCGCAGCGGATGGGCCGGCTGGTCGATGACCTGCTGCTGCTCGCCCGGCTCGACGCCGGCCGCGCACTCGCCGACGAGCCGGTCGACCTCACCCGGCTGGCGCTCGAGGCCACCAACGACGCGCGGGTAGCCGGCCCCGCCCACCAGTGGATCCTCGACCTGCCCGGCCAGCCGGTCACCCTCCGCGGTGACGAGGACCGGCTGCACCAGGTGCTCGCCAACCTGCTCGCCAACGCACGCACCCACACCCCGCCCGGCAGCACGGTAACCGTCAAGCTGAACAGCGGCCAGGACGGCCTGGTCACCATGACCGTTACCGACAACGGACCGGGCATCCCCGCCCGGCTGCAGCCCACGATCTTCGAACGATTCACCCGGGGCGACACCGCCCGCACGCACGCCGGCGGAAACACCGGCCTCGGACTGGCCATCGTCCACGGCATCGTCACCGCGCACCACGGCCGCGTCACCCTGTCCAGCCAGCCAGGCCGGACAACCTTCACCGTCGAGCTGCCAGCCGGCCATCAGGACGGGCAGGGCCGGCTAGCAGCTGGACCAGGAACTCCATAGCGCCGTGATTCTGGAAGGTAATCAGGCCGAAACCGGGCTGGGGTAGGCCCTGGTCAGCAAAGCATCTTGCCAGCTCAGGAAGCACGCCTCCAGCTGTTCCGGCAGCTGCCAGATTCCTGCCACTGGCTCCTACTACCCGGTAGGCCCCCCGGGTGGAAACGGGACCTGGGCGCTCTTCCGCCGGTAGCGCTCTTGTTCTTAGTCCCGGCGCTGGCCATTGCAGACGGCGCAGATAGCATGGCGGCCATCGGCGTGGAGCTCGTGAAATACATACTGCGCCTGCCCGGCCGCAGCGCCCGGCCGCGTCGCGGCGCCCGGCTGCTCGTCTCCGGTCTCATCTCCCGCCGTGCTATGCACGGCGGGAGTCGCAGCGGCGGCGGGGTGAGGCTCACGATCTTCAGGCGTCACCGGGCCCGGCGCCGTTTCGCCGGCGAGCACCAGCCTTGGTGGCGGTCGTCCAGCGGCGGCTGCCCCTGAAACCGCGCCCGCCCGGCCGTTCCCGGGCCTGCGCGGGTGTCTTGCCGCTGCGGCCACCGCCGCGGCTATCGCGATGGTCAGCGCAATGCCTGGCAGCATCTGGTTCTTCATGACCCGCCTCCTCGGTTATGGACTGCAGTTACTGCAGGCCTTCTTGGCGGTGTGGCCCCGGATTGCCCGGCGCGGAAGCGCGGCGGGATCTGTTGCGGCTTTCCGGATCCGGGCGGCCGACCGCACTGTCCGTGCCGGAATCGGCGGCCGGCGGGAGACGCCTGCCCGCGATGCTGTCCGGCACGGCGAGAGGCTGCGGCCGCAGCGGTTCGGGCACTGCGGCGGACAGCCCCAGCAGCGGCAGTTGGCGCTGGCGGGCGCAGGCCCGGCCAGACATATCCGGGCGCTCAGGTCGCCGACCGTCGTTCTGATCATGTGACAGGCTGCCGCGAACAACAGCGCGGCAAGCGGGAGCTCAACTGCCGCTGCACTGAACACGCTTCATCGCCAGTCACTGGTTCCCCAGGACAAGATCACGTCGAACCACACATCAAACACCAGCAGCGTGCCGGTAACGATCGCGGACGGGATGAGCATCTCCCGCAGCCGCCGGGCCGCCCATGTCACGAACAGCAGGCCGATCGCCTCTGCGACATCCAGGCCGATCCGAGCCAGTTTCCACTCATGCGCGACCGCCTGCGCCGGCAGTGTCGCGCCGAGGAAGATGATCCAGACCAGCAAGAACGCGGCGCAGGCGGCGGAACAGACCCGGAGCAGCATGACCGGCCAAAGGCGCCGCGGGCGGGTCTGCGACGCGGTGCCGTCTGAACCGGCGTGCGATATCACTGCCGGCTCGTGCCGCTCGTCCTCAGTGGCTGGTCCGAGCTCTGCGGCGGAAAGCATGGCGCTCACCTCCGATGCCGTCGGCTAGCCACTCCGGGTCCTTGCCATGCGGTGTGTGGCATCAGCTGATGGCCGGCGACGGCTGTTGCTGTGCGGCGGGCGACGGGACGAGCAGCAGCCGCGCCGCCGAGACCGGCCAGCCCAGGACGGGCAAGGGCGGTGACCTCGGCGACGTCGGATTCCACCCGCAGGGGGCGCCGGGGGGGAGATGGCGGCCGTCCGCGGCGGAGGCTGGGTGCCGCCGGGGTAGGCGACCCACCCCGGGCGGGCCGCGGCGCTGGCCACGGTGAGGCCGGGAACAAGGCCCGGTGCCGCCCCGGCACGGGGCTTGCGCCCGCAGCGCCCGGGACAACTCGGCGCGCCCGGCTGCGCAGCGGCGCCACTGTCCCGGCCGGCATCGCCGCGGCGTGCACCGCGATCCTGTCCGGGTCTTTCGCGGCGGCGGTCATCGCGGCTCGGCAGAAAGCTGTGGTAGCTGGCGACCCCGGCGCCCGCGACCACGACGTGCATGACCATGAGGGCGGCGACACCGGCCCAGGTGGTGTACGGCAGGGTCTTGCTGATGCCGACGGCGATGTCGGGGATGAAGGACAAGACGATGGCGGCCGGGACAAGCCAGCGCAGGATCCGGCCGGGCCGCGCACTGACCCGGGTGATGGTGTACCAGCCCAGTGCGCCGGCGATCAGCCCGATGATGGTCAGAGGGATGTAGGCGGCTGGCTGCATCGGGGTGAACTTGCCCGAGACGCCGCCGATCTGGCGGGCGATCAGGGAGACGATGGTATCTCCGAGGGCGGCGGGGACCGCGGCCACCGCGACCGCGATAGCGATGGCGAGGACCGCCCGCCAGCGGGGCCGGGCGTCGTCCGTCAGCGGGCGGGACGGTGTCGTGGTGTCGGTCCTGGTCATGGTCTTCTCCGGTTTCATGAATACTG
>PLIQ01000015.1 GCA_003140115.1 Actinomycetota bacterium | reverse complement strand
AGGTTACTCTCCGTGACCGCCTTTTGTCAGCCTTCGTCCTCGGCTAGCAGAGTTCGCGGCTGCCGACTGACTACGTGAGCATGGCCAAGGGGTCTGGTGCCGTACCCGTGGGCACGACCCTGTTCCTGTCCGCGGCATGAGAGTTGCTCGTCATCCTGTCGGCCGGGCCGTTTGTCGGTGCGCTTGTCTATGGTTGACATGTGGATACGCGACAGGCAGCCCAGCGGTGGGCAGAGGTATGGGAACGCGGCTGGCCCGGGCATGACGTAGCCGCTATCAGTGCGCTTTATGCCGAAGGCGCGTTCTGGCAGCAGCATCCGTTCCGCGAACCGGAGCCAGGCTATCTAGCCCGCGTGTTCGCTGAGGAGAAATCGGCGGAGTGCCGGTTTGGCGTGCCTATTGTCGACGGTGACCGAGCGGCCGTGCCTTGGAGTGCGCAAACCAGGCTGACGGATGGCGGCACCGAGGATCTGGCGGGGGTGTCGTTGCTCCGTTTTGGGGCCGATGGGCTTGTCGTGGAGGAACGCGACTTCTGGAACCACCGCTGATGCGTCCTCGGACGGCTGGTCCTGCTGCAGAGGCGCGCCCACTTCGCGGTCAGATGAGCGCGACTGCTCAAGTCGGCATTAATGGTTCCGGGATTTAGCCTTTCGATAACGGCCGATTGTCATCGGACCCGTGACATAAAGGGACAGTTCCTTCCGTCGCACCGAATCTAGCTGTTGATCAGCTCGACGCAAGATACCGTCCATCGCTTCCTGGAAGCTTATTCGTTGGTTTGGAATATTCGGATCCATAGTGCGGTAGAGTGCTGCCGCCTCTCTGCGAATATTTTTCTCAACTCGCTCATATTCGAACCCGACTTCTGCGAACTTAGGAGATCTCTCGCCGGGCTTGAAGAACGAGTTAAAGCCAGTTCCGGCTGCCGTAAAGACACCGAAAGCGATGAAAGTAATCGTTAGCCAACTAGCGTTACCCCACACCTTGGCGAACGCGCCTTGTGCTGCCACAAGAGCGCCAACGGCTATTAGGCTAATCGTCCAGAATAGGGACCAGCCTGACAGCGTANNTAGCGGTAGTTTGTTAATTACGGATGTAGAGGTGCAGGCCGCAGCCTGCCGCGACCGAGTCGATCAGGGCTTGCAGCTGCGGCGGCGGGGGCGCCTTGGACCATGCCGGCCACCAGCGCTGCAGCGCGATCCAGGGGGAAAGCCAGGCTCGTACCGCGCGCAGCGCCCGGGGCCAGGACGGTGCCGACGGCAGCGGGACGGCTTGTGGCCCCCCTCTCTCCGCGGCCGGGGTCCGGCCGCGGAACCGCAACGCCGCGCTGCGGTGGCTGATCAGCGAACCAGGCGTCCCAGCAGAAGCAGAACGCGCAGTTGACCAGGGCCTGGTGGCGGCGGATCGCGACATCGGAGCGGACCTGGAAGCCGGCCCAGCCCAGCTCGTCTTTGACCTGCTTGTAGCTCTGCTCGATCCAGTGCCGGATGCCGTAGATCCGCACGATCTCGGCCAGGGGCGCGGCCGGGTGCGGGCTGTCAGCTTCGCGCGGGCCGCCGGGCCGGGGCAGGTTGGTGACCAGGTACCAGGTGGCCTTGTCCGGCAAGGTGGCCGGGTCGGCGGTAGCCACCACCAGGCGCCGGGCGCCGTCCGGGCCCCACCAGCCCAAGGTGGCGTCGGCGGCCCGCCAGGTCTCGGTGTGCCCGTCGCGGAACGTCCTGGTCACCGGGCGCCAGTCGCCAGGATCATCAGGTCCGTTCCAGGCCAGCGCGCGGGCGGCGTGCACCGGGGTGTGCGCGTCCGGGCCGTAGGCCCAGACCCCGCGGCGCGGCTTGAGCGCCATCACGAACGGCAGCCCGGCCTCGGACAGCTCGGCGCGGAACCCGTCCTGGTCCCCGTACGCGCTGTCGGCGGCCACCGCGCGGAACGTGAACCCCGCCGCCCGGGCCTTGACCGCCAGGTCCGCGCCGATCGCCAGCTTGGTCCGGAACCCCGGGTCGCTCTTGCCCTTCGCGAAGTGCTTCGCCGGGGTGTACGGCACTGCGTGCACCGGGTAATACAGCCGCTCATCAGCCCGCACCGTGGTCACGGTGACCACGCCGTTGTCAGTCTTGCCGTACCGGCCCAGCCACTGATGGCCGACATGCGCGGTCTTCACCCCGTCCTTGCGGTCCCCGCTGTCATCGATCACCAGCACCCCCGCATCGTGCGGCGCGGTCGCCGGATCAGCCAGCAGCAGCTCCAGCCGCCGGGAATTCACCTGGTCAGCGTCCCACCGGGATTCGGACAGGAAGAACTGCAGGCATTGGACCGACCGATGCTGCGCCCCGGTCACCGGTTCCGCCCCGGCCAGCGCGGTCAGCGTCTTGTTCCGGTCCCGCGGCGCCAGCAGCCCGGCCAGGTACTCCCGGAACCCTCGCCGCTGCGCTAACGAACCGAACAGGTCATCAAACCGCGCCGCGTAGCCCTCCAGCGGGCCCGGCGCCACCGGACACGGCAAGCGTCGCGTCATCACGCACCCCACAACAGGTCATGCCACTACTACTAAACTCCGGCATACCCCGAACCCGCTCCGAGGTCAACAAACTACCGTTAGCTGCATAATGTAGGCACCGCGCCCTCTCCTGCCGGAGATGCAGCAGCCGTGTTCCGAGCTCAGGCACCACATCCTCGACTTCCGATGTGGCCTCCGACTTGACGGCATCTTCTTCCATAGGAAGATGCTAATGCCTCTAGTTGC
>PLIQ01000115.1 GCA_003140115.1 Actinomycetota bacterium | reverse complement strand
GCGGCCGACGGTCCGCCCGGGCGCCCGCCGACGGGCCCGCCAGGAGGGCCCACAGGAGGTCCGCGGCTGTCGCGGCCGGCCGGGTCGCGCGCCACCCCGCGACCGAGCCTGGTCCGCTCCGGCGCCGGCATGGCGGTCGGCACCCTGGCCTCCCGGGGCACCGGGTTCCTGCGCACCCTGATCCTGGTCTACGCGACCGGCGTGCTCTTTCTCGGCAATGCCTATAACAACGCCAACACGCTGCCGAACGCCATCTACTACCTCATGCTGGGCGGCATCTTCACCAGTGTGGTCGTGCCGCTGCTGGTCCGGGCGGCCCGGCGCGACCCGGACCACGGCGAGGCGTACGCGCAGCGGATGTTCACCCTGGGCGCGCTGGCCCTGCTGGTGGTCACCGTGGTGGCCACGCTGCTGGCCGGCCCGCTGGTCGACCTGTACGCGCCCACCATCCACGGCCCGCCCGGGAGCCCGCTCGGCGCCGAGCACCACCTGATGGTGATATGGGCCTACTTCTTCGTCCCGCAGATCTTCTTCTACGGCATGAGCTCGCTGATCGGCGCGGTGCTGAACACCCGCGGCCGGTTCGCGGCGCCGATGTGGACGCCGGTCATCAACAACCTGGTCGTCATCGCGGTCGGCGGGTTCTTCATCGTCACGGTGGGCCGGGGCAAGGACCCGCAGAACATCTCCGCGTTCGGGGTGCAGCTGCTCGGCATCGGGACCACGCTGGGCGTCGTGGCGCAGACCGCGGCCCTGTTCCCGTCGCTGCGCGGAGCCGGCTTCCACTGGCGGCCCACGCTCGGGTTCAAGCCGGGTGAAGTGTCCGAGATGGGCCGGATGGCCAGCTGGATGCTGGTCTACGTGGTCTCGGTGTGGGTCGGCAGCCTGATCGTCCAGATCATCGCGAACGCGGCCTCGCCCGGGGCGAACGGCTACTCCGCATACTCCATCGCCTGGCAGCTGTTCCAGTTGCCCTACGCCATCATCGGCATCTCGGTGATCACGGCGCTGCTGCCGCGGATGAGCGAGCACGCCAGCGCCCGCCGCTACTCCCTGGTCCGGGACGACTTCTCCATCGGCGTCCGGCTGGCCTCGGTGATCGTGGTGCCCGCCGCCATCTACCTCGGCCTGCTCGGCGGCCCGCTGGCCGAGTTCCTGCTCTCCTACGCCGGAACCGACCACGCCAGGTACATCGGCGAGGTCTTCGGCCTGTTCTCCCTCGGCCTGGTCCCGTACATGCTGACCCAGCTGCAACTACGGGTGTTCTACTCGTTCCAGGACAGCCGGACCGCCGCGTTGGTCGGCCTCATCACCATGGCCGTCAGCATCGCGGCCAGCTACGTCGCGCTGTCCATGCTGCCCCGCCTGGAGGTGGTGGCCGGGCTGGGCGTCGCGTACGGAGTAGCCAACCTGACCGGGGCGATCGTCGGCTGGGCCCTGCTGCTGCGGCGGGTCGGCAGCCTGGACGGCTGGGCCATCGCCCGCAGCCTGACCCGGATGCACCTGGCCACCGTGCCCGGCCTGGTCTTCGCGGTGGCGGTCATGATCGGCGCCGGGCATGTCGTGCATGACCCCAGCGCGGGCTACGGCCTGCTGGTCACGGTGGTCGGCGGCGGCGGCGCGGTGCTGCTGTACGCGCTGTGCGCCCGGGTCCTGCGGGTAGCAGAATTCGGGTTCCTGGCCCGGACAGTGGCGGCTAGGTTCGGCGGCCAGAGCAGGCGGCATTAGCATGGGTAACGACCTATGAGCACATACACGTCGGAACCAGGAACCCGGCTGGCGGGGCGGTATCGCCTCGTAGACCAGACGAGCGCTGGCGCCGGCTGGGCGTTCTGGAAAGCGACCGACGAAACTCTCGCTCGCTCTGTCACCGTGCTCACGTTCGCGGCCGGCTTCCCCAGGATCACCGAGGCCATCACCGCCGCGCGGGTCGCGAGCAGGCTCGGCGACCCGCGTTTCTCCCAGGTGTTCGACGTCGAGGACGCCGGGGAACTCGCCTACGTGGTGATGGAGTGGGTGGCTGGCGAGTCACTGCTGGACATGCTGTCCGACGGCCCTATGGATGCCCCGAACGCCGTGTCGCTGCTGTCCGAGGCGGCCCGGGCCATCGCGACCGCGCACGCCGGCGGGCTGGCCCACCTGCGGCTGACCCCGGCGTGCCTGCACTGGACGCGCGGCAGCGGCGTGAAGATCACCGGGCTGGGCATCGACGCCGTGCTGGCCGGATTGACGCCGACCGCGGTCGGCGAGGGCGACAGCCCCGAGCTCACCGACACCCGGGACCTGGCCCGGCTGCTATACGCCGCGCTGACCGGCTACTGGCCGGGGCCACTGGAAGCAGCCGGACCCGCGGACGCCGCGGAGACCGGCGACCCGCAGGACCTGACCAGGCCAGTCGGGCCGATCGAGCCGATCGGGCTGCCCCCGGCGCCGGAGGCCGACGGGGTGCCGCGCAGCCCGCGCCAGGTGTCCGCGGCCGTGCCGGCCACCATCGACGCCCTGACCTGCCAGGCCCTGTTCCAGCGCCCCAGCCGTCACGGCCCGGCGCTCAGTACCCCGGCGATGCTGGCCGAGGCCCTGGCCAACGCGGCCCCGCCCGACCCGCTGCCGGAGCCCGCCACGGCCTCGTTCCGTACCGCGGCCGACAGCGGCTACCGGCCGGGCGGGCAGACCAGCCCGTATCCGACGGCCGACCCGGCCACGCGGCCCCCGGCCACGCGACCCCGCGCGACCCGGCCCCGGACCTCGCGGCCCCGCACCGCACGGTCCCGGGCCGGAGCCCCCCATCGCCGGCCGACCGCCGACCGCTCCTCGCCGCGGACGGCGATCATCAGCGCCCTGATCGTGATCGTCCTGGTGGCGGCCGGCGCGGTCGGCTGGGTGCTCAGCCACCAGGGCGGGCCGTCGGCGTCCGCGCCGCCGACCAACAGCCCCTCATCCTCGTCCGCCCCGGCCGCCGCGGCCTCGGTGGTGCTCACGCCGGTCAGCGCGAACAGCTTCGACGCCCTGGGCAACGACGGCGGGAACGAGGACGGCGCCGGGGCCAAGTACGCGATCGGCAACAACCCGGGCATGTTCTGGCACACCGAGTACTACTTCACCTATCCAGCGTTCGGCAACCTGAAGAAGGGCACCGGACTCATATTGGATATGGGCAAGCAAGTACGGCTGAGCCAGGTAGTGGTCCGGTTCGGCACCAGCTGCTGCGCCGACGTCGAGATCGAGATCGGGAACGACAACACCCCGGTCCCGTCGGCGCTGAGCAGCTTCACCGAGGTCGCGAGCTCCACCACCGCGGCCGGCAGCACGACCTTCGACGTGAGCAGCAAAACCACCGGCCGCTACGTGCTGATCTGGATTACCCGCCTGCCGCTGATGGCCGGATCGAGCAATCAGTACGAGGCGCTGATCTACAACGTGGTGGTCCATGGCTCCGCCGTGAGCCAGTCGGGCTGATGCCCCGTGCCCGGCACCGATGGCGAGCGGGCCTCGGACGCTGACCTCCTCCGCCGGCACGTGGCGGGAGACAGCGACGCCTTCGGCGAGCTGTTCCGCAGGCACCGCGACCGGCTGTGGGCGGTGGCGCTGCGCACCGTCTGCGACCCCGAGGAGGCGGCCGACGCGCTCCAGGACGCGATGATCTCCGCCTTCCGCCGCGCGGCCGACTTCCGTGGCGACTCGGCCGTCACCACCTGGCTGCACCGTATCGTGGTCAACGCCTGCCTGGACCGGCTGCGCCGCCGGGCCGCCCGCCCGGTAACGTCCGCCGGTGACGAGCAGGCCCTCGAGGCCCTCGCGGCGCATGACCCGGACCCCGCGCGGGCCGCCGACACCCGGCTGGACGTCGACGCCGCACTGCGACTCCTGCCGCCGCCGCAGCGGGCGGCCCTGGTGATGGTGGACATGCTCGGCTTCTCCGTCGACGACGCCGCCGCCATCTTGGACACCTCACCGGGCACGATCAAGAGCCGCTGCGCCCGGGGCCGCGCCCGGCTCCTCCCGTATGTAGCCCACTTGCGGGGGAACCGATCCGCCACCGAGCGCGTCTCACCTGCGCAGGGAAGTGACCCATGAGGGGCCGCCAAGCGCCCCCGAGGCGGGCAGGAAGCAGATGACGCACCCGGACTCTGACGTGCTGGCCGAGTTCCGCGCGGGACTCGTGACCGGCCGTCGCCGCGCCGCCATCGCGTCGCACCTGGCCGCCTGCGACCACTGCGCCGGGCTGAGCGACCAGCTGGGCGAGCTCACGGCCCTGCTCGCCGCGGGTCGGCCCCCGGCCATGCCCGACGACGTGGCGCGGCGGCTGGACCTGGTGCTCGCCACCGAAGCGGCGAACAGAAATTCCTCCGAACGGCCCGTTGATGACAGCGCCGCTCACCAGGCCAGCAGCCCGGGGCCACGCCGCTCCCGGAACTTCCGGCTGATCACCCAGCGGATCCTGCTGCCCGCGGCCGCCGTCGTGGTGCTGGCCGCGGGCGGGTACGGGCTGAGCCGGGTCGCGGGTGGCAGCTCGCCGACCTCCGGTACCGCAGCCGCCCCGGCCGTCCCGCCCGCCTCGGCCGCCGCGTCCGCGTTTTCTGCCCCCTCCGCGTCGACTCACGGGCTGGCCGAGCCGGCCGGCGGGGCGGGCATGCGGTCCATTGCGGGCCCGGCGATGAAGGCTCCGGTTAGGTTCCAGGTCGTGACCAGCGTGACCGATTACTTCCGCCCGACGCTTTCGCAGCAGCTGGAACACGAACTGCGGCTCTATCCCCGGACCGCCGAGCGCCCGCAGCTACTGGCGTCCGGGCCGGTCAAGGGGTGCGTGCTCCGGGTGACCGCGGGCACCAGCCCGGGCACCGTCGTGCTGGTCGAGACGGCCCGCTTCCAGGGCCAGCCGGCCATCGTGATCGTCGCCGTCAGCGGCGCCCACGACCAGGCGTGGGTGACCGCCTCCGGTTGCTCGGCCAGCAGCGATCACGTCCTCGCCACGGCGAGCCTGCCGGGAACATCTACGCCCTAGGATCGGTTCTCACCAGAGCTAGTGAGATAGGGGGTCGAAACGGGTTGTCACAAGTGCCCGAAGTCCGGAACGTCATCGTCATAGGTTCCGGCCCAGCCGGTTATACGGCGGCCCTGTACGCGGCTCGTGCGGAGCTGAAGCCCTTGGTCTTCGAGGGATCGGTGACCGCGGGCGGCGCGCTGATGCAGACCACCGAGGTGGAGAACTTCCCCGGGTTCCCCGACGCCATCATGGGCCCGGAGCTGATGGACTCGATGCGCAAGCAGGCCGAGCGGTTCGGCGCCGAGCTGCTGTCCGACGACGTGATCGAGGTCGACCTTGCCGCGACCCCCAAGGTGATCAAGACCGACAGCGAGACGTACCTGGCCCAGGCGGTCATCATCGCCACCGGTTCCCGGTACAAGGAGCTTGGCGTGCCGGGCGAGAAGAAGCTCGGCGGCCACGGCGTCTCCTGGTGCGCCACCTGTGACGGGTTCTTCTTCCGCGGTCACGACATCGCGGTCATCGGCGGCGGCGACTCGGCCATGGAAGAAGCCACGTTCCTGACCAGGTTCGGCAAGTCGGTGACGATCATCCACCGCCGGGACACGCTCCGGGCGTCGAAGATCATGCAGGACCGCGCGATGGCCAATCCCAAGGTCAAGTTCCTGTGGGACAGCGAGGTGGCCGAGGTCCTCGGCTCGGACAAGGTGTCGGGCCTGCGGATCAAGAGCACCAAGGACGGCACCGAGCACGTGCTGCCGGTGACCGGAGTCTTCGTCGCCATCGGGCACGACCCGCGATCCGAACTGTTCACCGAGCAGCTGGCCACCGATCCGGATGGATACCTCCTGGTCGACGAGCCGTCGACGCGCACCGCCATCGAGGGCGTGTTCGCCTGCGGCGACGTGGTGGACCACACCTACCGGCAGGCGGTGACCGCCGCCGGGAGCGGCTGCGCGGCCGCCCTGGACGCCGAGCGCTGGCTGGCCAGCCGCGAAGAAGCCTGAAAATATTCACCCGCAAGTTAAGGGATGTGATCGCAAGTGGGCGCGACCAAGGTCGTGACGGACGAGACCTTCGAGACCGAGGTCCTCAAGAGCGAGAAGCCGGTCATCGTCGATTACTGGGCCGAATGGTGCGGCCCGTGCCGCATGGTCGCCCCGGTTCTCGAGGAGATCGCCACCGAGTACGCGGACAAGATCGATGTGGTCAAGCTCAACATCGACGAGAACCCGGCCGTTTCGCAGCGGTACGGGATCATGGCCATCCCGACCATGAACGTGTTCTCGGGCGGCGAGGTAGTCAAGCAGATCGTGGGGGCCAAGGCCAAGTCGGCCCTGCTCCGCGAGCTCGCCGACTTCATCTGAGCCTTCGCGAAGAACGGCCCCTTAGCGGCGCCCGGCCCTCATACGGGCCGCAGTGCGCCCTGGGGGGCCGACGGCGTCATCGAGCCGAGCAGGCGCTCCAGCGCCACCTCGACGTCCTCCCGCCAGGTCAAGATGGTCCGCAGTTCCATCCGCAGCCGCGGGTAGTGGTGATGCGGGCGGATCGTCTTGAACCCCACCGCGAGCAGGTAATCCACCGGCAGCATGCAGGACGGCGACTCCCATCGCCGGTCGCCGAAGGCCTCGATCGCCTTCACCCCGCGCCGGGTCAGGTCCTTGGCCATGGCCTGCACGAGCATCCGGCCGATCCCTCCGCCGGTGAACTCGCTGAGCAGGTACGCGGTCATGAACAGCACCGCGTCGGCGCTTACCGGGCTGGTGGGAAAGGCCATCGAGCGGGGGACGTACTGCGGGGGCGCGAACAGCATGTACCCGGCGGGGACGCCGTCGACGTACGCGATCTTCCCGCAGCTCCCCCATTCCAGCAGCACCGAAGACACCCACGACTCTTTCTCGAGTTCGGGGTCTCCGCTTTCCTCGGCCCGGGCCCGGCTGACCGGCCCCAGCTCCCAGAACACACATCTGCGGCACTTCGGCGGCAAATCGCCGAGATTGTCCAGCGTGATATTGACGATACGGCGCGACATCCTGTTCCCCGGTAGCCGATCCCCCGGCAGAATATCCATACACGTGCCCAGGAGATACCCCTTATCCTGGCATGATACTGGACCACTTCAGGAGCCACTCAGGAGAAGCCGTGACCGGCGACCAGCAGCCCGCATCGCAGCGACAGCGAATTGACCCCTATGTCGGTCAGTACGCCCAACGTGCCGTCGGCATGGTCGCCTCCGAGATCCGGGCCCTGTTCGCCGTAGCCGCCCGGCCCGAGATCGTCTCGCTGGCCGGCGGGTCGCCCTACGTGTCCGCGCTCCCGCTCGACGCCGTCGGCGAGATGATCGGCCAGCTGATCGCCGCTCACGGCGAGGTCGCCCTGCAGTACTGCACCGCGCAGGGTGACGCCGGGCTGCGCGAGCGGATCTGCGACGTCATGGCGCTGGAGGAGATCCGGGCGCACCCGGACGAGATTGTGGTCACCGTCGGCTCCCAGCAGGCGCTTGACCTGCTGACCAGGATCTTCATCGACCCCGGCGACGTGATCTTGGCCGAGGCGCCGTCCTACGTGGGCGCTCTGGGCGCCTTCGCCGCCTACCAGGCCAGCGTGGTCCACGTCGCCATGGACGACGACGGGCTGATTCCCGAGGCGCTCGAGGAAGCCATCGTACGCACGGCCGCGGCCGGGCGCCGGGCCAAGTTCCTGTACACCGTGCCGAACTTCCACAATCCGGCCGGGGTCACGCTGGCCGCCGCGCGCCGGCACCGGATCCTCGGCATCTGCCAGCGCGCCGGCCTGCTCGTGGTCGAGGACAACCCCTACGGCCTGCTCGGTTTCGACGGCGACCCGATGCGGGCGCTGCGGGCGGACGACAGCGAGGGAGTGGTGTACCTCGGCACGTTCTCCAAGACCTTCGCCGCGGGCGTGCGGGTCGGCTGGGCGGCGGCGCCGGCCCCCATCCGGGACAAGCTGATCCTGGCCGCCGAGTCGGCGGTGCTCTGCCACTCCAGCTTCGCGCAGCTGACCGTGCGCGAGTACCTGGCTACCCAGCCATGGCAGGAGCAGGTCAAGACCTTCCGCGAGCTCTACCGTGAGCGGCGGGACGCCACGCTCAGCGCCCTGGAGACGATGATGCCGCCGGGCTGCCACTGGACCCGGCCGGCCGGCGGGTTCTACGTGTGGCTCGGGCTGCCCGACGGCGTCAACGCCAAGGCCATGCTGCCGCGGGCGATCTCGTCGCGGGTGGCCTATGTGCCCGGCACCGGTTTCTACGCGGACGGCTCGGGCGGCCAGTACGCGCGGCTGTGCTACTCGCTGCCCGACCCGGACCGGATCCGCGAGGGGATCCGCCGGCTGACCTCGGTGATCGAGACCGAAATCGAGCTGCGGGACGACTTCGGCCCCGCACCCGGCGTCCGTTAGGGTGACCCGCAAACATGTACGAACTTGATCGTGTCGTGGTGCTCGCCGGCGGGCTGTCCGCCGAGCGAGAGGTGTCGCTGCGCTCGGGCCACCGGGTCCAGGACGCCCTGGCCGAGGCGGGCATCGACGCCGTGGTGGCCGACGCCGACTCCGAACTGCTGGCCCGGCTGCGCGCCGACCCGCCCAGCGCGGTGTTCCCGGTGATCCACGGCGCCTCCGGCGAAGACGGCGCGATCCGGGAGGTCCTGGGACTGCTCGGCACGCCGTACGTCGGCTCGGTAGCCAGCGCCTGCCAGATGGCGTTCGACAAGCCGACGGCCAAGGCCCTGGTCGCGGCGGCCGGAGTGAGCACGCCGCCATCCGTGACGCTGCCCCGGGAAACCTTCCACGACCTCGGGGCGGCCGCGGTGATCGACCTCATCGTCGCCAGGCTCGGGCTCCCGCTGTACGTCAAGCCGTCCCGCGGCGGCTCCGCGCTGGGCGCGGGACCGGTCCACGAGGCAGCAGAGCTGCCGGCCGCGCTGCTGAGCTGCTTCGCCTACGGCGACATCGCGCTGATCGAGCGGTTCATCTCGGGCACCGAGGTCACCGTCGGAGTGATCGACCTCGGCGCCGGCCCGCAGGCGCTGCCAGCCGTCGAGATCGTCCCGGGCGACGGCGGCTACGACTACGCGGCCCGGTACACCGCAGGCAAGACCGAGTTCTACGTCCCGGCCCGGCTACCCGGTGAGGTCGCGGCCCAGGTGGCGCGGATCGCGATCGCGGCCCACTCGGTGCTCCGGCTGCGCGACCTGTCCCGGACCGACCTGATCGTGGACGAGGCCGGCGTAGCACACTTCCTCGAGGTCAACGTGTCGCCGGGGATGACCGAGACCAGCACCCTGCCGATGGCCCTGGAGGCCTCAGGCCACGCCTTCGGCCCCACCTGCGTCGACCTCCTAAAACTAGCCGCCACCCGCGGAGCCTAGCGCCCCGCCCCGCCCCGACCCCCGCTTGGGCGCGGATCGGGCGGCCTGGGCGCGGGTCAGGAGGCTTGGGCGCGGATGGCGGTGATCAGCGAGCGGGCGGTGGCGGTTACCGGGCGGTCCCGCGGATAGCACAGGACGATCGTCCGCGAGGCGGCCGCGTCGTGCGGCTCCAGCCAGGTCAGCGCGGGGTCGACGGCGCGGCGGGCGGCGACCCGTCCGATGCAGGCGTGACCGAGCCCCGCCGCGACCAGTCGCTGCAGGGCCAGGTTGTCGTCGGTGCGGTAGACGATCTTGGGTGCCAGGCCGCGCCGGGCCCAGGTGTCCTCCAGCTCGGCCTGGGCCCGCCACCGGCGGGTCCAGGCGACCAGGTCCAGCTGGTCGAGCACCGCGAACCCGGCGTGCTCCAGGCCGGCGATCGGGCTGTCCCGGCGGGTGAGGATGACCCAGGAATCCTCCAGCACCGCGACGGCCTCGACGTACTCGTCGGCCTCGGTGTCGTAGGAGAACGCGAGATCCAGGTCGCCGCGGCGCAGCGCGGCCCGGGAGCTGTCCGGGTCGTCTGCCGCGACGAGCACGACCTCGACGCCTGGATGGTCGTCGCGGAAGGCACGCAGAGCCGCGGGCATGATCTCGGCCGCCGCAGTCTGGGTGACACCTACCCGGACCCGGACGATCTCGCCGCGCGCCGCCTGCTCGGCGTCGGCCGCCACCGCCTCGACCTCGCTGAGCGCTCGCCGGGCCCGGCGGCAGACCGCCTCGCCCGCGGGCGTCAGCCGCACCGGCGCGCGGCCGCCCGGGCGGTGGAACAGCTGCTGCCCGAGCGCTGCTTCCAGCGCCGACACCTGGTGCGACAGTGCGGACTGGGTGTAGCCGAGCGCCGCGGCCGCCCGCCGGAAGGAGCCGAGCTCGGCGACCGCGAGAACCGCTTGCAGCTCCCGCAGCCCCAGCCCGCTTTTGATCGGCTGGATCGATCGTAGCTGCGACATTCCTTCACTTTAGTCGTAGTTTCTCTCATATTAAACTGACCGGAGCCAGCTGCGCCGCTGACCGTTGAACGAGGAGGACATCATGACGCGGGCCACCGGGACGCGGGCCACCGGGACGCCGACCACCGGAACGCGGGCGTTCCGCGTGCTGATGTACGGGCTTATCCTGGCCAGTGCGGCCGCCCAGTTCGCGCTGGTGCCGGTCATGCCCGACTACGCTCACCGGCTCGGCCTGTCCGGCTTCCAGCAGGGGCTGGTACTCGGGGCCACCGGGCTCGCCACGCTGGCCGTGTCCGTGCCCGCGGGCACGCTGTCCGACCGGTTCGGCGCCCGGCGGATCACGCTGGCTGCGGGCCTGCTGATGGCGACGGCGACGCTCGGGCAAGCCTTGGCCGGCAGCTTCCCGGCCCTGCTCGCGGCCCGGCTCGCCTTCGGGGTCGGCTACGGCGTGCTGTGGACCGCCGGGCTGTGCTGGCTGGCCGCGACGGCGGGCGGCCCGCGGGCCCTGGGCGGGTCGGTGGCCAGCGCCGGCGTGGGCGGCGTGGCCGGGCCCGCCATTTCCGGCGCGCTCACCGAGCACCTCGGGCTGGCCGTCCCACTGCTCGCCGCGGCCGCGGGCTTCGCCGTGATCACCGCCGGGCTCGCCGCGCTCCGGGTACCGGCTTTCGTCGCGGGCTCGCGCCCGGCGGCCACCGCCGCCGGGCTGCGGGCGGTCGGCCGGGATCGCTGCATCATCGGCGCCGCCGCCGCGGTGGTGACCGCGGGCCTGAGCACCGGGGCCTGCGCCCTGCTCGTCCCGGCTCAGCTGCACCTGGCCGGGGCCTCCTCCGGGCAGATCGGCCTGGCCTTCGCCGCGGCGGGGATCTTGTTCGCGGCCGGCAGCGCGCTGACCACCGCCGCGGGCGGGCGGGCGGTGAACCTGCCGGTGATCTGCGGCGGCATGGCGGTCCTGGCGGCCGGGCTCTGGATCGGCGTGCTCAGCACCGCGTCGCTGGCCCTGATCGTAATGCTGTGCGTCAGCACCGCGGCCCGGTCCGTGCTGTGGACGGTCAGCTATCCGCTGGCCGCCACCGCGGCCGAGCGGCGCGGCATCGGCCTGGGTGCCGCGGTCGGGCTGCTCAACGGCGTCTGGGCGGCGACGGCGGTACTCGGTCCGCTGGGCGCCGGGCTCGCCGCCGAGCATCTCGGCAGCCGGGCAGCCTTCGGGCTGACCGAGGCCGCATGTGCCGCGGCGCTGGCCGTCACCGTCGCCGCGGCGACCGGGCGGACCCGGCTCACCGTCCGCCAGGCGGCCGGCCGTGGTCCCGGCCCGGACTCCGTTCCGGCGGGCCATACCTCCCGGACGGCCGTCCCCTAGGCTCGTCTCCATGACGGGACGCAAGAGCTTCGGCAGCGACAACCACACCGGTGCGCATCCGGCGGTGATCCGCGCGATCGTGGCGGCCAACTCCGGCGACGCGGTGGCGTACGGCGCCGATGAGTGGACCGAGCGGGTCACGGCCGCCCTGAGTGAGACGTTCCAGGCCGCGGGCGGCGCCTTTCTGGTGCTGAACGGGAGCGGGGCCAACGTTCTCGGTCTCAGCGTCCTGCTGCGCCGGCATGAGGCGGTCATTTGCGCGGCGTCCGCGCACATCAACACCGACGAGTGCGGTGCCCCTGAGCGCCTGGTCGGTACCAAGCTGCTCACCGTGCCGGCCCCGGACGGCAAGCTGACCCCGGAGCTGATCGCCGGGCAGCTGGGCGGGCAGGGTGACGAGCATTTCGCCCAGCCGGGCGTGGTGGCCGTCACCCAGTCGACCGAGCTCGGCACCTGCTACACGCTGGCCGAGCTGCGGAAGATCGCCGACTTCTGCCGGGCCAGCGACCTGCGGGTGTTCGTGGACGGGGCGCGGCTGGCCAACGCGGCCGCCTACCTGGACTGCCCGCTCGCCGAGCTGGCGGAATGCGCGGACGTGCTCACCTTCGGCGGCACGAAGAACGGCGCGGTGGGCGCGGAGGCGCTCGTCGTGATGCGCGCGGACCTGGCCGCTGACGTGCCGTACCTGCGTAAGCAGCAGACCCAGCTGACCTCCAAGATGCGGTTCGTGGCCGCCCAGTTCGGCGCGCTGCTCGCGGAGGACCTCTGGCGGAATAACGCCGTGCACGCCAACGCCATGGCGCGCAGGCTCGCTGACGGAGTGCGCGACGTGGACGGCGTAGAGATCGTGCACCCGGTGCAGGCCAACGCGGTCTTCGCCCGGCTCCGGCCCCGGCATGTCGCCGCCCTGCAGCGCGAGTGGACGTTCCACATCTGGGATGAGCGCGATTCGGTCGTCCGCTGGATGACCGCCTTCGACACCTCGGCCGCCGATATCGACACGTTTCTGGCCGACATCCGTACTACCGCTAGCGCATAGCCCGCAGGACGAAACTATTCGATGCCTACGTGATGTAGTCATATATGTCTCTTACGTAGTTCCAGCCCGGGGACAACCACGTGTGGTGCAGCCTGGTTGATTAACCTCACCTACCGTGCGTCATATGCGCGCTCGCCGCGCCCGACCGAAGGCTCGATTCTGTCCAGCACGATGGCTCGGCACCGTAAGCCGCCGCCCAGCTCGCCGACCCGGCGACGCGCGGCGACCCGGCAGTCCCAGCCTTCAGAGCCATCCCGCCCTGCGGAGCCAACCCGGCCATCGCACCCGTCCCGGTCTTCGGCGCCACCCCGGCCGTCGAGGCCGTCTCAGCCTGTGCAGCAGTTCGGGCCTTCGGAGTCCCGGCCCGCCCGTCCATCCCGGCTGCGGCGCCTGCCCGCGGTCGCTTCGGCGTTGCGGAGCAAGTCCGTCCTGTCCGCCGTGGCGGCCGCGGTCGGCGTGGCCCTGCTAGTTTGCGTCTGGCCGACCGCAGCCCACTTGATGGCACGCGCCCCCAACTCGGCGTGGGCAGACCAAGCGGACGTGCTCGGCTTGCGGGCGGGAGGCGCCCTGGGCATCCAGGTCCGGCTGCAGCCCGAAGTCGTCAGCTCGGGCGTGGCCGTCGCGCCCATCTACCTCGATCCGCTCCGCAGCGTCAGCGACCTGGTACCCGAGCGTATCGACCAGGGTGTCGACTTCAGCGGCTCGGGTCCGGTCTACGCTCTCGGCGACGGTGTCGTTATCGACGCGAGCGCGGACTACCCCGGGTGGGAGGGAGGGTGGGTCACCTACCAGCTCACCGACGGCACGGACGCGGGGCTGGTGGTTTACCTGGCGGAAGACGTCACGCCCACCGTTCAGATCGGCCAGCACGTAACCTCTTCGACCGTGATCGGCGACATGTTCGAGGGCGGCGGCGGCATCGAGACCGGATGGGCGCAGGCCAGCGGCCTGAACGCGGAGTCACAGGCGCCCGAGGCCGGGGCGATCGGCGGCGCCGGGCCGTTCCCGACCACGATCGGGCTCAACTTCGACGAACTACTCATATCGCTGGGCGTTACAGCCGCCCCGAACCGCTACCAGCCCGCCTCCGGCCTCCTTCCGGCGAACTACCCCGTCCCGTGAGCCCCAACTCGGCAACGTTTCCCGTGTAACATGACGGTGAAACAACTCGGGAGCGCGACATGCCAACGCAGTTCGACTTCGGGTTCCTGGTCGGCCTCCTAGTCGGCGAGGGCCACTTCGGCGGGGACGGGCGCCAGCCGCACGTGACCTTGCGCATGCACGTCCGGCACGAAGCCATCTTCGACTGGCTGCAGCGGACGTTTCCCGGCGGGCGTGTCTACGGCCCTTATCATCACGGCGGGCGGGACTATCTCCAGTGGATGGCGCGCGGAGCCTTCCTGCGCGACGAACTAGCGCCCGTGCTCGACCGGTTCCTCTCGCCGGGCCTCGACCAGCACAGCTTCGACCGGTACCAGGTGATGAAGGCCCGCTACCCGCAGCTCACCGCCGGCCCTGACGCTCCGGCGCTGCCGCCCGACCGGTCGCGCCGGGTCTCGTCGCGGCGACCCACCCGGAACGAGGCGACGAAGGCCGAGCCGCAACCGGCGGCCCATGGCCCCGCCGATCTCACCGACCTGTTTGCCGAACTTCGCGAGGCCTGGCCCAGCTAAGGCGACGCCGGACCGAAGGAACCGGACCGGACGCACGGGCCCCAGGGCAGCCCGACCCGACCGGAGCTACTCCGACGGCACCTGCTCCTGCGGCACCTGCTCCGACAGCGTCTGCTCCTGCGGGCTCATCGCCTTCACGATGCGCTCCAGATCGTCGGTCGACGCGAACTCGACAATGATCCTGCCCTTGCGCCGCCCGAGCTCGACCTTGACCCGGGTCTCGAACAGATCGGAGAGCCGGTCGGCCAGGCGGTTGAGGCCGGGAGCGGTGGGCGGCTTGGCCACGGTACGCGCCGAACGCCGCGGCGCCGCCTCGTCGGAACCGACCGCGACGATCTCCTCGACGGCGCGGACCGACAGGCCTTCAGCCACGATCCGGGTAGCCAGCCGGTCCTGCGCATCGTGATCCTCCAGGCCCAGCAGGGCCCGGGCGTGACCCGCGCTGAGTACGCCCGCCGCCACGCGCTTCTGCACGCCAAGCGGCAGGTTCAGCAGCCGCAGCGTGTTGCTGATGTGCGGGCGGGACCGGCCGACCTTGCGCGCGAGCTCCTCGTGGGTGGCGCCGAAGTCGTCCAGCAGCTGCTGGTAGGCCGCGGCCTCTTCCAGCGGGTCGAGCTGCTGGCGGTGCAGGTTCTCGATCAGCGCGTCGCGAAGCAGGTCATCGTCCTGGGTCTGCTTGACGATGGCACCGATCTCGGTCAGCCCGGCTCGCTGCACGGCGCGCCAGCGGCGCTCGCCCATGACCAGCTCGTACCGGCCGGGCCCGATCGCGCGGACGACCACCGGCTGCAGCAGGCCGACCTGCTTGATCGACTCGGCCAGCTCGTCGAGCGCGTCCTCGTCGAACGTCCGCCGGGGCTGCCTCGGGTTCGGGGTGATCGCGGTGACCGCAACCTCCTCGTAGCGGGCCCCGGCCACCTCGCCGAGCGACGCCTCGGCGGTTTCTCCGGCCGGCGCCTGGGCGGCGACCGCGCCCCGCGCTGCCTCACCCTCGGCTATCCGGCCAGGCTCCGGGATCAGGGCCCCGAGCCCTCGGCCTAGACCGCGCCTCTGCTGCGCCACTGCCGCTCCCGATCTCACCGTGCTCTGTCGGCCGACTTCATGGCCAGTTCCTTGGCCGCCTCGGTGTAGGCGATCGCGCCGCTCGACCCGGGGTCGTAGCTGATGACCGACTGGCCCCGGCTCGGCGCCTCCGACACCCGGACGCTGCGCGGGATGATCGACCGCAGCACCGACGGGCCGAAGTGGGCACGTACGTCGTCGGCCACGTCGGAGGCCAGCCGGGTGCGCCCGTCGTACATGGTCAGCAGGACGGTCGAGACGTGCAGTCCCGGGTTGAAGTTGACCCGGACCAGCTCGGCGGTGTTCAGCAGCTGCTGGACCCCCTCCAGCGCGTAGTACTCGCACTGGATCGGCAGCAGCACCTCTTCCGCCGCGACCAGCGCGTTGACGGTCAGCAGGCCCAGTGAGGGCGGGCAGTCCACGAACACGTAGTCCAGGTGCGAGGTGTCGAACGCCCGCAGCGCCCGGGCCAGCCGCAGCTCCCTGGCCACCACTGGCACCAGCTCGATCTCGGCGCCGGCCAGGTCGATCGTGGCCGGAGCGCAGAACAGGCCCGGCATCTCGCCGGCCGGCCTGATCACCTCGGCCAGCGGGCGGCCATCGACCAGCACGTCGTAGACCGACGGAACTCCCACGCGGTGGTCCGTGTCCAGTGCCGTCGACGCGTTGCCCTGCGGGTCGAGGTCGATCACCAGGACCCGCAAGCCGTGCTGGGCCAGGCTGGCGGCCAGGTTGACCGCGGTGGTCGTCTTGCCGACCCCGCCCTTCTGGTTCGCGATCGTCATGATCCGGCAGCGGGGCGGTCGCGGCCAGGCCTCCCGGTCGGCCAGCCCCCGCACGCCCACCGCGACCTGGGCCGCCCGGCCGATCGGCGTGTCCGCCTCACTGCGGGGGATCTCCGGGATGACGACCGGCGGAGCGGGCGCGTCCGGCCGCCCGCCGTCCACCGCGCCCTCGACGGTCACGATTCCCGACCTCTCACCCTTCACCTCAACGCCTCTCGATCCGTGACCCGCGCTCGAGCCCGGATCCGTGTCCGGCCAGCCCAGGCCGCCGAAACCGGGGCCGGCCTCGCCGGTCAGCGCGATGCCTTCCGCCTCGGGCACCCGCAACCCGTCCGGCCAGCCCAATCCCGCTGCGCCCTGCCGGTAATAGCTAGGCCCCACCTATGCCCTGCCTCATCTAGCGAAGAACCGAACGACCGTAGTCGCAGGATTGACCTTACCGTGCCCCGCCCGCACAACCTGGGCGTCGCGGGCACCAATTCGGCGCAGCACCGGTCCGGCCGCCTTCAGTTCTTCCGCTGCCGTGTGCCCCTTTATCGCCAGAACCATGCCTCCCGGCCGTACCACGCCCATGGCTAGTTCAGCCAGGCGAGGCAGCGGGGCAACCGCACGAGCTGTAACCACGTCCGTTCGTATAGTGACATCTTCGGCGCGCCCCCGCAGCACGGTCACGTTGGCCAGCCCCAGTTCGGTCACGCAGTCGGTGAGGAACCGGCAGCGTCGTTCCATCGGCTCGAGCAAGGTGACCTCCGTATCGGGGAGCACCATGGCCAGGACCACGCCGGGCAGTCCGGCCCCCGAACCGAGATCCAGGAGCGTTCCGTGGCGCGGCTCGACCAGCTCGGCCACCACCGCGCAGTTGAGCAGGTGCCGGTCCCAGAGCCGGGGCACCTCGCGCGGCCCGAGCAGGCCCTGCGCCACCCCGCGGTCGGCCAGCAGTCCCGCGTACGTCACGGCAGCGGGCAGCGCCGCACCGAACACGGTCGCCGCGCTACCAGGAACCGGCTCGCACGGGGCTGCGGGTACCGGCACTACTGGGCCGGGAAGACCACGACCCGCCGGTTCGGCTCCTCGCCCTCCGACTCGCTGCGCAGGCCGGCGTCGGCCACCGCGTCGTGCACGATCTTCCGCTCGAACGGCGACATGGCCTCCAGCGCCTTCGGCTGGCCGGTGCGGGCCACCTCCTCGGCCACGGTGCGGCCGTAGTCGGCCAGCTCGGCCCGCCGGCGGGCCCGGTAGCCGCCGATGTCGAGCATCAGCCGGGCCCGGGCGCCGGTCTGCCGGTGTACCGCCAGCCGGGTGAGCTCCTGCAGCGCCTCCAGGACCTCACCGTCGTCGCCGATCAGCTCGTCAAGGGTCGCACCGACCACCGAGACGATGGCCCGGTCGCCCTCGACGTCCATGTCGATGTCACCGTCCAGGTCGGCGATGTCGAGCAGCCCCTCGACGTAGTCGGCGGCGATATCGCCCTCGAGTTCGAGATCGCTGAGCTGCGGAGTGCCCTCGGTCTCGTCGAGGGCTTCCTCCTCGTCCGTGACCTCCACGTCCTGGCTCAAGACCGGACCTCCCACCGTGCTGAGTCCCTGCTGAAAGTTCGGGATTTACCGTTCGGGCTGCGCCTGGTTAGCGCTTACCCGACCGCTTGTTTCTGTTCTGCCGGACCGGCTGCTGCCGGACCACCCTAGCGGCGGGCACCTCCGGCTCGGGTACGGGCTCCGGTTTCGCCCGTCCCAGGCGCAGCAGCCCGCGCATGGCACCACCACCATTTTGCCCGTTCGGCGTGGCGGACGCGCTGGCCGCGGCGGCATCGCCGCGTGCCGAACCGGTGCGCGGCTGGGCCGAGCTAGTGGCAGCGGCCGCGGGCCGCGACGTGCTCGATCGTCCGTTGGCTCCGCTCGGCGGGCGGGCCGCCGTGGCGGCCGTGGCAGGCTTGGCGGCACCGGCGCTGGCGCTCCGGGTCCCGTTCGTCGCGGTCTTGGCCGCGGTGGTCTTGGCCACCCCGGCGGTGGTCTTGGCCGCACCGGTAGCGCTCTTAACACCGGAGCTGGAACCGGCCGCGGGCTTCGCGGTGCCGGACCCCGGACGCGCCGAGCTCTGGGTGGCCCGGGCCGAGCCGCCAGCCGCTGCTGCGGCGGCAGTGGCGCTCGCGGCCGCGGCGTCCTCGGCGGTCCAGCCCCGGAACATGAAGAACTGCTGGCCGAGCGTCCACAGGTTGGTCGTCACCCAGTACAGCACCAGCCCGTACTGCCAGTACAAGCCCGTCAGCGAGAAGAACGGGACGATGTACATCATGTACTTCTGCATGCCGGCCATCGGGTTGTCCGGGTCCGTGTTGGTCTGCATGAGACCACGCTTGGCGCTCTGCCGGACGGTCATGAACGTGGTCGAGGCGCTGACGATGACGGTCAGCACGATCACGATCGCCACGTGCGTCGGTACCGACGTGTGCGAGAAGAGCAGCTTGTCGCCCAGGTGGACGCCGAAGATCGTCGCCTTCTGGGCGCTCTGCAGGATCGGAGTCGTCAGCCCGTACTTGGATGCTTGGCCCGGCTTCCATTCCGCGATGGCGCGCAGCACGTAGAACAGCGAGAAGAAGATGATCATCTGCGGGATCATCGGCAGGCAGCCCGCCAGCGGGTTGACCCCGTTTTCCTTGTAGAACTTCATCGTCTCTTCGTTGAGACGCGTCTTGTCGTTCTTGTACTTCTTGCGCAGCTCCTGAAGCTGCGGCGCGTGCTTGGCCATCTTCCGCTGGGCGTGCACCTGCTTCACGAACAGCGGGATCAGGCAGATCCTGATCAGGACGACCAGAATCACGATGGACAGACCCCAGGCCAGCCCGGTGTTCGGCCCGAATAGCGTGCCCAGCCAGGCGTGCAGGTGCATGATCGCCCATGCCACCAGGTCAGCCAGCGGGTTGAGAATGCTCACCGGTCAGCTCCTCGCTGGCTTGGCGGGATGGACCCGACCCGGGACTGGGTCGTAACCGCCGGGATTAAACGGATGGCACCGGGCGATGCGCTTGATCGCGAGCCACAGCCCGCGCGCCGCGCCGTGCTCGGCCACCGCGGTGAGCGCGTACTCACTGCATGAGGGCGCGAACCGGCAGCGCGCGGGGAGCAGCGGGCTCACGAACCGCCGGTAACCCGCGATGGGGACCATGAGCAGCCGCGCCGGCACCGTGGCGGTGCGGCTCGTACCGTTCTGTCTGGCTGTCTGTGGCATTACCGACGTGTGTCCCAACCTGGCGCCGCAACAACCTGCTGATCACCAGGTCCAGATCCGCGGCGAGATCCGGCTGGCGGGCGTGCGCGGCTGCAGCGTTTGCGCGCACCACAAGAAGGCTACCGCCAGGAAGCGAGTGAAGGTACCCGCGCATAAGCTCGCGAAGGCGCCGCTTGACCCGGTTCCTGGTCACCGCGGAACCAACCGCCCGGCTGACCACGAAGCCTACCCTGGCCGGCTCCCGGTCATGAATCCCGTCGGCCCGCACCAGCAGGTGACCGACCACGAGCGGCCGGCCCGCACGAGCCCCGGTGCGCACGGCCAGCGTGAACTCCGCGCCGCGGCGCATCCGGGACTGGGACGGCAGGATCAGGCACTCAGCTTTTCGCGGCCCTTGTGCCGACGGGCTGCGAGGACCGCCCGGCCGGCCCGGGTGCGCATGCGCAGCCGGAAACCATGCGTCTTCGCGCGGCGCCGATTGTTCGGCTGGAACGTGCGCTTACTCACTGGAGACTCCAGATGGGGTTTTCGCTGATGGGCACGCTCGACCGACACGCGTGCCGCCCTCGGGTTCACCCCAGGCTACCATCTAGAACCCCGCCGTTTGCCACCCGTGTTCAGCCATCGCGGCTTAGGCTGTGGACAGCTATTCTCCCCGAACTGCCACGATCACCGCGTGCAGCCGGGAAGCCACGTGCACAACATGTGGAAAGTTCTGTGGATCGTGAGCGCCTGCTCGCGGCACGGGGATGCGAGGGGAGCGCACAGGTGGCTAATTCAGACCTGGCAGAGGTATGGGCACGATCCCTCGACGGACTCGCTGACCTGCAGATTCAGCCCCATCAGCGGGCCTGGTTGAAGCTGACCCGACCGCTCGGGCTGGTCGAGAACACGGCGCTGATCGCCACCCCCAACGAATTCGTCAAGGAGCAGCTGGAGACCCGGCTGCGCCCGCTGGTCACCCAGGCCCTGTCTCAGCAGCTCGGCCGGGACATCCAGCTGGCCGTCACCGTCGACCCGGCGCCGCAGCTGAGCGTGACTCCGGCCGAGACGGTCAGCGACCTCGACGCCGAGACCGCCGCGCCGCGCCGGGCGGGGCACCCCGATCCGGACCACGGCCCGCGGCACGTACCTCAAGCCGAGGACAGCGAGCCGCCCCGCCCGGACCAGGGCCCGCACGGCGCCGTAGTCCACCTGGGTCAGGGCGGTCCGCGGCTGGGCGGCACCCGGCTCAACTCCAAGTACACGTTCGAGACGTTCGTCATCGGGTCGAGCAACCGGTTCGCGCACGCAGCGGCGGTCGCGGTGGCCGAGGCGCCGGCCAAGGCCTACAACCCGCTGTTCGTCTACGGCGACTCCGGCCTGGGCAAGACCCACCTGCTGCACGCGATCGGGCACTACGCCCAGACGCTGTACTCCGGGCTGAAGGTCAGGTACGTGAGCTCGGAGGAGTTCACCAACGACTTCATCAACATGATCCGGGACGGCAAGCAGGACGGGTTCCGCCGGCGGTACCGCGACGTGGACGTGCTCCTGGTCGACGACATCCAGTTCCTGGAGAACAAGGAAGGGACCCAGGAGGAGTTTTTCCACACCTTCAACACCTTGCACAACGCGAGTAAGCAGATCGTCATCTCCAGCGACCGCGCGCCCAAGCGCCTGGTCACGCTGGAAGACCGGCTGCGCAGCCGGTTCGAGTGGGGCCTGCTCACCGACGTCCAGCCGCCCGAGCTCGAGACCCGCATCGCGATCCTGCGCCGCAAGGCGATCCAGGACACGCTGAACGCGCCACCCGAGGTGCTGGAGTACATCGCCAGCCGGATCTCGACCAACATCCGCGAGCTGGAGGGGGCGCTGATCCGGGTCACCGCGTTCGCCAGCCTGAACCGCCAGTCGGTCGACCTGCAACTGGCCGAGATCGTGCTCAAGGACCTCATCCCCGAGGCCCAGGGCCCGCAGATCACGACGGCCACGATCATGGGCCAGACCGCGTCCTACTTCGGCCTGTCGATCGAGGACCTGTGCGGCACGTCCCGGTCCCGGGTGCTGGTCACCGCCCGGCACATCGCCATGTACCTGTGCCGCGAGCTCACCGACCTGTCGCTGCCCAAGATCGGCCAGCAGTTCGGCGGCCGCGACCACACCACCGTGATCAACGCCGACCGCAAGATCCGCTCGCTGATGGCCGAACGCCGGTCGATCTACACCCAGGTCACCGAGCTCACCAACCGCATCAAGCAGCAGGCCCGGGCGGGCTGATTCGCGGCCGTACTGATATGCACACAGTTTGTGGACAACGTTGTGGAAGAGTTTCGGATAACCAGGGGACAACCAGTGGCAAGCGGATGCGCCGCCGCCGTCCGCCACAGCGGACCCTGCGCCGTCCCCCGGCCCCGAACCACCCTGTGGGTAGCAAAAGGCTCGCTGGACTGCGGAAACATAGGTTCTCCCCAGTATCCACCGCACCTATGACTACGACGATTCTTAATCAAGAGGTAAAGAACAACCGCAAGTAGGAGGCAGGTCCGTGAAGCTCCAAGTCGAGCGTGATCAGTTGGCGGAAGCCGTGGCCTGGACCGCGCGGGCCCTGCCGGCTCGCCCGACTGCTCCCGTGCTAGCCGGGATGCGCCTGCACGCGGGGGCCGACCTCACCCTCTCGACCTTCGACTACGAAGTCTCCGCCCAGGCCACGGTGCCGGTGATCACCGACGAGGAGGGCACGATCCTGGTCTCGGGCAAGCTGCTGGCCGAGATCGTCCGGTCGCTGCCCGCCCGCCCCGTCCAGCTGGTCACCGACGGCGCCCGCGCCACCCTCAAGTGCGGCACCGCCACCTTCACCCTGGTCCTGCTGCCCGAAGAGGAATACCCGACGCTGCCCGAGATGCCGCCGCTGGCCGGCACGGTGGGCAGTGACGCGCTGGCCACCGCGATCAGCCAGGTGGCCATCGCCGCGGGCCGCGATGACACCCTGCCCGCGCTGACCGGCATCCGGATCGAGATCGAGGGCGACACGCTGACCCTGGTGGCCACCGACCGGTACCGGCTGGCCGTCCGCGAGCTGCGCTGGAACCCGGCCCAGCCGGACCTGTCCACGGCGCTGCTGGTCCCGGCGCGGGTGCTCGGCGACACGGCGCGCGCGCTCACCTCGGGCGCCGAGGTGTCCATCTCGCTGGGCGGCGACAGCCTGATCGGCTTCGCCGGGGCCGGGCGGCGGACCACCACCCGGCTGCTGTCCGGTGAGTACCCCAAGTACGCTGCGCTGCTGCCGAGCGAGTTCAGCGCCACCGCGGAGCTGGTGGCCGGCCCGTTCGCCGAGGCGGTCAAGCGGGTCGCCCTCGTCGCCGAGCGGAACACCCCGGTCCGGCTGGCCTTCAGCCCGGGCCAGCTCGTGCTCGAGGCCGGCGCGTCGGAGGAGGCGCAGGCGGTAGAGATCGTCGAGGCGGCGTTCGACGGCGAGGACCTGCAGATCGCGTTCAACCCGCAGTACCTGCTGGACGGCATCGGGGCCATCGACTCCGACACGGCCCGGATCTCGTTCACCTCNNCCGACCAAGCCCGCCGTCATCACCGGCAAGACCGAGCGCGAGTCCGACTACCGCTACGTGCTGATGCCGATCCGCTCCGCCGGTTAGCCGAGCCCGTAGTCTCAATTCGTGCACCTGACCCGGCTCGCGCTGACTGACTTCCGGTCCTACCGGGAGCTCAGTATTGAGCTGGAGCCGGGGGTGACCATGTTCAGCGGGCCGAACGGGGAGGGCAAGACCAACCTGGTCGAGGCGATCGGGTACCTGGCCACCCTGGGGAGCCACCGGGTGGCCACGGACGCGCCACTGATCCGGCAGGGCGCCGAGCGCGCCGTGCTGCGGGCGGCGGTGACCGGGGCGACCGGCAACGCGCTGGTCGAGGTCGAGCTCAACCCGGGCCGCGCCAACCGGGTCCGGCTCAACCGCGCGCCGCTGCCGCGGCCGCGCGACATCCTGGGCACGGTACGCACGGTGCTGTTCGCCCCGGAGGACCTGGCGCTGGTCAAGGGCGACCCCGGTGAGCGCCGGCGGTTTCTCGACGAGCTGCTGGTGGCCACCGCGCCGCGGTACGCGGGCGTCCGCGCCGACTACGAACGGGTGCTGCGACAGCGCACGGCGCTGCTCAAGTCGGCCGGGGGCAAGACGCGCCTGCGCGGCCCGGCCCGCGAGTCGATGACCGCCACCCTGGACACCTGGGACGCGCAGCTGGCCCGGACCGGCGCGCCGCTGCTGGCCGGGCGGATCCGCCTGGTGGCCGCGCTCCGGCCGCACGTGCAGGCCGCGTACGAGGCCGTCTCCGGCGGGCGGCCGGGCGAGGCGTCCGGAATGTCTTACCGCAGCTCAGCGTTTAATAATGAGGAAGGGTTCGAGGACGCGCCGGCGTTCGAGACGGCCCCGTTGGAGAAGGTATTGCTGAAGGCCCTGGCCGGGGTCCGGGCGAGCGAGCTGGACCGTGGCGTCTGCCTGGTCGGCCCGCACCGCGACGAGCTCGAGCTGTCCATCGGCGGGCTGCCCGCCCGCGGCTACGCCAGCCACGGCGAGTCCTGGTCGCTCGCGCTGGCACTGCGCCTGGCCAGTTTCACGCTGCTGCGGCAGGGTCACGAGGATCCGGTGCTGATCCTGGACGACGTGTTCGCCGAGCTGGACGAGGGTCGCCGGGACCGGCTGGCCGGCTTGGTGGCCGGCGCCGAGCAGGTGCTGATCACCGCCGCGGTGCCCGCCGACATCCCGGACCTGCTGGCCGGCGCGCGGTTCGAGATCCAGGACGGCGTGATCAGCCGTGCCGGCTGAGCGGCCGCGGGCTCCGGTGAGCGCTGACGGCCCGGGGCAGGCGGACCGCGTCCGGCGGGCGGCCGAGGCGCTGGCTGAGGCCAAGGCGGACGCGCGGGCTCGGGGTGATCTCCCGGCCGGCCCCCGCGGTCAGCTGGGGCCCGATGACACCCAGAAGTCCGAACGGCCCGGGCTACTCGCGGCCGGGTCCGCCGGCGCGCCCGCCGTGGGCACGCGCCGGACCCGCCGGGATGACCCGCAGCTCCTGGGCCAGGCCATCGGCGGCCTGCTCGACCAGCAGGGCTGGCAGCAGCGGGCCGCGATCGGGTCGGTGTTCGGCCGGTGGGCCGAGATCGTCGGCCGGGACCTGGCCGCGCACACCCAGCCGGAGGCGTTCGCCGACGGCGAGCTCGCGGTGACCGCCGAATCGACGGCCTGGGCCACCCAGGTCCGGCTGCTCGCTCCGCAGCTGGTCCGGCGGCTCAACGCCGAGCTCGGCGACGGGACCGTCCGCCGGGTCAAGGTCCGCGGCCCGGCGCCGCCCCGGCAGCGCGGCGGCTGGCGGGTGCCCGGCGGCCGCGGTCCCCGCGACACGTACGGCTAGGGGCCAAGACGGCCCTGACTGTCGGTACCCGAAGGTAAAATGTATTGAGCGCGAGGTGGCCACATCTTGGGGGGCTGGGCTGTGCGCTTCTGAGGCAGGATGGAGTTCGGTTTGTCCTACGATGCAGGTTCGATTACGGTTCTGGAGGGCTTGGAGGCTGTCCGTAGGCGGCCCGGAATGTACATCGGCTCGACCGGTGAGCGAGGTTTGCATCACCTGGTCTACGAGGTCGTGGACAACTCCGTGGACGAGGCGCTGGCCGGGCACGCCGACGACATCGAGGTGACGATCCTCGCCGACGGCGGGGTGCGCGTCATCGACAACGGTCGCGGCATCCCGGTCGATGACCACCCGGTGGAGCACCGCCCCGGGGTCGAGGTCGTGATGACCACGCTGCACGCGGGCGGCAAGTTCGACGGCAAGTCCTACGCGGTCTCCGGCGGGCTGCACGGCGTCGGCGTGTCGGTGGTGAACGCGCTGTCGTCGCTGCTCGAGGTCGAGGTGCGCCGGGACGGCTACACGTGGAACCAGTTCTACGAGCGCGGCGCCCCGATGGGCCCGCTGGAGCGCGGAGCGCCCTCCGAGGAGACCGGGACCACGATCACGTTCTGGCCCGACGGGCAGATCTTCGAGACCACCGACTGGTCGTTCGAGACGCTGGCCCGGCGGATGCAGGAGATGGCGTTCCTGAACAAGAACCTGGCCATCTCGCTGACCGACCTGCGGACCCTCGACGAGGCCGGCCAGCCACGCGCGGCACGGTACCAGTACGAGGGCGGAATCGCCGACTTCGTTCGCTACATAAATGCCTCCAAGGAGCCGGTGCACGGGTCGATCATCGACTTCGGTGAGGACGGGGACGGGATCGCGGTCGAGATCGCGATGCAGTGGACCGGGTCCTACACCGAATCGGTGCACACGTTCGCGAACACGATCAACACCACCGAGGGCGGCACGCACGAAGAGGGGTTCCGGGCCGCGCTGACCACGATCGTCAACCGGTACGCGCGCGACCAGAAGCTGCTGCGCGAGAAGGAAGATAACCTGACCGGCGACGACGTGCGCGAGGGCCTGACCGCCATCGTGTCGGTCAAGCTGGCCGAGCCGCAGTTCGAGGGCCAGACCAAGACCAAGCTCGGCAACACCGAGGCCAAGTCGTTCGTGCAGAAGGCGGCCAACGACCACCTGCGGGACTGGTTCGACCGCAACCCCGGCGAGGCCAAGGAGATCATCAACAAGGCCAGCCAGGCGGCCCGGGCCCGGATCGCCGCGCGCCAGGCGCGGGACCTGACCCGCAAGTCGCTGCTGGGCGGCACGTCGCTGCCGGGCAAGCTGGCCGACTGCCAGTCCACCGACCCGGCGCGGTCGGAGATCTACGTGGTGGAAGGTGACTCGGCGGGCGGCTCGGCCAAGGGCGGCCGGGACCCGAAGTTCCAGGCCATCCTGCCCATCCGCGGCAAGATCATCAACGTGGAGAAGTCACGGATCGACCGGGTGCTGAAGAACACCGAGGTCCAGTCGATGATCACCGCGCTGGGCACCGGCATCCACGACGAGTTCGACATCAGCAAGCTCCGCTACCACAAGATCATCCTGATGGCGGACGCCGACGTGGACGGGCAGCACATCCGCACGCTGCTGCTGACCCTGCTGTTCCGGTTCATGAAGCCGCTGGTGGAAGCGGGCCACGTGTACCTGGCGAACCCCCCGCTGTACAAGATCAAGTGGGAGGGCCGCGGCGTCAAGCCCGGCTACGCCTACAGCGACGCCGAGCGCGACCGGCTGGTCGAGGCCGGGATCGCCGAGGGCCGTAAGGACCCGCGGCCGCGGGACGCCGTGCAGCGCTTCAAGGGCCTGGGCGAGATGAACGCCGAGGAACTGTGGGAGACCACGATGGACCCGGCGCACCGGGTCCTGTTCCAGGTCACGCTCGACGACGCCGCGCAGGCCGACGAGCTGTTCAGCGTGCTGATGGGCGAGGACGTCGAGGCGCGCCGCTCGTTCATCACCCGTAACGCCAAGGACGTCAGGTTCCTGGACATCTGACCCGCGGGACGCCATGCGGATCCCCGCGGTCGTAATTAAGGATTGTTAAAAGTGACGGAAGTTATTGAGGGCGAGTACGACCGTACCGAGCCGGTCGACATCCAGTACGAGATGCAGCGCAGCTACATCGACTACGCGATGTCGGTCATCATCGGCCGGGCGCTGCCCGACGTGCGGGACGGGCTCAAGCCGGTGCATGCCCGCATCCTGTACGCGATGTACGACCAGGGATTCCGGCCGGAGCGGGGCTACGTCAAGTGCGCCCGGCCGGTCGCCGAGGTGATGGGCAACTACCATCCGCACGGCGACAGCGCGATCTACGACGCGCTGGTCCGGATGGCGCAGCCCTGGTCGATGCGGATGCCGCTGATCGACAGCCAGGGGAACTTCGGCTCGCCCGGCAACGACCCGCCCGCGGCGATGCGGTACACCGAGTGCCGCCTGGCCCCGCTGGCGATGGAGATGCTGCGGGACATCAACGAGGACACCGTCGACTTCCGGGAGAACTACGACGGCCGCTCCTCCGAGCCGGTCGTGCTGCCCAGCCGGTTCCCCAACCTGCTCATCAACGGATCCGAGGGGATCGCGGTCGGCATGGCGACCAAGATCCCGCCGCACAACCTGCGCGAGGTCGCGGCCGGCGTGCAGTGGTACCTGGACCACTTCGACGCCTCCGACGAAGAGTTGCTCGACGGGCTGATGGAGCGGATCTCGGGGCCGGACTTCCCGACGCGCGGCCTGATCGTGGGACGGCGCGGCATCAGGGATGCCTACCGGACCGGGCGCGGCTCGATCCTCATGCGGGGCGTGGTGGAGGTCGAGGAGGACGCCCGCGGCCGCACCCTCCTGGTGGTCAAGCAGCTGCCGTTCCAGGTCAACCCGGACAACCTGGCCGTGAAGATCGCCGAGCTGATCAGGGAGGGCCGGATCAGCGGGATCGCCGACATGACCGACGAGAGCAGCGGGCGCACCGGCCAGCGGCTCGTGATCGTGCTGAAGCGGGACGCGGTAGCCAAGGTCGTTCTGAACAATCTCTACAAGCACACCCAGCTGCAAGACACCTTCGGGGCCAACATGCTGGCCCTGGTCGACGGGGTGCCGCGCACGCTGCGCCTGGACCAGATGATCCGGTACTGGGTGGCGCACCAGATCGAGGTCATCGTCCGGCGGACGCGGTTCCGGCTGCGCAAGGCCACCGAGCGGCTGCACATCGTGGCCGCGCTGGTCAAGGCCATCGACCGGATCGACGAGGTCATCGCGCTGATCCGGGCCAGCGCGTCGGCCGCCGAGGCCCTGCAGGGCCTGATGGGGCTGCTGGAGATCGACGAGATCCAGGGCCGCGCGATCCTGGACATGCAGCTGCGCAAGCTGGCCGCCCTGGAGCGCCAGGAGCTGATCAACGAGCGCGACGAGCTCGAGGCCAAGATCGCCGAGTACGAGAGCATCCTGGCCTCGCCGGAGCGGCAGCGGGAGATAGTCGGCTCGGAGCTGGCCGAGATCGTCGCCAAGTACGGCGACGAGCGCCGCACCGAGATCATCGCCTACGACGGCGAGGTGGCCGACGAGGACCTGATCGCCGAAGAGGACGTCGCGGTCACCATCACCTACGGCGGCTACGCCAAGCGGACCAAGACCGACCTGTACCGGGCGCAGCGGCGCGGCGGCAAGGGCGTGCGCGGTGCGCAACTTCGCACCGATGACATCGTGGACCACTTCTTCGTCACCACCACGCACCACTGGATCTTGTTCTTCACCAACAAGGGCCGGGTCTACCGGGCCAAGGCCTACGAGCTGCCCGACGCCGGCCGCGACGCCCGCGGCCAGCACGTGGCCAACCTGCTCGCCTTCCAGCCCGACGAGCGGATCGCCGAGGTCATGACGCTGCGTGACTACCAGGTGGCTCCGTACCTGGTGCTGGCCACCCGCAGCGGACTGGTGAAGAAGTCCAAGCTGACCGCGTTCGACTCGCCCCGCTCCGGCGGCATCATCGCCATCAACCTGCGCGAGGACGACGAGGTGATCGCGGCCCGGCTGGTCGCGCCCGAGGAGGATCTGCTGCTGGTCAGCAGGGGCGCGCAGGCCATCAGATTCCACGCCGACGACGAGTCGCTGCGCCCGATGGGCCGGGACACCTCGGGCGTGATCGGGATGCGCTTCATCGACGGCGACCAGCTGCTTGGCATGTACGTGGTCCGGGACGGCGGCGACGTGCTGGTCGCCACCGGCGGCGGCTACGCCAAGCGCACCCCGGTGGATGCCTACCCGGTGCAGGGCCGCGGCGGCCGCGGGGTAGTCACGGCCAAGATCGTCGAAGCCCGCGGCGAGCTGGTCGGCGCGCTGATGGTAACGGCCGACGACGAGATCTTCGCCATCACCTCCGGGGGCGGGGTGATCAGGACCCGGGCCGCCGAGGTCAAGCAGTCCGGGCGCCAGACCATGGGGGTGCGTCTGATGAACCTGGCGGCGGGAGATAGCGTAGTAGCGCTGGCCCGTAACGCAGAGTCGCTCGCCGAGGGCGACCAGGAACCGTCTGATCCGGATGAGGAGAGTGGCCCGGAAACTTCAGCTGGCGAAGCGGACCTAAGTTGACGGCAACGGTTGCCGGGTCTCAAGCGTCCTAATCAGTGTCACGTCGTCGCAGAGTCCCGGCAGTAAGCCGTCTTCTTGGCGTGAGTGTCCTTTGGGCGTCCTGCTCAGAGATACCCTCATGAGGGTCTGATCATAGGAGGACGGCTTGGATAGGCGCACGAATACGTCAGACGGCGCGGGTGGAGCCTCGCCCACGGTCGTGACCGCACCGCATGATGACGACGACGATGACCTGATGGCTGACACCGGCAAAGACACCAAGACCATGACGGCCTCGGTCACGCGGAGTGCCCGGGCGAAGGTGGCGAGGGCCGCCGCCGCGGCCAAGGAGGTCTTGGCCAACGGCAGTTCGGCGATGGATGAGAAGACGGCCGTGACCCAAGAGGTCCCGGCACTGCCCGCCGACAGCATCGGAATGCCCCGGGACTCCGCCAGCCTCAGCCGGCCGGTCGCGGCACCTGTCGCGCCCGAAGCCGACGATGACTGGGCGCTGGCTGACCACGGCTTGTCGTCGTCGGTTGCCTCGCCTGCGGTTGCCTCGCCCGCGGTTGCGCCCGTCCCGGCTGAGGAAGAGCCAGCGCCGATCCAGAGCGGGACCGGATGGCCGGAAGGCAGCACCCTGTTCGGCACCGAAGCCGGCCCCGAGGGCTCCGGCCTGGCGCCGGCCGCATCGCCGGAGCCCGTCGTGCCGACCGTTTCCGCGGCCAGCTTCGTGTGGGATGTGCCCGATCCGGTGCCCACCTCGCCGTCGTCTCCGGCCCGGAACTTCCTGCGCTCGAACACGAACGCCAAGACTTCGGCTCCGCCGCGGACCCCGCCGGTCAGCGTCGGCCCGGCCAGGGCTGGTGCGGCGGGTTCGTCGCCGGCCCCGGGTGCGCGGCCCAAGGCATCGTCGAAGCGCTCGTCGCGGCAGGCTCACCTGACCCTCGCCCGGGTCGAGCCCTGGTCGGTGATGAAGTTCAGCTTCGTGGTGTCCCTGGTCGCCTTCGTGATCTTGTTCGTCGCGGTCAGCGTGGTCTACAGCACGCTGTCCGCGCTCGGGGTGTTCACCTCGCTCCAGCACGTGGTGCAGAGCGTCACGTCGAGTACGGACTCCAGCGGGGTGAACGCGGCCAAGTGGTGGACCGAGTCCCGGATCCTCGGCTACACGGCCCTGCTCGGTGCGCTCAACATCGTGCTGATCACCGCCATGTCGACCATCGGCGCGGTAGTCTACAACCTGACTTCGCGGCTGATCGGCGGCGTGGAAGTGACCCTCCGCGAGACGGAGTAACGCTTCAAGCGTCGCGGCGCAACCCGCTCCGCCGGTACGATAGGATAATTGCTGCTCCTGTTTCCGCAGGTCAATGGGGTTATAGCTCAGTCGGTTAGAGCGCGTCCCTGATAAGGACGAGGCCCGTGGTTCAAGTCCACGTAACCCCACGCGGCGGCGAATGCTGCTTGTTCGCCCTACGGGCGACCTTCGCCTGGGGCCCCGCAGTACTGGCCCGGGGGGGCGACCCCCCGGACCCCCCGGTGCCGGGCTTCGCCCGGCGGGCGGGGGGCTGGGACCGTAGCGGGTGGTGCTTGGGGCCGGGGCGGACGGGGCTCGGGGCCGTAGGGATGGGGCTGGGGCCTTGCTTGGATGGGGGGTTTGGGCGCTGGGGTTGGTAGGCTGCTGGGCACCCGCGGTGGTGGTTGCGGGCGTGGCTGATCCGAATGTCATTGAGGCGGAGGGTTCCTCGCTGTGAAGATCAAGATATTGATGGTCATACTGCTGGGGCTGGGCGCGTTCGCCGTCTGGCGCAAGGTGCAGGCCGACCGTGCCGAACTCGACCTGTGGAACGAGGCCACCGTCGCCGACGAAGACTGAGGCGGCCGGTGAGCGATACGTCTCCCGTATCGCTGGTCTGCTGTGACGTAGTCGGAGGCGCAGCAGTCGACGGTAGCGTGCTTGAGCGGGCGTTCGCTGAGGCGATCGCGACTCAGGGTGTGGTCACGGGTACGGCGGCCTACGTCAAGGCGATGGTGCACTTCGACCGGACCCGCGGCTGGTCCCCGGCCGACGTCATCCGCACCTTGTTTCCCGAGGACGAGATACGGGCTCAGGCCGCGAACCTCTCCTTCGAGCGCTCGTTCCCGGCTGCCGTCGACCGGTACGGTACCCTTCCGCTGCCCGGCGCCAACGACGCGCTGGCCAAACTGTCCGCGGCCGGGACCAAGGTGTGCCTGATGTCCTGCCTTTCCCGGCCCGCGCTCAGCCTGATCATGGAACGGCTGGCCTGGTGGCAGCGCGGCGACCTGATCTTGTGCGCGGACGACGTGGCCCGGGGGTTTCCCTGGCCCGACCTGGTGCTCACCGCGGTCCTGCGCCTTGGTATCGGCGACGTGCGGGACGTGGCCGTGGTCACGGCCACCGAGAGCGGGGTCATGTGCGCCCGCCGGGCCGGCGCCCGGCTCGTGATCGGCGTGTTGAGCGACGTGCACGACGGCCGCAGGCTCCGCCGCGCCGGTGCCACCCACCTGCTCGCCGACCTCGCAGAACTGCCCGACCTGGTCGCCTCAGCCGGATAAACCGTCCACTGACCGGCGCAAACCTCCGGTAGGCACATGGCAGACTGGAAGTATGCCGGAACTGCCAGAAGTGGAATCGCTGGCCGCCTTCCTGCGTGAGCACGCGGTCGGCCACGCCGTCGCGCGCGCCGACGCCGCTTCGTTCTCGGTGCTCAAGACGTTCGACCCCCCGCTGACGGCGCTAACCGGGCAGGTGATCACCGAAGTCGGCCGGCACGGCAAGTTCCTGGACCTGTCCACCGACCAGGGCCTGCACCTGATCACCCACCTGGCCCGGGCCGGCTGGCTGCGCTGGCGCGACAACCTGCCCACCGCGCCGCCCAAGCCGGGCAAGAGCCCGCTGATGTTCCGGCTGCGGCTCGACGACGGCTCCGGGTTCGACCTGACCGAGCAGGGAACCAAGAAGCGCCTGGCCGTCTACCTGGTCCGCGACCCCGCCGAGGTGCCTGGCGTGGCCACCCTCGGACCGGATCCGCTGGCCGCGGATTTCACGCTGGACACGCTGGCCGGCCTGCTGGCGGGCCGCCGGATGCAGGTCAAGGGCGTGCTGCGGGACCAGAGCATCATCGCGGGCATCGGCAACGCCTACTCCGACGAGGTGCTGCACGTGGCCAAGATGTCGCCGTTCAAGATCGCCGCTAGCCTGACGGCGGATGACGTCGCCGTGCTGTACGACGCGATCAAGACGACGCTGGGCGAGGCCATCGAGCGTTCGGCGGGGCTGGCCGCGGCGGACCTGAAGGGCGAGAAGAAGAGCGGGCTGCGAGTGCACGCCCGGGCCGGGCAGGAGTGTCCGGCCTGCGGCGACACGATCAAGGAAGTTTCGTTCGCTGATTCGGCGTTGCAGTACTGTCCGACCTGCCAGACGGGCGGCAAGCCACTGGCCGACCGGCGGCTGTCCCGGCTGCTGAAGTGAGTCGGCCGCCCTCGTCCTTATCGGGGGCCGTGCTCTGCCGGGCGGGTACCAGGTACC
This sequence comes from Actinomycetota bacterium, assembly GCA_003140115.1. The sequence goes on along the minus strand of PLIQ01000115.1, from coordinate 17,290 downwards.
CTTGGCGCGAGACATCTCGGGGCTATAGCTCAGCTGGTTAGAGCGTCTGGTTTGCAACCAGAAGGCCAGGGGTTCGAGTCCCCTTAGCTCCACGCATATTTCCTCATGTACAGCAACGTGTGGTTACTCGGCATCATCTGGTAGATCACTACGGGTCAGATGAGCAGCACGGCTGTGCGATGACGGCGGCTAGCGCCGATTGCGTGGCAGCTGCCATATGAGGTAGATGGCGCCGCCGATCACGACCGACACGGCCCACAGCCCGAGCGGGAGGCCGAGGCCGGTCTGCGGGGTTGCCACGCCCGTGTAGATGGTCCAGCCCAAGAAGATCGCCTGGATGGCCAGGAAGACCCACAGGAAGACCTTGTTCCTCTTGCTCATCGGCGGCCGGTGTCCCCGGCCTCGCACGATGTTCATGTACGAGCCCGGCCCGTACGGCTCGGGCTCCGGCTCCGGTGATGACGTGTCAGTGCTCATGTCGGCGCCTCCTTGGCATCTCCAGAGTGGCACCAGCAGGTTCCGCCGCGCATCAGCTGATCTGGCGGGCGGCCGGATGAATAACCCGGCCAGCTTGACGGCTGAGCCGATCAACCGATCGGCTGAGTGAGGTTTTCTCAGCGAGATCGGTGGCCGCCCCGGGGACAAGGGCGGGGCCAAAACCCAGATCGCGGCCGTCCAGGCCGGGGAGATTTCCCGCGGGCGGGACCCGAGCGCTCGCCCGCGCCGGCGGAGCCGGCCTGACCCCGCCTTCTTGCATGACCTCACCCCTCTGCCAGGCAGAGCGCCAGTCCTCGCATTTACGCGGGTACCTCGGAGCGTTGTTCGCCCGAGCTACCCGGGAAGGTCCCGAAACCCGCAGAGAAGCGGGCCTGGCTCTCGGGGCTACTTACCAGCACCGGGCGATCAGGTCCGCTACCTCTGCAGCGGTTCGGCCGTCGGTGTCGATGCGCAGGTCACCGAGGCCTGAGCGGTCCAGCGCTCCGGCTTCGGCAGCGGACTCCGCAGCGACCAGCCGCAGGTGAGCCTCCGGCTGACCGATCAGCGGGTCGCCGGGCTGCGGCCAGCTGAGGCCCTGCCCGCGACGCGAGATACGGCGCGCTAGCTCGGCGGAGCCCGCGTGCAGCCGGCATAGCGGCCACACGGGAAGACACGCAGACACAGGCAGACCTCGTTCCGGCAGTTGATCTTGCCCGGTGTGAGCACTTGACCCTGCCCTAAGGGCGGGCTGGATCCTGGGCGGGTCGGCGGACACGAGTCACGAGAGGGTGTGTCATGGACGTTCGGATGCGAGAGGTACCAGGACAGGTTGTTGTCACCGAGCAGCGCATGGTCGACCAGGAAGCCTTGGAGCGATGGCTTCCCGAAGCGATGGCACGGGTGCACAAGGCTGCGGGAGACGTGGCGGCCGGGACGGCGGAGCAGCCTTATCTGCTGCGGGGTCATGCGGCTGACGAGCCGGTGTTCATCGTGATTTACGAGGGCAACCCGAACGAGGGCGAGACGGCAGTCGAGTGCTGTACTCCCTTGCGTGCGGACGCCGCTACGCCGGATGGTGCGGCTACGCGCACGATCCCGGCCCACCGGGAAGCTTATGTGCGCGTGCAGAAGCGAACGGTCCAGTCCGGCGGCCTCGGTGACGTCTACGGGGGGATCGGGAAGTGGATCGAGGACCAGGGCCTGCAGGTCGCCGCCGCGCCCCGGGAAACGTTCTGGACCGACTTCTATGCCGCCGCGGCAGATGACGAGGTATTCGACGTGGCGTTCCCGGTGGGGTAGACATCGTGTGTGGCGGGCCCGGCAGCGCAGATGACGATCGGAGAGTTCTCCCGCCGGTCCCAGCTGTCGCTCAAGGCTCTCCGGTTGTATGAGCGCCTGGGGTTGCTGCGGCCGGTAGCTGTCGATCCGGGGAACGGCTACCGCAGGTATCACGAAAGTCAGCTCTACACCGCGCGGTTGATCATCATGCTGCGCCTGCTGGACATGCCGCTGTCAGAAGTGGGCAGGGTGGTGTCCGCGTCCGGAGCCGAAGCCGCTGAGCTCATCGACGCGTACTGGGGCTCGGCGGAAAGGCGGTTCACCGCCCAGCGGCAGGTTATGGCCAGCCTCAGGCCGGGCGTAGCCGTGTCGGGGATGCCCGCGCCGGAACTGCTCGTCCGGGAACGGGACGTCGCGGAGCAGACGGTGCTGACCGAGCAGCGGCACGTCTACGTCGGTCAGCTGGCCTGGATCCGGGAAGCCGCAGCCCGGCTCACCGCAACCGCCGCGCGGTGCGGCGGTGTAGCGGGCGAACGTTTCGTCATCTTCCACGGCATCGTCACCGCCGACAGCGATGGCCCGGTCGAAGTGTGCGTTCCTGTCAGGCACCGGCCCGAAGACCCGGCTGAGCTGGCCTGGCGAGTTGAAGCCGCACACCGGGAAGCCTTCATCCCGGTAGCCAGGGCGCATTTCGAGATCCCCGCGATCCTCTCGATCTACGACCAGCTGGCGCGCTGGGTATCCGCCCCCGGCCGCAGGCAAGCCGGAGCCCCCAGAGAGGTCTACCGGCCAGATGCCGAGCCGCTCTTCGCAGCGGCAGACCAGCAGATCTGCGATGTCGCCATGCCTTTCGCTGTCATGCCGCCAGCCGTGGCCTGGTCGGCGACGCGGGACACGAACCATTGAGGTCGTTCCCACCCCAGTTCGGCACGATAATGCTGCGCCAGCTCAGCCACTGACAATCAGGGCGGGCGGAATTTCCAGTACCGGTCGCGAAACTCGTCCGCTGGCTGTCCGGCGAGATCCGCCAGTTCACCGATGGTCTGCGCGGGCAGAGGTTCCGAGATCACCTCGNNGCCGACGGCCACGAACGCGGTCAGGAAGGGCAGGAGGCCGAGGGCCACAGGCAGCGAGGCGACTGATGCCAGGTGACCGATCAATGGCGGGCCGCAGACGAAACCGGTCCAGCCGCAGGCCGACACGGTCGCGACGGCCGTGCCGGGGTGCAGTCCCGCAATACGGCCCGCGGCGCTGAACACGGCGGGTACCACTGAGGCCAGGCCAATTCCGAGGAAGACGAAGCCCGCGATCGCGGCCGCCGGACGGCCGATCGCGAGTCCGGCCGCAAAGCCGGCGGTCGCCACAGCCGCCAGCACCGGAAGCAGGCGGGTCGGCCTGAAGCGCCGGAGCAGTCGGTTGCCCGACAGCCGCACGGTGACCATCGCGAGCGCGAAGGCAGCATAACCCAGGCCCGGCACGGCGCCAGTGGCGTGCAGCGGTCCCGATAGATAGACCGACGCCCAGTCGGCGCTGGCCCCCTCGCAGAGCATCCCGGCGAACGCGATCGCCCCGAGCAAAATCATTCCGCCGGACCAGCGGGAGGCAGACGGCGTGTCGGTCTTCGGCTGTTCGTCAGGGCCCGGACGTCCGATCGCATCCGGGAGCATCCGTGATGTGAGCAGGCCGGCCCCGAGCAAGGCGATCGTGCCGAGGATGAGGAGCTGCGGGGTCAGGGCCAGCCCGGCGCCCACCGCCAGCGCGCCGATCCCGGCTCCGGCAAAGGAGCCGATGCTCCAGCTTCCGTGCAGGCCCGACATCAGCGGGCGGCGGCCGGCTCGCTCCACCGCGATCGCCTGGGTGTTCATGGCCACGTCAAGCGTCCCCTGGAACGCGCCCCAGATGAAAAGCGCGCCGAACAGGGCGGCCAGGCTGCCCGTCAGACCGACCAGCGGCCCGGTCCCGCAGTAGCCAACGAGGGCGACCTGGACAACCCGCCGGCTGCCTAGCCTCGGAATCAGGTACGACGCCAGCAGCATCGCGGTGACCGATCCGACCGGCGCCCCGAGCAGCGCGATGCCCAGTGTTCCGTCGGTCAGCCCGAGGTGCTGCATGACGTGCGGGATATGCGCCGTCCACGAGGCGAACAACAGTCCGTGCGCCACGAACACGGCCGTTACCGCGATACGCGGCGATCGGCTTCGGGCCGGCCGGCTTCGGGCCGACGCGGCGCGGTGCGCAATCACCAGCGCGCGATTAGACACGCCGGACCTCAACCCCGGCGGCCTCGAGCTCCGCTAGCGGCTCGCTCGGGGCGGACGAGTCGGTCACCAAGATGTCGAACGCCGCCACCTTGCCGACCACCGCCAGCGCCGATCGCCCGAACTTCGCAGCGTCTGCGACGAGGATCCTTCGCCCGCCCGCCGCGAACAGCGCCTGCTTCACCACGGCATCACCAAGATCGTGAGCCATGGCGTGTCCATCAGCGGAGATTCCGCAGCAGCCCAGCACCACCGTGTCGAACCGCAGTGCCGCGATGCTGGCCAGGGCGAGCGGGCCGACCATCGCCAGCTCGCCCGGGCGGGTTTCGCCGCCCGGCATCATCAGGCGCACAGAGGCCGAGCCGGCCAGCGCCATCGCGGCATGAAGTGACAGCGGCATGGCCGTAAGCCGCCGGCCGGCCAGCACGCGGGCGANNTTCCAGGACGGTGGTGCCGCTGTCCAGCCCGACCGCCTCGCCATCAGCAATCAGGCCTGCGACATCGCTGGCGATGCGCTTCTTCGTGTCGAGGGCGTCGAGCTCCCTCATGGCGAACGGCAACTCCTCGCCGCGCATCATCAGGTTGACCGCGCCGCCACGTACCCGTCGTGCGACCCCGCGCTCGACCAGGACATCGAGGTCTCGCCGGACCGTCATCTCGGCGGTACCGAACTCAGCGGCCGCCGTCGCCACGTCGACCCGGCCATGCAGCCGCAGTGTCTCGACGAGCTGGTTGATCCGCGCTGCTGCATCCATGACTCTGAACTTACATCATTAATGTTCGTTCGCACAAAGATTTTGTTCGCAAGGCTCTTTCCGCCGATCAGGCCGGACGGCGATGCTCGCTGTGCCGGTTAAATGGATGACATGCGCCTGATGCTCGCGGCCCTGTTGCTGACCGGTGTGGTCGGCTGCCAGTCAGCCGTGCCCGTCGCGGCCGGCGCCAGTGCGGCTGCCGCCCCGGTGGCCAGCGCCCCGGTGGCCAGCGCGCCTTTCTACTTGGAGGCCTACCTGGCGGGGGGGAAGGTAACCACCCCGGCCGTGAGGGTGATGAACGGATTCACCGGCCAGGTGGAGGCGTCCATCGCGGCGCCGGCTGGCGCGGGGTCGTGGTCGTGGAACCCGGGCCGCCCGGTGTGGTACCCGTGCGGGGCGGCGCCCGACGACCGGATGTTCCTGTTGTGCGGCGCCGATCGGTACTGGGAGCTGCGGCTGGGGAATGACGGGAAACCGCAGCCGATGAGCGCACCCGCGGACATCCCGGTGGCCGCGCGGAACAACGGCAGCAACGGCAATCCCGAGTTCGTGGTCTCCTCCGACGGCCGGCTTGCCGCCGTCACCACGGCCACCGGCGCGATCATGGTTCTGTCCCTGGTCACCAGCGCGACGAGGTCCTGGACGATCCCTTCTGGAGACGGGTATGCCACCGGCTTGTCCTGGGCCGGGGACCGATATGTCGCGTTCCAGTTCGTCTCGCGATCCGGCGACCACGACACGGGCGGCGTGCGGGTGCTGGACACCCGGTCGGCGGCCACGGCCGCGCTGGCGGCGTCCCGGCTGGTCATCAGCACTGGAGGCAAGCTGGCCGACGGCATCAGCGGGGTGTTCAATCCGGTCATCACGCCCGACGGGTCAAAGATCCTGGCCGCCGCGTGGACCAGCTTCAATGTCGCTGAGCTCGCCGAGTTCAGCGCGCGGACCGGGCGGCTGCTCGCCGTGCTGATACCCGCGGAGTCAATGCCCGGCCATGGCTCCCCGTGCCAGGCCCTGTGGACCGATCTGTCCGGCGCTCACCTGATCGCCTACTGCGGCACCGCGGGCGTGGTCAACGGCACCCGTTTCACCCCGGTTGACCTGCACCTTCCCGATACCTCCGGCACCGATTTCAGCGGGCTCCTCTGGTAGCTCTCAGAACCGGCGGGGCGGCTCGTCAGCGGACGTGAGGGCGAGGAAGGCTTCTTGCAGGCTGCCTTCGGCTATGGCCAGGTCGGTGATGGTGTCCCGGAGGTTGTAGAGGGCCCAGACCGTGGCGTCCGCGTCGGCAGTAAGGAGGGTGATGCGGTCTGCGTCGGCGTGGACTGCGGTTACGGCCGCGAGCTGGCGGAAGCGATCCGGCGACCCGGCGAGTGACCGGAACCGGACGGTTCGCGCGATCCCGGCGTCGGACTTGACCTGGTCCGGTGAACCGTCGGCGATAATGCGCCCGGAGCGCAGCAGGATGATCCGGTCGGCGTGCGTGTCGGCTTCTTCCAGGTAGTGGGTGGAGAACAAGATGGTCCTGCCGCTGGCGGCGTAGGCATGCAGGATGCTCCAGAACGCTTCACGGGCCCGGACGTCCATGGCCACGGTTGGCTCGTCAAGCACGATCAGCTGGGGATCTCCGCAGGCAGCGAGCGCGAAGCGGACGCGCTGGCTCTCCCCGACGGAGAGCTGATCTGTCCGGCGCCGGAGCAGCCCGTCGATCCCGGCGGCTTGGATCAGCGTTGGCAGTTCGGCCGGATGCGGGTAGACGCCCCGGATGACGCGCAGCAGCGCCCCTACGCTCACCCCGCTCATCAGCTTGGTGTCTTGCAGCATCGCGCCGACCTGGCCCGCGGCGATGGCCTGGCCGGGGGAGGACCCGAACAGGAAGGCCGAGCCATGATCGGCATCGAGCAATCCGAGCAGCAACTCGATGGCCGTGGACTTGCCTGCGCCGTTGGGTCCCAGCAGCGCCACCGTGGTCCCCCGGCGGATCCCCAGTTCGATCCCGTCGAGCGCGCGCACCGGCCCGTAGCACTTGGACAGCTGGCTCAGGCTGACGACCTCGCCCGCGGGCGGGCCGGGGAACAGGGCGCCCCGGCTGCGGCGGGGCCGGCGCACGCCGGCGGCCAGCGCGAGCGCGGCCAGCCCGATGGTCCAGCCAGCCAGGATGAGCCCGGCGCGAAGCGACGGTGCCGACCCGCCGGCCACCCGCCAGCCGAGGTCGGCCAGGTTGTAGGACGGCAAGGTCGCGGCGATGTGCCGCAGCGCCGGCGAGAACTGCGCCGGGGGAACCCACAGGCCGCCCAGTGCGGCCAGGGCAAAGTACAGCGCCGTGGTGAGCGCATAGGCAGTCGTGGAGCTGGTCAGCNNGCGTCCAGCCGGACGTGATGGGCCAGCACGGCAGTGACCGCCACGGCGGCGATCGCGGGGAGGGCAACCGCGGCACCGGCTACGATGCGCGCGGCCAGTACCCGGCCCGCCGTCAGCGGGGTGACCTCGAGGGCCCGCAGCCAGCCGCTCTCCCGGTCCCGGGCGAGCCGCGGGGCCGTAGCCGACAACGCGCCCCACATGGCTCCGAATGTCGCCATCGCTACCATGATCTCCACCTGGGCGGGCAGCTGACCCTCACTCGTGCCGCGGCCGGTGAAGATGCCGGCGAAAAGCAGGTAAAAACCGACCGGCGCGGCGATGGCCAGGACCAGGTAGCGCGGGTCGCGGAAGCTCCGCGCGAGCTCCAGCCGCAAGAAGCCAGTCATCGCCCGGCCCGCCTGGCTGACCTCTGCCCGCGGGCCGTGGCAGCGGCCGACGCCGCCTCGGCGGCCTGCCGGGTAACCACGGCCCTGACCTCCTCCACGAACCCGCCGAGCAGCCGCAACTCCTCCGGGGAGTACCGGTGCAAGAGCTGATCGGTACCCTCCTGCAGTCCGCTGAACGCCGCCCGCCCCCGCTGGCGCCCCAACTCGGTGACCTCCACCAGTACCCGCCTGCGATCTTGGGGGTCGCTGAGCCGGCGCAAGTCCCCTGACCGTTCCACCCGGTCGATCACGCTGGTCACCGCCGACGTGCTCAACCCGGCCTGCTCGGCCAGCGCACCCGCGGACAACGGCCCGCCCCGCGCCACGATCTCCAGGCAGCGCAGGTCGGTCCGGTGCAACCCGAACCTGGCTGCCACCGCCTCATCGAGGGCATCCAGATCCGAACCCAGGGCGCGCAACGACAGGCCTACCTGTCGGCGCAGCCCAGTCGCATCAGAGTCANNGGGATCCTCCCTTCCCTGGTGCAGTCATCTAGCGGAGTGGCCGGAAGCCCGCGCGGATTTCTTCTGAAAACAGTTGCGGCTCCTCCCAGGCCGCGAAGTGACCGCCCCGGTCGGCCTCGTGGAAGTAGCTGACGTGGGGGTAGAGCTTCTCGACCCAGCTGCGCGGGGCCCGGAAGATCTCACCGGGGAACGTGGTGAAGCCGACCGGGAGTTTGACCTCCGAAGGAGCGTGGCCGGCCGTACGAACTGCGGCCTGTCCGCCCTCCCAGTACGAGCGCGCTGCCGAGGCGCCGGTGCCGGTCAGCCAGTACAGCGTGATGTTGTCGAGGATGTGGTCCCGGGTGAGATTGCCCGCGGGCTGGCCGTCGAGGAACGCGCGGGAGATCTTGTAATAACTGTCGGTGTCGTGGTCGAGCATCCAGGCCGCAAGCGCGACCGGTGAATCCAGCAGGGCGTAGCCGATCGTCTGCGGCCGATTGGTCTGCTCCAGGAAGTAGCCGAAGCCGCTCGTCTTGAAGGTGTTGAGCGCGGCGACCGCGGCGCGTTCCTCTTCGGAGTCCGCGGGCAGGGCACCGGCGTTGCCCAGCGCCTGCCTGAGGAAATTCAGGTGGATGCCGAGCAGCCCCTCGGGTGCCTGGCCGCCCATCGTGTCGGTGACGGCGGCGCCCTGGTCGCCGCCCTGGGCGACATAGCGGGTGTAGCCGAGGCGGTGCATCAGCTCCGCCCAGGCGCGCGCGACGCGGCCGGGGTCCCAGCCCACCTCGGCCGGCTCGCTGGCGAAGCCGTAGCCGGGCAGCGAGGGAAGCACCAGGTCGAACGCGTCCTCGGCGCGCCCGCCGTGCGCGGTCGGGTCGGTGAGCGGACCGACGACCTCGAGCAGCTCAATCACCGAGCCGGGCCAGCCGTGCGTGATGATCAGCGGCAACGCGTCGGCGTGCGGCGACTTCACGTGGATGAAGTGAATGTCTTCGCCGTCGATCTCGGTCTTGAACTGCGGCAGCGCGTTCAGCCTCGCTTCGCACTTGCGCCAGTCGTAATCGGTCGTCCAATAGCGGGCGAGTTCCTGGATCGTCGCCAGCTGCACGCCCTGTGACCGGTCTTTGACCAGCTCCTCGGAGGGCCAGCGCACCGCGGCGATGCGCCGCCGAAGCTCCGCGATCGCTTCGCCGGGCATCTCGACCCGGAAGGGACGGATGTCAGTTTCGTCGGACATAATTTCCACCTTCCTGGACTGGGTTGTCGGCGACGGATGGCTGGACCGGTCGGCTCCGGCCCGGATTCGCCGCCAACGACCCATCTCCGCACCAGCGGAATAGCCGGTACTGTGTCAGGATCGCGGATCGCGCGGACGGGTCGCGCCCGTGACATCCCCCGGTTGTACCCTGGTCTGCCCCGGGCACGTCATCACGCTCGTCGTGGCAGCGCTGGTACGGCACCGGTCTACGATTACGACCGCATCCATGGACGCTGCCTGCAGATTCGCTTCCAAGCAGGTCAAGTCCGGGGCTAGGAACGCGGGACCGCCCTAGAGTAGGTTGCCGTGCCGAGGTCATCGATTCCGAACGCAATCAAAGCGCTCCTGATCGTCCTGGCCGCCCTCGCGCTGGCGGGCGCTGTTGCCATACCGGTCTCGGCCAGCACCATGGCGCCGAACGCCGCGGCCGCCGCCAGCCGGACCGCGGCGAGCTCCGGGCCCACCGGGATACGGATCAAGGCGGGGGCGCTGGCTAATGCCGCGACCGGACAGATCTTGTGGAGCGACGGGCTCGATACCGAACGGCCGATCGGCAGCATCGTGAAGGTCATGACGGCGCTGGTGGTGATCAGGGCGGGAAACCTGAACCAGGTGATCACGGTGCCGAAGTCGGTGGTCGGATACCTCAAGAAGCAGGATCAGCCGAGCACGGCGGGGCTGATTCCNNCTGGATGCGTTTATCGCCAAGATGAACGCCGAGGCGCGGCAGATGGGCCTGAGCGATACGTACTTCTCGAACTTCGACGGCTTGCCGTGGCCGACGGAGCACTCCACCTGGTCAACGCCGGCGAACCTGATCACGCTGGGGCGGCACGCGATGAGATACGGGGTGTTCCGGAACATCGTCGGGCAGGCCAGTTACTCACTTGCGGCCGGGGACGGGCACCACGCCTACCAGTGGCAGAACACCGATCCGCTGATCGGGACGTACGCGGGGGCGATCGGGATCAAGACGGGGGACACGAAGGCGGCGGAGAATTGCCTGCTGTTCGAGGCGACCCGGGGCGGGGTGACGCTGATCGGGGTGACGCTGGGCACGCCTGGAAACGACATCTCCGACACCGGGCCGGTCGCCACCAAGGTGCTGAACTGGGGATTCGAGCAGTACTAGGCGGGTGCCGCCGAGATCAGGGTTACACCGCCGGGGGCGACGGTGGTCAGGTAGGTGCGGCTCACGGTTCCGGCGGAACGACCGGTCCACAGGTCGGCGAAGACCTGTTCGCTGCCGGCCTCCCGGACGCTGCTGGCTGCGGTGCGGTCCTGGTCTGCGGCGAGGACCGCGCGGTCCGGCATGGTGAGGCCGGTGCGCCAGCCGTCGGCCAGGGCGGACCACTGCGCGGCATCGGACAGGGCCAGGTCGTCGGACAGCTCCGGGATTATCGGGCGGCCGGTCTGGCGGAGCGCCTGCGACCAGGCCCGGATGTCGGGGTGGTCGTGCTCATCGAGGCCTAATGCCTGCCACGTACCCCACCGGAGGCTGGGCTCGGGCAGCACCGGGGGCTTGAGGAACGCGGGCTCGCCGGTCAGGTCGAGCGCGTCCAGCGGCGCCCGGGCCGCGGCGTCCCGCGCGGTCAGCGCGGGCAGGTTCCACTTCTCCTGGACCAGCTTAAGCACCGAGGTGTGGTCGAAGGTCTGCGAGCAGACGTAGCCGGCCCGCGCGTACGGCGACACGATCACGGCCGGGACCCGGAACCCGTACCGGTCGTACCGCTGCGGCCCCTGGTTCAGGTTCTCCTTGCTCTGGACCAGGCCGGGAGCCACCACCCGCAGGCAGCTGGTCAGCGCGTTCGGGCTGCCGATGGCGCTGCGCCCCTCGACGTCGTCGGGCGGAATCGCCGGCGGCGGCGGCACGTGGTCGTAGTACCCGCCGTGCTCGTCGTAGACCCAGATCAGCACGGTGTGCGGCCAGCCGGCGCCGTTCATGACCCGGTTGATCACCTCGGCGGCGAAGCTCTCGCCCTTCCTGATGTCCTGCGGGTTCTCCTCCGAATAGGCCCCGAAGTCCGGGTCCACGATGCTGAACGCCGGCAGCGTGCCGCGGGCGGCGTCGGCGAAGAACTGGTCTAGGCCGCGGACGTGCTGCATGTACCGGCCGATCCCGAGCGGGAAGACGTCCGCGGTGAACTGGATGTCCTTATGCGCGCCCTGAGATACCGCGGGCAGGGCCCGGACCGCGGAGCGCAGGCGGCGTCCGGTCATCTTGCGGCTGTGCCGGGCGTAGTGCCGCCACTGGGGCTGCCCGCTGGCCACCGGGTGGTAGTCGGCCCACGAGATTCCGTGCTCGGTCAGCAGGTCGAAGATGGTCCCGGCGGGCGGATAGTCGAGCAGGTCGTACGGCGAGTCGTCGATCAGGCCGCGCGCGGTGCCCGCGATCAGGAACCGGCGGTTGGGAAAGGTCGGACCCAGGCACGAGCTGAACCAGCGATCGGCCAGCGGGAACGTCCGGGCCAGCCCGTAGTAGAACGGCAGGTCCCGTTCGGACCAGTAGCCCAGGCCGACCGTGGCCGTTTCGGGCGCGGTATCGACGGGGTCCGCCGCGGTGTCGGCTCGGGCCTCGGCCTGCACCTCCTGCGCGCTGGTCACGAACCCGTCGCACTTCCCCTCGCCCCACTGCTGGTGGGTCGCGTGCCAGCTCTGGGACGGCACGCCTTGGTGCTGGACGGTGGACGGCAGCGGGAAGGCGCGGATGGTCTCCCCATCGGCCGTGTCGTTGAACACGTCGGGCTGTCCGTCGGGCGCCAGCGGGAACCCGTCGCCGCGGCCGGACAGCATCCCGAGGTAGTTGTCGTAGGAGTGGTTCTCCATCATCAGCACCACGATGTGCTTGATCTGCGGGAGCAGGTCGATCCCGGCCGGCCGGGCGGGTCGCGGCCGCGGGCCGTACGGGGCCGCCGCCCGGCCACGGGCCAGGCGTTTCATCTCACGGTGTTCGAGCATATGCCACACGTCGGCGCCGCCTTAGGTGTCGTCTGCGTGGCCTTTGACTACCCCAGGTTTCGTAGTTGACGCCGACCCTGGCGGTTCTGCCCGAGGGCCAGGTGCGACATGACCGCCGCCGGGGTCACGCTGGCCTGCGGCAACCTGACCCGGATAGCCAGCCCGTCCGCAGTGTGTTCGACCCGCGCCGCCGGCCAGTGCCCGGTGACCATGGCCAGGACGTGGCGGTTGCCGTCCAGCACGTCCATCTCCAGCACGGCCACGCCCCGGGCCTTGGCCCCGGTGACGATCGCGCGCATCAGCGCCGCGCCGACACCACGGCCCTGCCAGGCGTCGTCCACCACCACGCCGATGTCGGTCACCGGGGTGCCCCGGGGGTCCTTGGGCTCGACCCGGTCCACGGCCATGGCGTGCCCCACGATGACGCCGCCCCGGACCGCGACCAGGGCGTCGACGTTGCCGGGACAGCCGGCCAGCGTCCGGAGCAGTGCCGCGCCCGGTGTGACGGGGCCGAAGAAGCGCAGGTAGCGGGTGTGCGTGGACAGTCCGCCGAAGAAGTCGCTGAGCGCGGGCAGGTCCTGCTCCGGACGCACCTGCCGGATCGCGACAGCGGCGCGGCCGCAGGCCCACCCGGACCCGGGTGCCTGGGTTCGGTTCACGAACCCAGCATCCCCCCGGATTGCTGAGTCTGTCAAATAGATTTAGCATACGAGTATGGGACGTGCGTGGATCCTGGACTATGACTCGGCCAACTGCGCCATCGGCGCGACCGTGGGACTCATCGGGGAGCGCCCGACGTTCCTCGTGCTCCGTGAGGCCTTCAACGGCGTACGCCGCTTCGCGGATATGCAGCGCCGAACCGGGATGCCCCGGCAGGTGCTCAGCGACCGGCTGGCCCACCTGGTCGACGAGGGCCTGCTGCGCAAGGTCCCCTATCAGGAAAACGGCCAGCGCCGCCGGTACGAGTACCGGCTGACCGAGAAGGGCATGGACCTTTACCCGGTGCTGGTGGCACTGATGGAGTTTGGCGACCGGCACGCGGTCGGCCNNGCCCGGGAGATCACTCCGGTGCCCGGCCCCGGCGCGCGCAAGATCGCCTGACCCGTCAGGCCTCGCGGACCGCGTGGACCAGGGTGTCGATCGCGGTCGCCGGGCCGTCCTCCCGCGCCACGGTGCGGCGTACCCGCTCGGCCCGCAGGATGCGCAGCCCCGGCAACTCCGCACGGACCGCCTCGGGGGTGTACAGCACCTCCGGGTCCTGTGGCCCGCCCGTTCCCTCGGTGAGGTTGGTCAGGTCGTGGGCCACGACGAACGCCGTGCCGCCCGGAGCGAGCGCGGCGGCGGCCCGGGCCAGGACACCGGCTCGCACCTTCGGGCTGACTTGGAGGTAGGCGATGAGCGCGAGGTCGTAGGCGCCGGGCTCCGGCCGGTAGTCGCACAGGTCCGCGACGATCCAGTCGATCCGGGTCCCGGCCACGCCGCGGGTCGCGCTCAGCGCGCGGCCCTTGTCCAGCCCGACCCGGGAGAAGTCCACGGCGGTCACCCGCCAGCCGCGCTCGGCCAGCCAGACGGTGTTGCGCCCCTCGCCCGCGGCCAGGTCGATCGCACGTCCGGGCGGCAGGCTAGCCAGTTCGGCCGCGACGAACTGATTCGGTCCCGTGGCCCATACGAACCCGGTCGCCGAATAGCGTTCATCCCATCGCTGACTGTCCACTTGGCCACTCTCGCTGATCAGCCGCGCCGTCAGCAACCTCGGGCCGCGGGCTGGCTGCCTCGCGCGCCGCGGCGAGGTCGGCGAAGGCCGGGTCGGTCTCCGCGGCGAACGCGCGGCGGCCCAGCGTGACCGCGGCGAGGGAGGCAGAGCACAGGCCGCCGAACGGCTCCCAGATCACGTCGCCGGGCTCGGTCACCGCCGCGATCAGGCGCTCCATGAACTCCAGCGGCTTCTGGTTCAGGTGCGCCGAACTCGCCGCCGTGGGGTTGTAGACCCGGGGGGCGGCTCGGCGCAGCGTGCCCTTCAGCCGTTCGGTGTCGTGCAGCGGCCGGCGGGACCAGACGTTGGTCAGGCCGTGCGCGTGCCGCCAGCGGTAGCGCAGCGCGTCCCATTCCTTCGCGGTGACCGGGCGCTCCCCGTCCAGCGAGTAATACGGCCAGCCGGACGGCCGGCCGTGCGCGTTCGCGTAGGCGGCCAGCCGTTCGGTCATCTCACCCGGCGGCCAGTACCAGAGCCAGTCCTTGGTCAGGTACTTACGGGTCGCCGCGTTCTTCACCCCGCAGGCCTCGTTGGCCCGAGATAGCGGCAGCCCGGACCGGGTCCATTCGTTCCGTACCCACTCCTTGGCCGGCGCGTCCCCGGTGGGGCCGGGCAGGGTGAGCCTGCGCTGATAGAACGCGCACACCTCGGTCACGACCGGGAACTGCCTGATCGTCCGGCCGTTCACGTTGCCGGCGATGTGGGCCAGGCCCTTGTCCCAGACGACCAGCTGGACGTAGTCCCAGCCGTGTGCGGCCAGCACCGGGTGCACACTGGCCCAGCCGATCTCGGTGTTCCAGAACCACAGCGTGGTCGCGGGGGTGGCGGCCGCGGTCCAGCCCGCGATGTGCGGCCGGTACCAGTCCGGGAGCGCGTCCGCTCCGGTCGTGTCGCCGTGGAAGCCGCGCACGCCGTAGGCGCCGTCGCTGATGATCGTGGCGGGAGCGGGCCAGGTCCGGTAGGCGTCGAGCGCGTCGCCGCGGAACAGCTCGAACGCTCCCATGGGCTAGCACTCTATGACGTTGACGGCCAGGCCGCCCCGCGATGTCTCCTTGTACTTATCCAGCATGTCGCGGCCGGTGATGCGCATGGTGTTGATCGCCTTGTCGAGCGAGACGAAGTGCCGCCCGTCGCCGCGCAGCGCGATGCGGGCCGCGTTGATGGCGGTCATGGACGCCACCGCGTTCCGCTCGATGCACGGCACCTGGACCAGCCCGCCGATCGGGTCGCAGGTCAGCCCCAGGTTGTGCTCGATGCCGATCTCCGCGGCGTTCTCCACCTGCTCCGGCGTGCCGCCGAGCACCTCGGCCAGCGCGCCCGCCGCCATCGAGCAGGCCGACCCGACCTCGCCCTGGCAGCCGACCTCGGCACCGGAGATGGACGCGTTCTCCTTGAACAGCACGCCGATCGCCGCCGCGGTGAGCAGGAACCGCGTCACGCCGCGCGGCGACGCGCCGGGCACGAACCGTTCGTAGTAGTGCAGTACGGCGGGGATGATTCCGGCTGCGCCGTTGGTCGGCGCGGTGACGACCCGCCCGCCGGCCGCGTTCTCCTCGTTGACGGCCAGCGCGTACAGCGTGACCCAGTCCATGGCCCGCAGCGGGTCGTCGGTGCTCGGCTCGCAGGTGAGCTGCCGGAACAGGCGCGGCGCCCGGCGCGCGATCTTCAGCCCGCCCGGGAGCAGCCCGTCGGTGGCGCAGCCGCGCCGCACGCAGGCCTGCATGACCTGCCACAGGTCGCCCAGGTCCGCCTCGACCTGCGCGGCCGTGCGGCCGAGGGCCTTCTCGTTCTCGAGCATGACCCCGGACACGGGCAGCCCGGTGCGTTGGGCCTGGGCCAGCAGCTCGCCGGCGGTGGAGAACGGGTAGGGGAGGACACAAGTGTCTGGGGTCGGCGAGATCGGCCCGGCGTCCGTCTCGTCGGCCACGAAGCCGCCGCCTACCGAGTAGTAGGCCCGCTCGCGGAGCAGCGTCCCGCCCTGATCGTGGGCGGTGAAACGCATGCCGTTCGGATGGTAGCTGAGCTTCTTCTTGCGGTTGAACTCAAAATGCTCGGCGACGGTGAAGCCGATCTCGTGCTCGCCGAGCAGCCGCAGCGTCTGGTGCTGCGCGATGGCGTCCAGGCGCGCCGGGATCGTGTCGACGTCGACGGTGGCCGGCTGTTCGCCCTCGAGCCCGAGCAGGACGGCCTTGTCGCTGCCGTGTCCCTTGCCGGTCAGGCCGAGCGACCCGTACAGGTAGACCCGCACCGTCTGGACCTGCGGCATGAGGCCGTCATCGCGCAAGCCCACGGCGAACATCCGGGCCGCCTTCATCGGCCCGACCGTATGCGAGCTCGACGGGCCGATGCCGACCTTGAACAGGTCGAAGACGCTAATCGTCATGCTGTGCTCCACCCGTAGGCGCTGTTCAGTGGAAGACTACGGTCCGGTCGCCATTGAGCAGTACCCGGTGCTCGGCGTGCCAGGTCACCGCGCGCGCCAGGACCTGGGCCTCGACGTCGCGGCCGGCCTCGGCCAGCCGCTCGGGCGGCAGGGTGTGATCGACCCGGATCACGTCCTGCTCGATGATCGGCCCCTCGTCCAGGTCGGGCGTCACGTAGTGCGCGGTGGCGCCGACCAGCTTGACGCCGCGCGCGTAGGCCTGATGGTAGGGCTTGGCGCCCTTGAAGCTCGGCAGGAACGAGTGGTGGATGTTGATCATCCGGCCTTCGACCCGCTTGCAGACCTCGCCGGACAGGATCTGCATGTACCGGGCCAGCACGATCAGGTCGGCTTTCGTGTCGCCGATGAGGTCGAGCAGGGCGGCCTCGGCCGCCGCCTTGGTGTCCGGCGTGACCGGGAAGTGGTGGAACGGGATCCGGTAGGACTCGGCCAGCTCGGCGAAGTCGTCGTGGTTGGAGACCACGCCCGCCACGTCCACCGGCAGCGCTCCGGTCTTCCACCGGAACAGCAGGTCGTTCAGGCAGTGGCCGAGCCGGGAGACCATGATCAGGGTGCGCACCCGCGCGGCCAGGTCGTGCAGCTGCCAGGACATGTGGAACGCCTCGGCCACCCAGGAGAAGTCACGCTCCAGGCCGGCCAGCGGCAGGCCGGGCGGCGGCACGGTGAAGTGCACCCGCATGAAGAACCGCCCGTCCGGGCTCTCCCCGTACTGCTGACTGGCCAGGATGTTCCCGGAGTGCTGGACCAGGAAGCTGGCCACCGCGTACACGATCCCCGGCTTGTCCGGGCACGACAGCGTGAGCACGTACTCCCGCCCTGGCTCCGCGTCCAACGCCACCTCGTTGCATACTAAGCAACTCATATCTCCATACGCAACAATTGTGCGT
>PLIQ01000195.1:25221-29900 GCA_003140115.1 Actinomycetota bacterium | reverse complement strand
TTAGTACCAAACGTCCGGGATATCGCTAATAACGACCCTATGACCCTAGAGTATCAACGCGGCCACATTACGCTGCAAAAAGCGGCCACCCCCCCTCGTCACGGGACCGTGTACCGGTTTACCATCGGAAACTGTCAGCCAAGAATTAAAAACCCTGACGGTCCGGCTGTGGCGGGACGGACGCGAGCGTCAGAGGTGCCGACCGGGTAGGAATAGGAATTCGTCATGGCAATAGATCCCGGTGTTCGGCGCATCGTGGTCGGTGTCGACGGCTCGGCGGAGTCCGTGGCCGCTCTGAGATGGGCTTGCCGGGAAGCCAGCATGCATCCCGCCGAGGTCCACGCGGTCCTCGCGCTGGAGGCCGCATGTCATCAGGTCGCCAGCTATGCGGTGCCGCCCGTGAGGTGCTGCGCCAGTCGGTGAGCGAGGCGATCGGCCTGTATCCCGGGGTCAGCGTGCAGACCGAGATCAGCGAGGGGCTCGCGGCGCGCGTCCTGCTCGACCATGCGGGCGAGGCTGACATGCTGGTCCTCGGCCGTACCGCACACCGACCGGATCCGTACGGCGGGGCCGGTCCCGTCATCCGGGCGTGCTTGCGTGCCGCCCCGTGTCCCGTCGTCGTTGTCGGTCCGGCGGCGGCCGAGCCGGACCGCGGCGACCACGTCCCGGAGTCGTGGCAGCGGGCTCTGGAGGGCTCGTCCGCGGCCTACTGACCATGCGCAGCCTGGCAATGAGACAATCGTGCCGTGCCGTCTTCCCTGGTTGAGGTGTCCCCGAGGGTCAGCGCCGCGCTCGCGGCCGGCCAACCAGTAGTCGCGCTGGAGTCCACGATCATCTCGCACGGCCTCCCGCGTCCGGACAACCTGGCCGCCGCGCAACGGTTCGAGGAGATCCTCGAGGCCCAGAACGTGACCCCGGCCACCATCGCGCTTGTCGACGGTGTGCCGAAGGTCGGCCTTGAGGCCAAAGACCTGGAGCGCATCGCGGCTGATGACTCGGTGGTCAAGATCGGCAGCCGGGACATCGCCATCGCGATGGCCCGCAAGGTGACCGGCGGTACCACGGTCGCGGCCACGTCCGTGCTCGCCGCGCGGGCCGGGTTGCGGGTGTTCGCCACCGGCGGCCTGGGCGGCGTGCACCGCGGCGCGGCCGAGACCTTCGACGAGTCCGCCGACCTGACCGTCCTGTCCCGGACGCCGATCACGGTCGTCTCGGCCGGAGTCAAGTCGATCCTGGACATCCCGGCCACCTTGGAGCGGCTCGAGACGCTCGGCGTGGCGGTCGTCGGCTACCAGACCTCGCGGTTCCCGGCCTTCTGGCTGTCGGACTCCGGTTATGACCTGGACTGGCGCGTCGACTCCCCGGACGAGATCGCCGACATCATGGCGGCCAGGGACGCGTTCGGCGAGTCATCCGCCCTGCTCGTGGCGAACCCGCTGCCGACCGCGCTGCAGCTGGACCCCGGCGTGCTCGACAACGCCATGGGGGAGGCCCTGGCCCTCGCGGCCGAACAGGGCATCCGCGGCAAGGCGGTCAGCCCGTTTCTGCTCGACCGCATCCAGCAGGTGACCGGCGGGGCGAGCGTCGAGGTGAACCTGACCATTGCGCGCGGCAACATCGAGCTCGCAGGTCAGATCGCGACGTCGTGGGCCATACGGACTGGTGAGCCCCGCTGACCGTCGGCCGGCGGATCCTGGTCTGCGGTGACGTGATCAATGACGTCCTGGTCAAGCCGCTGGACGGCATCACGCCGGACAGTGACACCCCGGCCGAGATCCGGGCTCGCCCAGGTGGCGCCGCGGCCAACCAGGCCGCCTGGATGGCCCATCTCGGCGCCGGGGTCACCTTCGCCGGCCGGGTCGGCGCTGGTGACGAGGCCTATCACCGGCACGAGCTGACCAGGGTCGGCGTCCGCGCCCACCTGGCCGTCGACCCGGCGGCGGACACCGGCTCGATCGTCATCATGGTGGCTCCCGACGGGGAGCGGACCATGTTCACCGACCGGGCCGCGAACCACAATCTCCGGAAAGACGACCTTCCGGTCCGCCTGCTGGACGACGCGGACGTCCTGCACCTGACCGGCTATACGTTCTGCGAGCCGCCGCTGCTCGAGGTAGCACTCTGGCTGCTCGCTCAGGCCCGGTCCCGCGATCTGGCCGTTACCATCGATCCCGGCTCGGCCGCCTTCCTGGCCCGGATGGAACCCGGGGCGTTCTTGCACTGGACCGACGGCGCCGCGGTCTGCTTCCCCAACCGCGACGAGGCCGCCGTCCTGGTCGGCCAGGCGGATCCGGCCACGATGGCAACCCGCCTCACCAGGCACTACCGCGTCGTGGCGCTGAAACTGGGCGCCGCGGGCGCCATGGTGGCGGTGCCGGGGCAGGCCCCGGTCCGCGTCGCGGCCCACCCCGCGCAGGCGCGGGACACCACCGGCGCCGGCGACGCGTTCTGCGGTGCCTTCATGAGCCGGTGGCTCGCGGGCGCCCCGGACCCGCAGATCACGGACTTGATCGCCGCGGCGGAGTTCGCGGCGGGCATCGCCGCCTCCGTCGTCACCCGTTTCGGCGCCCGGCCAACGACGCCCGGCTAACCCGGCACCGACCACAGCGGCCCGGCACCGACCTCAGCGGCCCGGCACCGACCTCAGCGGCCCGGNNCGACCTCAGCGGCCCGGTGGCGGCGTGGTTGGCGGCGGCGAGGAAGGCGGCGGCGAGGGCGGATGCAGGGTGATCGTCGGCGACGGAGATGGTGAAGGCGAAGGCGACGGGGAAGGCGACGGGGATGGGGATGGGGAAGGCGAAGGTGACGGCTTGGACGACGGGGACGGCTTCGGCGAAGCCGAGGTCGAGGATGGCGCTGGGGCAGGTAGCAGCGTCGTCGGTGCGGCCGATGGGACTGGCGAGGCCTTCTTTGCCTTCTTGGCCTTCTTCGGCTTCGGCAACGAGGACAGCGACGGTGATGCTGAGGACGGCGGCGGCTGCAGCGTGACGAGGTGCACCGCTGCGGCCGGATGGTCTGGAGGGCCGCCGGCCTTATGAATACTCGTGGCGGCCACAGCCGTGCCGGCCGCCAGCAGGGCGAGCACCATGGCGGCGAGGATGACCGCGCGCAGGTGCTTGACGTGCCTGAGGTGCTTGACGTGCAGCACGTGCCACAGATGGCGGGCTTCCCCGGCCGCCACAGCGCCCTGGACCCCCTGGACCCCCTGGCCACCCTCGGACAGGTCGATCCGTTCCACGGCCGAACCCTGCAGGGCGGGCGGCCCGCCGGCTGGCCACAGCGCGGCCAGCAGTAGTGCCGCCTCGCCCAGGTGCGACCGCCCCCGCTGCTCCCAGTCCGGGCCGTAGGTACCCGCCGCGATCGCGGCGAGCTCGGTGACGAAGGTGCTCGCGTCGGCGGGGCGGTCGCCGGGGTCCTTGGCCATCCCGGCGGCCACCAGCGGCCGCAGCGGCTCCGGGACCGGCTCCAGCGGGACGGGCTCGGCCAGGTGCTGGTACAGCAGCCGCTCGGCGGTGTCTCCGGTAAACGGCGGCCGGCCGGTCAGGCACTCGTAGAAGGTGGCGGTGGCGGCGTACACGTCGCTGGCCGGGGTGGCCGGGGATCCGCCGAACTGCTCGGGCGGCGCGTAGACCATGGTGCCGGCCGGGATCGGGCTGTCCCCGGCCCGGGCCGCGATGCCGAAGTCGGTCAGCTTGCTGGCGCCGTCCCCGTTGATCAGCACGTTCTCCGGCTTGTAGTCCCGGTGCACCACGCCCCGCTGGTGCGCCGCGGCCAGCCCCAGCAGGGAGCCTTGCAGCACGACCAGCGCCGCCTCGGCCGTGGTCGCGCCCTGCCGAACCAGGATCTCCCGCAGCGAGACCCCGTCCACCAGCTCCATCACGATCGCCGCCCCCGACGGCGATTCGACGTATTCGTACAGCCGGACCACGTGGGGATCATCCACGGTGGCCAGCACGGCGGCCTCGGCGCGGAACAATTCGGTGAACTGGGCGTCGGACAGCAGGTTCTGCCGCAGGTACTTGATCGCGACCAGGGTGCCCGAGCCATCGTGCTGGGCCAGCACCACATCACCGAACCCGCCCGAGCCTAGCGTCCGGAGCCCGGTGAACCCGGGAACGTCCCATTCCGGCATGCCGATCTACCCCCCCTTTTTGGCTCGTCAGCTGGTCTGTGTCAGCAGTTAATGCTCACCACCGTCGACGCGGTTCCGGTGTCCGGGCCCAGGACGTCGAGCGTGACCTGCTGCGTCGCATTGCCATGACCCTGACCCTGGACGGCGACGGTCACGTAGACGGCGTGCTGCCCGGCGGTGACGGACTGGCTGAGCGGCTGCGGGGCCTGGGTCTGCGGCCGGAACACCCACTGGTAGGACACGGTCCCGGCCGAGCCGTTAGTGGCGATCCGCCCGGTCACGTCTGCCCCGCAGGTGGTCTTAGTCACCTGGGTGATGTGTACCCCGCTCACGTGGAACGGTGAGTGATCGAAGAAGCGCAGCCACACGATCACCCCGGCCGCGATGAGCAAGATCACGGTCAGCACCGAACCCAGCACCCGGCGCACCCGCCGCAACCTGCCCTGGCGCGGCGGCGGCCCGGCCCGGTGGCCGGTCCGCCAGACGCTCTCCGCCGCCACCCCGGCCTGGCTCGCGGGAACCCCCGGGCCGTATCGCAGCACATCCG
>PLIQ01000195.1:0-25164 GCA_003140115.1 Actinomycetota bacterium | reverse complement strand
CTGGGCTGGGCTGGGTGACAGGTTCCTGCCCCGGTACCCTAGGTGGCCCCGATGACCCTTCCCCCATCTGGCCCTTCTTCCGGTCAAGTGGCGAAGCGCTTGTGTCTGTACGGTCGGGGAAGCCTCAGCCGTGATACAGCCCAGGCCTGAACGTCACCGATAAGTGTGTCACATCACGGTCTTTGCAGGTCAATGGCGCTGATAACGAATCAGCATGGCCGCTCCGGCAGGCTCCTTGACCGGTGTCGGTCATTGGCCTGCACAACGGAGGCGGTCCATCCCGTGCCATCCCGTTCCACACTCGTCGGGACCGCCGGACGCCGTCGGCCAAGCTCAGCCAGGCGAGGGTCTCCTGTTCGGCGGTGGGGACGAGGACGGCGGCGGGGCGGGCGGATGCAGCGTGACAGACGGCGAGGGCGACGGCGAGGGCGACGGCGAGGGCGACGGCGATGCGGACGGAGACGGCTTCGGCGAAGGCTTGGGTGACGGCTTGCCGGACCGCGTGGGCTTCGGCGAGGACGAGGGCGACGCCGTCGGCAGCAGGGTCGACGGCTTGGACGTCGCCAGCGCGGCCGGCCACGTCGAGGACCTGGCGGCCTTCGGCGAGGATCGCGACGCCGACGGTGAGGACAGTTGGAGCGAGATCTGCTGTACCGCGGCCACGGAGTGGGCCGAGGTGCGCGGGTCCGGCCCGCTGAGGGCCAGCGCCGTGCTCGCCGCGACCACGGCGCCGACGCCGATCGCGATGGCCACCCGGAGTCCCGTGATCCGCCGGAACAAAGAGATCCGCTCCACGCCGCTGCCCTGGAGCGCCCGCGGGGCACCGGATAGCCACAGCGCCGCCAGCACCAGCGCCGCCTGGCCCAGCTGCGACCGGCCGCGCTGCTGCCAGTCGCGGCCGTAGACCCCCACGGCGATGGTGTTGAGTTTCGCAACGAAGGTGATCGCGTCGGCCGGGCGGTCGCCGGGGTCCTTGGCCATCCCGGCGGCCACCAGCGGCCGCAGCGGCTCGGGCACCGGCCCCAGCGGGACGGGCTCGGCCAGGTGCCGGTACAGCAGCCGTTCGCCGGATTCTCCGGTGAACGGCGGCCGGCCGGTCAGGCACTCGTAGAAGGTGGCGGTGGCCGCGTACACGTCGGTCGCCGCGGTGGCCGGGGATCCGCCGAACTGCTCGGGCGACGCGTAGACCATGGTGCCGGCCGGCGCCGGGCTGTTCCCGGCCCGGGCCGCGATGCCGAAGTCAGTCAGCTTGCTGGCGCCATCGCCGTTGATCAGCACGTTCTCCGGCTTGTAATCCCGATGGACCACGCCCCGCTGGTGCGCCGCGGCCAGCCCCAGCAGGGAGCCTTGCAGCACGACCAGCGCCGCCTCGGCCGTGGTCGCGCCCTGCCGGACCAAGATGTCGCGCAGCGAGACCCCGTCCACCAGCTCCATCACGATCGCCGCGCCGTACCGCGACTCCACGTACTCGTACAGCCGGACCACATTCGGGTCATTCACCGAGGCCAGCACGGCGGCCTCGGCGCGGAACAATGCGGTGAACTGGGCGTCGGACAGCAGGTTCTGCCGCAGGTACTTGATCGCGACCCGGGTACCCGAACGGTCGTGCCGGGCCAGCACCACGTCGCCGAACCCGCCCGAGCCCAGGGTCTCCAGCTCCGTATACCCCGGAACATCCCATTCCGCCACGCGGATCCCCCCTTGCATCAGCAGTTAATGCTCACCACCGTCGACGCGGTTCCGGTGTCCGGGCCGAGGACGTCGAGGGTGACCGTCTGGGCGGCGCTGCCGTGGCCTTGGCCTTCGACGGCGACGGTCACGTAGACGGCGTGCTGCCCGGCGGTGACGGACTGGCTGAGCGGCTGCGGGGCCTGGGTCTGGGGCCGGAACACCCACTGGTAGGAGATGGTCCCGGCCGAGCCGTTAGTGGCGATCCGCCCGGTCACGTCCACCCCGCACGTGGTCTTGGTCTGCTGGGTGATGGCCACCGCGCTCACGTGGAACGGCGTGTGATGAAAGAAGCGCAGCCACACGATCACCCCGGCCGCGATGAGCAAGATCACGGTCAGCGCCGAACCCAGCACCCGGCGCACCCGCCGCAGCCTGGCCTGACGCGGCGGCGGCCCGTCCGGGCGTCCGGTCCGCCAGACGCTCTCCGCCCCGGTCTGGCTGGCGGCCGCGACGCCAGGCACCCCGGGACCGTGCCGCACCACCTGGGACGCCGACGGAGGCGGGGCGCCGTCCGGCCGCGGCTGACGCGTCACCGGCTGGTGCAGGTAGGCGTCGGCCTGCGGCTGCCGTCGCCCCATCTCCGTGGGCGGCTGGTGCGACAGCCCGGGCTCATACCCGGCTGACCCTGGTCTTTCCGTCATGGCGACAAAACCCCAGATATAGACGTAAACAACGTTGCCCTCAGTATTCACAAGAACACTGCGAGTGTTCCATCTGGATTATTCGCAGGTCAATGGTTCCCGGATGCGCGCACCACGGATCGTTCGGCAAAGAGATCTTTCATCCGAACGGACCATGGGCCCTCGCGGACATTTCGACGAGCCAAACGGCGGCGTTGGCTGAGCGGTTGGCGGTATCGACACCGTCCCCCGCAGCGAGGACACTTTCGTATGTGGCAGATGAGCCACCCGTTGCCGGGTCGGCCGTCGGGAGGGATGCTACGCCGGCGGCCCATGCCCCCATGCCGATGGCCGGTTCCATGACTGGCCTTCCGAGCGGCGCGGTCACCTTCCTGTTCAGTGACATCGAGGGCTCGACCCGGCTGGTCAAAGCGCTGCGGGAGCGGTACGCGCAGGTGCTGGCCGACCACCGGCACCTGGTCCGGGCGGCCATTGCCAGCCACGCCGGCCACGAGGTCGACACGCAAGGCGACGCGTTCTTCGTCGCGTTCGCGAGCGCCAAGCAGGCCGTTTTGTGCGCGCTGGCGGTGCAGCGGGCGCTGGCCGGCCACGAGTGGCCGTCCGGCCTGTCCGTCCGGGTCCGGATGGGTATTCACACAGGCCAGGCGACCCCGGTCGAGGGCGTCTACACGGGCCTGGCCGTTCACCGCGCGGCCCGGATCTGCGCCGCCGCCCGCGGCGGCCAGGTCCTCATCTCCCAGGCGACCCAGACCCTGATCGAGGACGAGGAGGAAGAGCTCGGATTCGCGCTGGCCGAGTTGGGCGAGCGCCGGCTGAAGGACCTCGACCGGCCGGTTCGTCTCTTCGAGCTCGCCGTCCCTGAGGCCGTCCCCGGGCCGCCATCACCAGAACCCGTGTATCCGCCGCCGCCGGCGCCCGCACTGCCACTGATCGTGGGACGGGCAGCGGAGCTGCGCGTCATGTCCGGTGCCTACGCCCAGGTGAGGGCGGGCCGTTCGCAGGTGGTGCTGATCACCGGTGAGGCCGGCATCGGCAAGACCAGGCTGGTGGAGGAGCTGACCGGCCGGATACGTTCGGCCGCCGACGGGGTGCGGGTGCGCGTCGGCGAGTCGGCGCCGATGGCCGGGGCGGCGCTGGCCTACGGGCCCTTCGTCGCCGCGCTCGGGCAGGAGGCGGACTGGCTCCTGGCCGAGGACAGCACCGCTGACATGCTCGCGGCCCGGCACCGCCTGTTCGTGCGGGTGCTCGCGCTGCTCGCCAGCCTGGCCGCCCGGTCGCCGGTGGTGGTGGTCCTTGAGGACCTGCACTGGGCCGATGAGTCCTCGCGCGAGCTCCTGGCCTTTCTGGCCGTCCGGTTGCGGGAGCATCCGGTGATGATCGTCGGTACGTTGCGCGAGGATGAGCTGACCGACGCGGTCCGGCGGTGGCTCACCGAACTGGAGCACCGCCCCCGGGTGACCCGGCTGCGGCTCGGCCGCCTGACCGATGCCGAGATCGCCGGACTCGCCGTTGCGGTGATGCCAGCCGGGGCCGACCCGGACCAGGTGGCGGCGGTGGTCGCCGCCGCGGACGGCAACCCGCTGTACGCCCGCGAACTCGCACACGCCGGCCCGGGCGAGTCGCCTGCCTCCGTCACCGACGCCGTGCTGGCCAAGGCATCCGCGCTCACCGCCCCGGCTCGCGCGGTGGTCGATCAGGTGTCGGTGGCCGATGGCGGCATGTCCCACGAACTGCTCGCCGCGACCGTCACGCTGTCCGAGGCGCGCCTGCTCGCCGCGGCCCGGGCCGGGGTGGAGTCGGGCCTGCTGGCCGCGGCCGACGACAGATACTCGTTCACGCACGCGCTGATCCGTCAGGTCATCTACGCCCAGCTTCTACCGAGCAAGCGGTCTGTCCTGCACCGGCGCCTGGCCGAAGCACTCGCTGGCCGGCTCGGTTCGGATCCCGGCCTGCTGGCCCGGCACTGGCAGCTGGCCGGCTGCTCGGATCAGGCGGCGGCTGCCGCCCTGGTGGCGGCCCGGCACGCGGTATCGGTCCGGGCCTATCCCGAGGCGAAGAAGAACTACGCCCTGGCCATCGACGTGGCCGGCCGGCATCCCGAGGGCGGACCCGACCTCCTCGAAGAGGCGGCCCGGGCCGCCAGCTGGGCCGGGGATCAAGAGCAGGCCGCCGCCTGGGCCGCGGACGCACTGGCCCAATCGGACGCCGCCGCGCCCGTGGACCGGGCCCGGCGCCTGGAGCGGCTCGGCCGGTACCGGTGGGGGATGGGCGATCCCCGCGCAGCCGTCGACGTCACCGAGCAGGCCCTGGTCTTGCTTGAAACCGAGCCGCCCTCCGAACTTCAGGCGCGCGTGCTGGCCGCGCTGGCCACGCGCCTGGTGTTCCTCGGCGAGGCCGATGCCGCATTGCCCCACGTTTCCAGGGCCATGGCGGTCGCCGAGCAAGTCGGCGCGGACGCCGTGTACGCCCACGGCCTGGCCACGCTGGGGATCATCGAAGCACAGTACGGCGACCTGGAGGCTGGCCTGGCCGATCTAGAGACGGCGTTCACGCTCGCCTGCCGCGCCGGCAGCGTCGAGGACATCATCCGCGCCGCCGCCAATCGCGTTCACCTGCTGTACTGCGCCAGCCGGTTCGCCGACGCGGTCGAGGCCGCGCGGGCAGGCCGGACCGCGGCCGCCGCGCTGGGCGCGCCGCCGGTGATGACCGTCGGCATCGGCAACAACGCCAGTGCCGCGCTGATCGCGAGCGGCCAGTGGGCCGAAGCCGATCGGCTGCTGGCTGAGCTGGTGACCCAGTCGCCCACGAACTTCACCCGCTACCTGCATCTCCTCCAGCTGGAGCTAGCCGTGGGCCGAGGTCAGGCCGAGCGTGCCGCGGACCTGGCCGCCACGCTGCGCAAGTCCCCGGATGATCCTCGGCTGTCCGGGCCGCTGCACATCTGTCTGGCCGAGCAGGCTCTCGCCGCCAATGACCTGGCCGTGGCGGCCTCCGAGGTGATCGACGGGCTCGCCGCCCTATCAGGTGCCGACCTGGCCGAGGAGGAGATCCGGCTGCTCGCCGCCGGCGCGCGCCTCGCCGCCGACCTGGCCTCGCGGCCGGCCTCGGCCCGGCCCCGGGGTATCCCGGACGGATGGGACCACCTGGCCGCCACCTTCACCGAGAAAGCCAAGCTCATCGTGGCCGAGCACGGGGCGGGCCAACCGGACCTGGCGGCGTTCTGCACGCTGGTCGCCGGCGAGGAAGCGCGTCGGCTCGGGCGGGATACGCGCGCGACATGGCGAGCCGCGGCACAGACCTGGCACGCCGCCGGACGGCCCTACTGGGAGGCCTACGCGCGGCTGCGAGAGGCCGCCGCGGCACTGCGAGCGGGTCGGCCTGAGCAAGCGAACCGCGCGCTGACCGCGAGCCGTCATCTGGCCACTGAACTCGGCGCCACGCCCCTAGTCACCATGGCCGCGGCCGTTGATAACCCGAGAACACCATAAGGAGCACGCATGTCCAGTTATCTGCAAATCGACGGTGACCCGACCAAGTGGTGGCCCACCCAGCCGTTCCAGGCCAGGCAGCTGACCGGACAGCCGCTGAGCATCCCGGTCAACGCGCCGGCCCAGGCCACCTTGGTGCTCTCCGGGAAACCCGCCAGCGTCGCCGTCTTCGAGTTGCCCTCCGACCAGCCCGGGCCGACCATCGAGCCTCAGGCCCCTTCCATCTATGTGCCGACCGCGAACGGGCTGTCCACGGCACATGTCGGGTATGAGTTGCCGGCCAACGTCAACCTGACCGACCTCGCGAACCAGATCGTGGCCACGATGCGAAGCGGTCACAACCAGACCGTCACTTTGAGCGGCGGCGGGACGCTGGTGCTCAACGGGGCCACGCTGTCCTTTGTCGTCCTCTGCGAGGCCATCGTGCTCGGCATCGGCGGCTCGATGCCCCACGACTGAGGGCAGCGGCTGATCAGCCGGGAGCGGGTCCGGGATCCCTCGAGCCGGGAACGACCAGACCCAGCTCGTATGCGGTAACCACCGCCTGGGTCCGGTCGCGCAGCCCNNAGCTTGGCGAGCATGCGGCTCACGTGCGACTTGACGGTTTCTTCGGTGACGACCAGGCGGGCGGCTATCTCCGGGTTCGACAGGCCCTCCGCGACCAGGCGCAAGACCTGCGTCTCGCGCGGGGTGAGGGTAGCCAGCGCCCCGGTGGCCGGGGCCTCGGGCCTAGGACGCAGGCGGGTGAACTCGCTGATCAGGCGCCGGGTGACGGCCGGCGCGAGCAGGGCCTCGCCCGCCGCGATCACCCGTACGGCCTCGAACAGCCGCTCAGCGGTGACGTCCTTGAGCAGGAAGCCGCTGGCCCCGGCGCGTAGCGCGTCGTACACGTAGCGGTCCAGGTCGAAGGTCGTCAGGATGAGGATCCGCGGCCCCGGGCGCCCGGATCCGGCGAGCTGCCTGGTCGCCTCGATGCCGTCCATGACCGGCATGCGCACGTCCATCAGGACGACGTCGGGGGACAGCTCGCGACAGATCTGCACCGCCTCGGTCCCGTCGCAGGCGGTGCCGACCACCGCGAAGTCCGGCTGAGTGTCCAGCAGCGCAGCGAAGCCGGTGCGTACCACGTGGTGATCGTCGGCGACGACGATCCGGACGGCCCGAGGCGGATTAGTCAACGGGTCACTCCGCCTTGGCCGGCAACGTGGCGTCGATCAGGAAGCCGCCGCCCGGGGCGGCGCCGGTCTGCTGGCCGCCGCCGGCGGCCGCGGCGCGCTCGCGCATGCCGGCCAGCCCGTGACCGCCGGCTTCCCGCGCCGGGATCGGCGCCAGGGCGGACGCGAACGGGGGGCCTGGCCCGTTATCACGGATACGCAGCCGCAGAGCGTCGCTGGTGTAGCGCAGTTCCACGTCGACCGCCGCGCCCGGCGCGTGCCTGCGGGCATTGGTCAGGGCTTCTTGCACAATGCGGTACGCGGCCAGTTCGACGCCGGGATCGAGGGTGACGGGCGGCCCGGAGACGATCAGCCTGGCGGCCGCGCCCGAGGCGCTCCTCGCCTCGTCAAGCAGCTCGTTGAGCTGTCGCAGGCCGGGCTGGGGATGCCGGTCCGCACCACGGTGATCCACGCCACCGTGGTCCGCACCTGGCTGGTCTGCGGCGGAGGACTGGGCATCCTCGCGCAGGACGCCGAGCAGCCGTCGCATTTCGGTCAGGCCGGCTCGCGCGGTATCACCGATCTGCAACAGGCGCTGCGCCCCTGCGGCGGGCATGCCCGGGGTGGCCAGCCGGGCCGTCTCCGCCTGGACGGCGATCATCGAGATGTGGTGCGCCACCACGTCGTGCAGTTCGCGGGCGATGCGCGCTCGTTCCCCGCGGGCCGTGTGCTCGAGCAGGGTGCCGGCGACGGCCTGCCGGGCGGCGCTGTGCGCCAGCGCCTCGCTGCGCGCCTGCTGGGCGATCCCGGCCAGGGCGGCCGCCGGGGCCAAACAGGCCAGCAACACGACCAGGACTCGTTCCTCCGTACCCGCGTGCCCGGTGTCGGCCAGCGCGAGGATCAGGAACGGCAGGGCCAGAGCCGGCGCCAGGAACCGGACCGGGTCCCATGAGCTCACCGTCCGCGAGCGGTCGTTCCGTGCTACGCCGTTCCGGCCCAGTCGGTACAGGACGATCAGCGTCGCGGCCAGGCCCGTGACCGTGAGCGTCCCGAAGGCCGCGAGCGAGAGCGTGCTGGCCGCGCAGATGGCCACGGCGGCCGCCAGCGGCCCAAGAAAGGCCAGCGGTACCGTGGTGCTCGCGGCCAGCGCGCCCATCCCGATCAGGTCGGCCACACCCATCCTGGCGCCGGCGCCGCGCGCGATCGCCTCGGTCATGGCCGCCAGCGCGAGCAGGACCCCGGCCACGGCAGGCGTGTCCGGGCCATCCGGGATCGCGGCCATCCGCCGGGTCCATCGCGGCCATCCGCCGCTCCGGTCACCTGCTGCGCCCATGTAGATCATTGTCGCCGCCCGGCCGGGGCATGGCGTCACCCCGGCCAGGGATACCGCCGTCCCTCCCGGGAGGGAGGCGAAGACCGCTCCCTGGCGTGACGACCATGACCACCTCCGTTCCCCAGACTGTCAAAGCATGGAGGCAACCATTGAAGTCAGCGGCCTGCGCAAGCGGTTCGGGCCGGTGCTGGCCCTGGACGGGATGTCGTTCACGGTCGGCCCGGGCCAGGTGACCGGATTCGTCGGTCCGAACGGCGCCGGGAAATCCACCACGATGCGGGTGATCCTCGGTCTCGATGCCGCGGATGAGGGCACCGCGCTGATCGGCGGCCAGCCCTACGCCAGCCTGCGGCACCCGCTGAGCCATGTCGGGGCGCTGCTGGACGCCGCCGCGCTGCAGCCGAGCCGGAGCGCCCGCAACCACCTGCTGTGGCTGGCCCATTCCCAGGGCTTGGACGCCAAGCGGGTCGACGAGGTCGTGGAGCAGGCCGGGCTGGGCTCCGCGATCCGGCGCAAGGCCGGCGGGTTCTCCCTCGGCATGCGGCAGCGGCTGGGGATCGCCGCCGCGCTCCTCGGTGATCCGCCGGTGCTGATGATGGACGAGCCGTTCAACGGCATGGATCCCGAGGGCATCGTCTGGATGCGCGGGTTCCTGCGGGCGCTGGCCGCCCAGGGCCGGGCCGTGCTGGTATCCAGCCACCTGATGAGCGAGCTGCAGGACACCGCGGATCACCTGGTAGTGGTCGGCCGTGGCCAGGTCATCGCGGACACCAGCGTGGCGGAGCTGATCGCGGCCGCGTCCGGCGGCCGGGTCACGGTGCGCACCAGCGCACGGACCGAGGCGACGACGGTGCTGGCGCACGCGGGGGCCACCATCGCCGTCACCGGCCAGGACACGCTCATCATCTCCGGGCTGGCGGCGGAGAAGATCGTGGCGCTGCTCGGCGAGAGCGGGCTGCCGTTCTCGGAGGTGTCGCCGCATCGCGCGACGCTGGAGGAGGCCTACATGGAGCTCACCAGGGACGCGGTCGAGTTCCGCGCCACCCCGGCTAGCACAGAGGAGGCGGCGCGATGACCGCCGGCACCGTTACCCCGTACCGGCCGGGCCAGCAGACCGGGCGAGACGGCTTCGCGCAGCTCCTGCGCGCCGAGTGGACCAAGTTCAGGACCGTCCGCGGCTGGGTCATCGGCCTGCTCGTGGCGGTCCTGGTGATGCTCGGGCTCGGGCTGTTCGGCGCCGTGGGCAGCAGCAGCTCGTGCCAGAGCACGTCCGGCGGCCCGGCCCGGTCCGGCCAGGGCTGCGCCGCGTCCGCGCCTCCGGTGGGGCCGGGGGGCGAGGCGGTCAGCGACAGCTTCTACTTCGTGCGCCAGCCGCTGGTCGGCAACGGCAGCATCACCGTCCGGGTCACCTCGCTGACCGGCCTGATCCCCTCGGGGAACGGCGCCGGGACCGGCACGCAACCCGGCCTCGTGCCGTGGGCCAAGGCCGGGATCATCATCAAGGCGAGCACCCAGCCGGGCTCGGCGTACGCGGCGATGATGGTCACCGCGGACCACGGCGTGCGGATGCAGGACGACTTCACCGGCGACACGGCGGCCCAGCCCGGCGCCGTGACGGCAGCAGACCCGCGCTGGCTGCGGCTGACCCGCTCCGGCGACACGATCACCGGCTACGACTCGGCCGACGGCACGCAATGGACCCAGGTCGGCAGCGTGGCGCTGGCTGGGCTGCCGCCGACCACCCAAGCCGGGCTGTTCGCCGCCTCCCCGGCGTACCAGGACATCTCCCAGGGCTTGGGCGGCGGGGAAAGCGGGATCATCGCCCCGAGCCAGGACACCGCCGTCTTCGATCACGTCAGCCAGTCAGGTATCTGGCCGGCCGGACGCTGGACCGGGGACTATATCGGAGCCGACTACGGATCGGGGATCGGCGGATACCACCAGGCCGGCGGCCGGTTCGCCGTGACCGGGTCCGGCGACATCGCCCCGGTCGTGCCCGGGCAGGCCGGCGGCGAGGACCTGACCGCCACGACTTTCCTCGTCGGCACGTTCGCGGGGCTGATCGCACTGATCGTGGTCGCGGCAATGTTCATCACCGCCGAGTACCGGCGGGGCCTGATCCGCACCACGCTGACCGCGAGCCCGCGGCGGGGCCGGGTGCTGGCGGCCAAGGCCATCGTGATCGGCTCGGTCGCCTTCGTGGCCGGACTGGTCGCCGCGGCCGCCGCGGTAATCTTCGGTACCCAGCTGGCCCGCGGCCGGGTGTACGTGTTCCCGGTGTCGGGGCTGACCGAGCTGCGCATGGTGGCCGGCACCGCGGCGCTGATCGCCGTGGTCGCCGTCCTCGCCCTCGCCGTCGGGACCATGCTGCGCCGCAGCGCCGCCGCGGTCACCGTCGTCATCGTGCTGATCGTGCTGCCGTACCTGCTGGGCGTCGTCTCCGTCCTGCCGGCCGGCGCCGCCGACTGGGTGCTGCGGATTACCCCGGCCGCCGCCTTCGCCGTCCAGCAGGCCGTGCCGCAGTACCCGCAGGTCACCGCCCTGTACTCGCCGGGGGGCTCGGGCGGTGGCTACTTCCCGCTGGCGCCCTGGGCCGGCTTCGCCGTGCTGTGCGGCTGGGCCGCCGTCGCCGTGGCCGTGGCCCTGGTCCTGTTGCGCCGGAGGGATGCATGAGGCTGCCCGTTCCGGCCAGCACTGCGCCGGCGCTGCACGCGGAGTGGACCAAGACCCGCACCATAGCCAGCACCGGCTGGCTGCTGCTGGCCGCGATCGCGCTGACCGTGGCCGTCGGCACCGCGGCTGCCGCGGATACCAATTGCCCGGCCGGCCTCGTCTGCCAGGTGGACCCGGCCAAGGTCAGCCTCACCGGGATCGACCTCGGCCAAGCGGTCGTCGCCATGGTGGCCGTGCTGGCGATCAGCAACGAGTACAGCACCGGCATGATCCGCATCACGCTGTCCGCCATGCCGCGGCGCACCGTCGTCCTGGCGGCCAAGGCCGCCGTCCTTTCCGGCCTGGCGCTGGCCGCGGGCACCATCGCGGTGCTCGCGTCCGTCCTGGCCGGGCGGCTCATCCTGTCCGGCCACGGGTTCACTCCGGTCCACGGCTATGAGCTGCTGTCCCTCGGCCACAGCCCGGTGCTGCGCGCCGCCGCCGGATCGGTCCTCTACCTGGCCCTGATCGCCCTGCTCAGCCTCGGCGTCGCCACCGCCGTCCGGGATTCCGCGGTAGCCATCGGGATCGTCCTCGGCCTGCTGTACCTTTTCCCCATCGTCGCTAACGTCGTGGGTAATGCACACTGGCACCGACACCTGGAGCAGATCGGGCCGATGACCGCCGGGCTCGCCATCCAGGCCACCACCGGTTTGACCAGCCTGCCTATCAGCCCGTGGGCGGGCCTGGGCGTGCTGGGCGCCTGGGCCGCGGCCGCGCTGCTGGCCGGCGGGCTGGTGCTCCGGCTGCGTGACGCGTGAGCGGGATCTCGATGACCCCCGCGACGGCCGGTTCGTACTCCTCAGCCGACCCGTCCGAGCCCTGGCCGGTCCGGCGGGCCTTGCCGCTGATCGCCACCCTGGGCCTGATCTTGGTGGGGATGGCGGGCACGATCTGGGGACCGGTCTACTACGGCGAGAAGGCCTGGGCGGTTCCCGATGACCTGTGGGCCACCCTGGTCGCGGCCCAGCGGCTCCTGCACGGGGACCTGGCCGGCCTGTACACCGCGCCCACCAACCTGGTCAGCTTCCCGGGCGCCGCCGTGATCTTGGTCCCGGTCGCGGCGATCATGGACGCGGCCAAGATCCCGATCGCGGCCGGGCGCCAGGGCGCTCATCCCGTCGGGTGGCTGGTCGCCGGGCCGCTGGAGACCATCTTGTCGGCCGTGGCGCTGTTCGCCGCCGACGCGCTCGCCCAGCGGCTGGGCGCGAACCTGCTCAAGCGGTTCCTGCTCGCCGCCGCAAGCGCGACCGCGCTGTGGAACGTGTCCATCCGCTGGGGCCACCCGGAAGACGCGGTGGCGACCGGGCTCCTGCTCTACGCGGTCCTGGCGCTGGCCAACGAGCGACCCAACCGAGCCGCCTGGCTGGCCGGGGCCGCGGTGTCGGTCCAGCCGCTCGTGCTGCTCGCCTTCCCGCTGCTAGCCATCGCCGCGGTCGAACCGCGGCGGCTGCCCGGCTTCGTAGCCCGGGCCGCCACCATCCCGGCCGCGCTACTGGCCGCCGCCGCCGCGGCGAACTGGACGGCCACCATCCAGGCGGTCACCAACCAGCCCAACGCGCCGAGCGTCGACCACCCCACGCCGTGGATCTACCTGACCTTCCTGGCCCCGCACATGAGCGACGGATCGGTGGCCGCCGGACCCGCCCGGGCGCTGGCCGTCCTGGTCGCCTGCGGGTGCGCCGCCCTCACCTGGCGCCGGTGGCGGGTGGCGCGGCTGGCCCGCGCGTGGCGCCCGGACGACCTGGCCGCGCTGCTGTGGTGGATCGCGGTGACCCTAGCCCTGCGCACGGTGTTCGAGCCCGTGATGGTGTCGTACTACGTGTGGCCGCCGCTGGCGGTAGCGCTCGTGGCCGCGTCGCGGGACTGGCTCCGCCTGATCCCCGCCGCCGTCACGGCCACCGTGCTCACGTTCCTTTCCCAGAGCTCGTGGCGGAATCCGTGGGTCTGGTGGACCCCCATGGTGCTGGTGCTGGCACTGACCCTCGCCGCCGCCCGGCCCGGCCGGTCACCGGCGGCGCAGGTGCTGCCAAAGCCGGGGGAGCAGTTCGTCGCCGACGGCACGCCATGAGGCGATCTCGTCCGCGGACAGCGGGGTGAGCGAGTACGGCGTGCCGAAGCCCGTGCCCATGATCTCCCTGACCCCGCGGGCGGCCAGGTAGATCTCGCAGGCGGCGGCCAGTACCCACATCCGGGCCACCGCGAGCCCCGGAGTGGCGCCCAAGGTGATCGCGCCGTTCCCGCGCAGCAGCAGTGCCTCACCTGTGGGCAGCGTGCGCGCCGCGCGTTCGGCCAGTTCTGGCGAGCGGAGCAGGTGGGCGCTGTCGTGTACCGGGATCGATTCGCCGAGCCAGGCCGCCTGGCCGTGCAGCGGTACCAGCGACGTGGTGGTGGCCGCCACACCGAACCCGCTGACCGGCTGAGCCCGGGCGATGGCGGCCGCGTCCGGCCGCGCGCGGTACAGCGCCAGGTGCGCCCACGCCTCGGCCGGGACGCCGGCCGGCAGCGGGGGAGCGGCGGTCAGCGGCACCTCCAGCACCGCCGACGCCGTGACGTCGGCCAGGTCTCCGGCTCTGGTGATCAGCATGGCCTGGCCGGCCCGGGCCGACACGTGCCCGTACGCGGTCACCAGCCCCAGCCGGGCCAGCACGTTCGCCGCCTCGGCGACCTCACTGCGCCGCCTCGACGCGTCACCACCCCTGAAGCGGCCGAGCCCGTCTTTGACCTCCAGGCCCCTACTCAACTCAAGCCCTCCTGCGTCCGCCTCAGTCATCGTGAGTCCGCCCCACCGATGCCTCGATCACTCTCAGCTCTCCTCTTCCCAGACGGCCAAACCCGTGGCTAAACTGTGTGCTGTCTCAAACTGTATGCAGTTTTTGTGAACAGGAGAAGGGCAGAGCCGTGATTTCAGGGCTGCATCACTACGCACTGGAAGTGCCGGACCTGGCCGTGGCCGAGGGCTTCCTGCAGGACTTCGGCCTGGAGACCAGCGAGAAGGACGGCTCACTGGTCGCCCGGTGCCCCGGTCGCGACCAGGAGCAGGTACGTCTGGTCCAGGCTCCGGCCAAGCGGCTGCACCACGTCACGTTCACGCTGCGCCCCGGCAGCACGGACGCCGTCCGCGAAGCGCTGGACCGGGCCGGCACGCCGGTCATCGAGCCGCCGGCCGGCGCCACCGAAGACGGCCTGTGGATCCGCGACCCCGACGGCACCGCCGTGCAACTGCTGGACCAGTCCCCGGCCCCGTCCCGGCCGGTCGCCGAGGTCCTGGTCAACATGGGCGCCACCCAGCAACGGCTCAACGTCGCCCAGTGGACCGAAGCCACCAAGGACGTGCTGCCCCGCCGGCTGGGTCACTCCCTGCTGTTCACCGCCCAGCCCGGCCCGATGACCGACTTCTACACCGAGGTCCTGGGACTGCGCCTCAGCGACACCATCCATCACGACCGGGTCACGTTCCTCAACGCCGGACCCGGCGACCACCACGTCTTCGGCTTCATCGCCAGCACCCATCGGGGCTTCCACCACGCCAGCTTCGAGGTGCCGTCTATCGACGCCATCGCGATCGGCGCGGACCGGATGCGCGTCCGGGGCCGCGCTGCGGGCTGGGGACTGGGCCGGCACACCATCGGGTCGAACTTCTTCCACTACAACCCCGATCCGTGGGGCTCGTGGATCGAGTGGTTCTCCGACATCGACCAGATCGACGACTGCTGGGTGGCCAACGACTGGGAAGTCCCGCCGCACCTGTGGGGCACGCCGCCACCCGAGACCTTCCTGAATAACCAAGAGCCAAGGAGTGCACCATGAGCCGCGACGTCGCCCCCCTGTTCGCCGACATCGACGCCTTCGACCCGGACAAATTCGTCGCCCATCTGACCCCGGACGGGAAGTTCCGGTTCGCGAACGCCGACCCAGTCATCGGCCGGGACGCGGTCAAGGAGGCCGTGGCGGGCTTCTTCTCCACCATCGACGGCCTCACCCACCACATCCTTAACTCCTGGGACTTCGGCGACACCACCATCGTGCAGATCGACGTGGAGTACCGGCGCAAGGACGGCAAGACCGTCATCACACCGAACGCCGACATCCTCATCTTCCAGGGCGACCTGGTCAGCGACTGGCAGATCTACATCGACGTCGCCCCCGTCTACGCCCCATGATCACTCTCGCCGACATCGCCTACGTGCGGTCCGGGGTGGCGGACCTCGACGCCGCCACCCGCTTCGCGACCCAGATCGTCGGCCTGGAGCTGGCCGCGCCGACCGAGGACGGCGTCGCGCACCTGCGTGCTGACCACCGCCACCATTGCCTGGCGCTCGTCGAGGGCCCGTCCGGGGTGATCGCCTCCGGCTTCGCCGTGGCCGATTCGGACGCGCTCGACGCCGCGGAAACCGAACTCGAGCGCTCCGGACTGACCGTGCGCCGCGGCTCGGCCGCGCAGGCGCGGTCCCGGCGCGTCCGCGAGTTCATTGCCTTCGACGACCCGTTCGGCAACCGGATCGAGCTGGTCAGTCAGCAGGAGCGCATCACCCGGCCGGTGGCGTTCAGCCGCTCCGCCGGGATCACCGAGTTCGGCCACCTGTGCCTGGACGCGCCCGACGTGCACGAGGCCTACCGGTTCTGGAGCACGCGCTTCAACGCCCGGGTNNATGCGCATCGATCCGGTGCACCACAAGCTCGCCGTCTTCCGCGGCGACAACCCGGGCCTGTGCCACATGAACTTCCAGGTGGCCACCCTCGACGACCTGTTCAGGAACTGGCATTTCCTGCAGGACCACCAGGTCGAGATCGAGATGGGGCCGGGCCGCCACCCGCAGTCCACCGCGATCTTCTTGTACTTCCTCGGCCCGGAGGGGTTCACCTACGAGTACTCGTTCGGCGTACGCCGGATCGAGGACGAGGCGAGCTGGGTACCCCGCACCTTCGACCCGGCCGAGCCCGGCTCGATCGACATGTGGCTCGGCCCGACCACCCGGCCCATCACCCAACCGCAGGTCCGGTCCGGCCAGCCCGCCGGGATCGCCAGCGCGCTCTCGTAACCCCTCAGCTGCCTGCGCTGAGGAACGCCCGGGCGATGACGCCGTAACCGGCCTGGTTCGCGTGCTGGTTCGGTCCGCGCGGCCGGCTCGCGCACTCCCAGGTCCACTGGCAGATCAGGGCGACGTTGCGCGGCACCGTGCCGACCCCGGGCACCGTCTGCCGGTTGCCGAAGTCCGCGGTTTCGAAGGCGCCGAATACGTTCGCCACCGGGACGTGCGATTGGGCGTAGGCGCGGTCGAGCAGGTCGTTGTAGTCGGCAGCCAGCCGCTCGCTGAGCCACGCGATAGCCTGTCCCTGCAGGCCGTCACGCCATTCGGCCAGGGCGGGCAGGTAGTAGCTCATCCCGACGATGCGGACACCCGGCCCGGCGGCCGCTCGCAGCCGGGCCAAGATCGTGTCCAGGTTGCTGACCGCGTCCGGGAAATTCGTTCCGACGCAGTGCAGCAGGGTACGCAGGCTCGCCCAGCTGCCGCAGTCCTCGGGGTCGTTGGCGCCGATGTCGATGGTGACCAGGCGGACGTGGCCGCGATGGGCGCTCAGGAAGGACACCGCGGCGGCCAGCTGGGAGCCACCGCGATACTTGCAGATCCCGCCGTGGATCATGGTGGTGGTCGTCTCACCCGGGCAGCCCAGCTTGACCAGCTGCAGTGCGGGCTGGCCAGGGTGGAGCATCGCGTACAGCTGATCGGGGTAGCCTTGCCCGGTCTCGACGCTGGTCCCGGCCGCGTCGGGCTGGACGCCCTGGGACAGCGAATCACCCAGGGCCAGGTAGTAGGTGGCCGGGACGGTCTTGATGTGCGACCGTACCGACGTGGCAGGCCCGGAACACGCGGTGACCGCCGCCGCGACGGCGACGGCGAGCGCGATGCGGACCGGACCCATGTCTCACTCAGCTTGCTCCGGTAAGGCGCAGCGCCGTGGGTGGCTGGCGGTCGATGAGGGATACCGCGTGCGGCACCGCCACCGGCACGTAGTCGGGCGCGCAGTCGGTCAGCACCCGCAGCGCGGTACGGGCCAGGTGGTGCGCCATCTCGGTGAGCGCGCCCTGCTCGTCGCCTGCGATCAGCGCCTCCAGGATCGCGGCGTGCTCGACATCGCCGGCCGCCTGCCAGCCGTTGGGCTCGGACAGCTGGTAGATGCGGATGTAGCGGGTAGTCCGGTCGGCAAAGGCCCGCAGCTGCCGCTGCATGGTCTCGCCCGCCGCCGCGGAGCAGACCCGGTGGTATTCGGTGTGCGCGGCGAACCACGCGTCGAAGTCGCCGTTCTTGGCCGCCCGGCGCATTGCGGTCAGCAGCAGCTTGGCCTCAGCGCGGGCCTTCGCGCCGAAGTGGCCGATGGTCATCGACAGCGCGAGCGTCTCCAGCAGGATCCGGCTCGCGTAGATGTCATCGAGCTCCTGCGGATCCAGCCCCGCGACCCGGGTCCGCTGGTTCGGCTCGATCTCGACCAAGCCCTCTTCCTGCAGCATCCGCAGCACTTCCCGCAGCGGCGTGCGGCTGATCCCCAGCTGAGCGGCCAGGCTCACCTGGGACAGCTTGGTGCCCGGCCGCAAGGTCCCGTCGAGGATGCATTCCCGTAGGTAAGCGTGCACGTGCGGAATTGCCTGCCGGGCCTCGGGCAGGTCAACCCGGCGAATGTCCGGCACCTGCACGACACGTGGCATGGCCACCATTCTCCCTAATCCGTCACCAGCCGCCTGCAATCCCCAACTGCATACAGTTTACTCCACGAGATCGTTTGCAGCGCGGCCGCGACAACGAGTCCTTCATCATCGCATCATGATGAGGTGAAGTTACACTACTAGCATGAGAACGACGATCGACCTCCCGGATGATCTTCACGCTCAGGCGGTCGCGATCGCCCGGGATACTCACCAGTCGCTGAGTCAGACGGTCGCCGGGCTGATCCGGCGGGGACTCGGCTCGGGCAACGCGGGTGAGATCGGCAGAAGCGCCCGGACCGGCCTCCCGGTCGCGCACCTCGGCAGGACGATCACCAGCGAGGACGTGCGGCGGCTTGAGGACGACGACCAGTGACCATCCTGCTCGACGCGAACGTGCTCGTCGCCCTGCTCGTGGATGACCATGTGCACCATGGCGCAGCCGAGAACTGGTTCGTCGGCATGAGCGGCAACTTCGCGACGTGCCCGATCACTCAGGGCAGCCTGATGCGGCTGCTCATCCGCGAAGGCCAGCCGGCCAGCGCGGCACGAGAGATCCTCACCGGCACCACCGCCGATCCGCGGCATGAATTCTGGGCCGATGACGTCACGTATGCCGATGTACCTACTCAGGGCATCATCGGCCATCGCCAAGTGACCGACGCTTACCTGGCCCAGCTCGCGCGGGCACACGCATCCCGGCTCGCCACCTTTGACCAAGCACTCGCAAAGCTTCACCCCGATGTAGCCGAGCTCGTCCCAGATACCTAACGGCCGACGCCGGGGCATCACGCGTTCGGCTGGCCGGTCTTGATCCAATATCGCCGCATGGGACCGTGTTCGGTGTCCCGGACGGCTTCGAGGACCCCGCCTTGGCGCTCGATCGTCTTCGCCGACGCGACGTTGCCGGCCTCACAGACGAGCAGCACCCGGTCCAGGCCGAGTGCCCTCGCCTCGCGCAGCATCCGGCCCAGCGCCCAGGTGGCCAGCCCCCGCCGGCGCGCGGACGGCCGGATGCCGTAGCCGATGTGACCCAGCTGCAGCAGGCGGTCGTTCAGCGTGTGCCGCAGCGCGATCGCGCCCTGCACCCGGTCGTCCTCGACGATCCACCGGTACGTGCAGTGCACCCGGCCAGCGTCCACCGGCTTCGCCGGATCCGCCTGGGCGGTCAGCCGGGCCACCCAGGCCGCGAACCCGGCCGGCGAGTCCACCTCGTCGGACGAATGGAGTCCGAAACCGTCTTCGTGGACGCCGGGACCCCACTCGTGATGCGCCTCGAGCCAGGCGGCGTGCAGGCTGACGGTAGGCGCGACCAGCTCGGGCATGCCATGACGATACCGATCGGGGTCTCTACTAAGCTCGGCCGGTGGCCAGTACGCCGTTCCGATATCAGTCCCCTGAGGAAGACAGCGCCCGGTGGCTCGGCTTCCCGTTCCGCGACGGTGACATCGTGATCAGCACCCGGTCCAAGACCGGGACCACGTGGGTGCAGATGATCTGCGCCCTGCTGATCTTCCAGACCCCCGAGCTCCCGGCTCCGCTCGCGCAGCTCTCGCCGTGGGTGGACCACCTGATC
The DNA here is from genome assembly GCA_003140115.1 of Actinomycetota bacterium. Next base: position 5,826 of record PLIQ01000195.1, on the reverse strand, counting down.
GCGCCGCGCGAGCAGGTCTACGCCGAGCTCGCCGCGCAGGAACACCGGCGGTTCATCAAGACCCATACGCCGCTGGACGGGATTCCCCTCGACCCCCGGGCCACCTACATCGTCACGGCCCGCGATCCGCTCGACATGGCGGTGTCGCTCTACCACCAGGGCGCCAACATCGACCACGCACGCGTCAGGCAGCTGACCGGCGAGCCCGAGCCGGCCAAGCCGCGGCAGGCCCCCAAGCCGCTGCGGGACTGGCTGCTCGGCTGGATCGCCCGCGACCAGGACCCGCGCGAGCAGCCGGACTCGCTGCCCGGCGTCATGTGGCACCTGTCCGATGCCTGGACCAGACGCGGCGAGCCGAACGTCCTGCTCGTGCACTACGACGACCTGACGGCTGACCTGGCGGGCCAGATGCGCTGGCTCGCCGGGCGGCTGGGGATAGCGGTCGCCGAACAGACCTGGCCGACGCTCGTGCGGGCAGCCTCGTTCGAGGCCATGCGGGGTCGCGCGGACCAGCTCGTGCCGACCGCGGGGATCTTCAAGGACGACGCCGCGTTCTTCCGCCGCGGCACCTCCGGCGCCGGACGCGAGATCCTCACCGCGGACGAAGTCGCCGGTTACCACGCCCGCGTCGCCCAGCTAGCCCCACCCGACCTGCTCGCCTGGCTCAGCCACTAAAACTGCATGCAGTTTTTGCCGTCCCTGCCTCTTGCCATCGCCCTGCCAAACTGCATACAGTTTGGGCATGGACAGAGTCGGAGTGATCGGCCTGGGCAAGATGGGCTTGCCGATCGCCACAAACTTGATGGATCGGGGTTTCGCGGTCATCGGCTACCGCCGCAGCGGCTCACCCGAGCTCGCCGCGGCGGGCGGCATCGTGGCCGCCAGCCCGGCCGAGGTCGCGGAGGCCGCCGACGTGCTGCTGTCCATCGTCCCGGACGCCGAGGCGGTCGAGGAGGTAATCACCGGCCCCGACGGCACGCTCAAGCAACTGCGGCCCGGCACCATCCACCTGGAGATGAGCACCATCGACGTGCCGCGCAAGGCCAGGCTCCGCGACGAGGTCCAGGCCCGGGGCGGTGACCTGCTCGACTGCCCGATCAGCGGCAGCCCCGGCATGGTCGGGCCGCGGCTGGCCACCACGTTCGCCTCCGGTGACCAGGACAGCGTCGACGCGGTCGCCAAGGTGCTGGACGCCATCTCCGGCCCCTGGGTCTACACCGGCGCGTTCGGCACCGGCGCGCAACTGAAGTACATCGCCAACCTGCTGCTCGCCGTGCACACCGTGGCCGCGGCGGAGGCGATGGCGCTGGCCCGGCGCAGCGGCCTGGACCTGGACCTGGTGCAACGGACCCTCGACACCTCGATCGCGAGCTCGGCCATCTGGACCCAGCGCGGCCCCCTGATGGCCGAACGCCGCTATGACCCCGCCCCCGGCCCGGTCCGCACCCTGCATCCCATCTTGGAGCAGATCGCCGACCACGCCGCCCGCACCGGCCTGTCCGCCCCGGTGTTCACGGCGGCTAAGGAGATCTTCGACCAGGCGCTGGCCGACGGATGCGGCGACCTCGACATCGCCTGTGTGCACGACCAGATCGCAGGTGGCCAATGAACTGGTCCCTGGCCACCTACACCGCCGACGGCGCCGAAGGCCTCGGGGTGCTGCGCGAGGACGGCACGCTGGTCGCGCCCGCCGACCTCAAGCGCTGGGCCAGCGCGATGGAACTGCTCGGCGACTGGGCCACCGCCGAACCGATCCTGCGCTCCCTCGATACCGTGGACGCCCCGCCGGTCGACTACGACACGCTGCTCGCCCCGCTGCGCTGGCCGCGCAAGGTGATCTGCGCGGGCGTCAACTATCGTCGGCACATGGCTGAGATGGGCGGCGAGATCCCGGCCGAGGGGTGGCGCCCGTTCTTCTTCCTCAAGGCCCCGACCACCTCGGTGATCGGCCCGCGCGATCCGATCCTGGTCAAAGACACGGCCCGCGCCCGGTACGACTGGGAAGCCGAACTGGCCGTCGTCATCGGTACCGCCGGCAAAGACCTTTCGGCCGAACGGGCCATGGCTCACGTGGCCGCCTACTGCGTCGCCAACGACGTGACCGCGCGCGGCTACCACCGGCGCGAGGTCGTCCCGGCTGACGCCTTTGGCTACGACTGGTTCGCGGCTAAATCGATGGAAGGCTCGCTGCCGCTCGGCCCGGGCCTGACCCCGGCGTTCCTGGTGCCCGACCCGCAGGACCTGCGGCTGCGCCTGTGGGTGAACGATGAGCTGCAGCAAGACGAATCCACTGCCGACATGGTCTGCTCGGTCGCCGAGCTGATCGCGGCCGCGAGCGAGGTCGTCACGCTCGAACCCGGTGACGTCATCGCGACCGGCACCCCGTCCGGGGTCGGCGCGGCTCGCGGCCTGTACCTGCGCGGCGGCGACGTCGTCCGGGTCACCATCGACGGCCTCGGGAGCCTTTGCAACACGGTAAAGGAGAATTCATGATCTTCGTCAGCCACGCCCTGCCGGTCAACGTGCCGGACGAGCCGCGCCTGGACCGGCAAAACGTCTGGGACGGCCTGGTGCTCAAGGCCAACAACGCGCTGCCGTTCGTGCCGAGCATGACCTTCTGCGAGGTGACCGAGCGGCACAGCGACGCGGTGTTCGACCGCGACATCGACTTCCGCGGTGAGCGCTTCACCGAGCGGATCACGCTCGAGGCCCCGTACCGGGTCACGTTCACCCGCATCGCCGGCCCCGTGCTGGGCACGATCGCCAACGAAATCGAGAGCACCGACGACGGCGACCTGACCCTGCGGTTCAGCTTCGCTTTGGTCATCCACGGCGTGGCGGGCGGGTCGGCCGAGGAGCAGGCGTACGCCGACTCCATGACCGGGGACTACCTGCAGGCCGTCGCGGCCACCCTGAACGCCATGCGCCGCCTAGCCGAAGCCGCGATCGCCGGCTGACGGCCAGCTAACCGAAAGGAACACCGTGATGTCCGTGACAACGTCCTCCACTAACAAATCGTCGACAATTGACGAGCAACTGCGACTACGTATTGCCGAGCAGCTGGCCGGGCGGTTCAAGGGCGACATCATCGGCCCGGATCACGCCGAGTACGAGCAGGCCCGCACGATCTGGAACGCCATGATCGACCGGCGGCCGGGCCTCATCCTGCGCTGCACAAGCACCTCGGACGTGGTAGCCGCGGTCACCGTGGCTCGCGAGCACGACCTGCCGCCCAGCGTCCGCTGCGGCGGCCACAACGTGGCGGGCAAAGCCATGTCCGATGGCGGCCTGACCATCGACCTGAGCGGGCTGCGGGAGGTGACCGTCGACCCCGAGCGCAAGCTGGTCCACGTCGGCGGCGGTTGCCGGCTCGGCGACGTCGACGCGGCGACCGCGCCGCACCGGCTCATTGTCCCGGCCGGCATCATGTCCGAGACCGGGGTGGGCGGCCTGGCCCTCGGCGGCGGCATCGGCTGGTTCTCCCGCAAGCACGGACTGACCTGCGACAACTTCGTCTCCCTGGAGCTTGTCTTGGCCAGCGGCGAGGTGATCGAGGTGTCGGCGGATTCTCACCCCGAGCTGTTCTGGGCGCTGCGCGGCGGCGGCGGCAACTTCGGCATCGTCACCCGCTTCACCATGGCCGCCCACGATTTCGGTCCGATGATGCGCATCGGGGTCTCGGTCTACGAGCCCGAGCACGCGGCGGAAGCGCTGCGCGGCTACGCGGCCGTGGTGCCGACCCTCGGTAACAACGTCGGCTGGCACGCCGCGCTCAAGCACGACATGCCCGCGCTGCCTTTCGTGCCGCCGGAGTACGTCGGAAAGCGCCTGCTCATGCTCGTCTCGATGTGGCTGGACGACGCCGAGGATCCCGACGGCGCCGAGATCATCGGGCGGCTGTGCGAGGTCGGCGAGCCGTGCATCAAGGCCACCACCGTGCTGCCGTTCGCGGCGGGCGTGCAGCGGCTCATCGACGTCGAGTTCGAGGACGGCCACCGCTACTACACCAAGGAGGCGCACGTCGCCGATCTGGCCGGCGACGCGATCGACAAGCTGGTCGCCTTCTGGCAGGACATGCCGATGGAGGGCGAGGTCGAGATCATCGGCCTGGGCGGCGCCATCGGCGACGTGCCCGAAGCCGACTCGGCCTTCTCCAACCGCGGCTACCTGCTCTGGCTGAACTTCGCCATGCGCTGGGACGACCCGGCCGACGACCCGGACTACATCGGCCGGACCCGCGCCGTTGTCGCCGACCTGGCTCCCTGGACCGGCCGGGGCGTCTACTTCAACATGCTGAACTTCGACGAGCTGGACCGGGTGGCCGAGGCCCTCGGCGGCCCCGAGAAGTACGCCGAGCTGCGCCGGCTCAAGGCCCGGTACGACCAGGAGAACCTGTTCCGGATGAACTACAACATCCCCCCAGCCGCGTAGCGCCGGACGGCGGTTGACCCTGACACCGTGTCAGGGGGTAGAACAACCGTCATGTTCAGCATCGGGGAGTTCGCACGGCACGGCCGGGTATCGGTCCGTATGCTCCGGCACTACGACGCGGTCGGCCTGCTCCGTCCGGCCAGCGTGGACGCAGCGACCGGGTATCGCTTCTACCAGGCCAGACAGCTCGCCGAGCTGAACCGCGTCATCGCGCTGAAGGACCTGGGCTTCACCTTGCAACAGGTGCAGGCGATCCTGGCCGAGCAGGTCAGCGCGGCGGAGCTGCGCGGCATGCTCAAGCTGCGCCGGGCCGAGATCCACGCTCAGATCGAGGCCGAGACAACCCGGCTGGCCCGGGTCGAAGCGCGTCTGCTGACCATCGAGGACGAGGCCCGCATCCCGGTCGACGGGGTGGTGATCAAGCGCCTGGCGCCGGTCCGGGTGGGGGAGCTGAGCGGCACTGCGGCGGGGTACGAGCCGGAGGCCATCACCCCGGTCATCCAGCCGCTGTACGGCGACCTGTGGCAGCTGATGGCCGGCTCGGGGGTCAGCGTGGCCGGCCCGGCCATCGCGTACTACGAGGACACGCCGGCTGGCGACGGTGCCATCGTCGTCCACGCCGCTGTGCCGGTCGTCGCCGACTCCGGCGAGGAGCACGGCTTCCGCGTCGTCGACCTGGCCGAAGTGGCGAGCGCGGCGGCCATCATCCACCACGGCTCCATGGACGATGTGCTGGCCACCGGCCAGGCCCTGGCCCGGTGGATCGACGCCAGCGGCTACCGCTCCGTCGGCTACGCCCGCGAGATCACCCTGGAATGGTCCGCAGACCCTGATCAGTGGATTACCGAACTTCAGCAGCCCATCGACGTAACTGGAGGATGAACCGATGTCGGCCACCCGCGGCCTGCCGCCCGCGGGGCCACCGTTCCTGAAGTACAACGTGATCGACATGGCGCGCCAGCTCGAGGGTCGAAAACGGTGTGCCGGTCGCGACGCCCACCGGCGGTGAGGGCGAGGTGATCTCCGGCGTCTTGCCCGCCGGGCGCTACGCCGCGGTCACGCACGTGGGCCATCCCAGCGAGCTGTTCGAGGCCACCAAGGCGCTGCTGGACTGGGCCGCCGGACAGGGCCTGACCTGGGACATGTCGCCCGGCGAGCCTGGCGACCGGTGGACCAGCCGACTGGAGATCTACCTGTCCGACCCCCGTGAGGAGCCGGACATGGGCAAGTGGGTCACCCAGCTCGCGTTCCGCCTGGCCGACTAGCGCTGCTCCGTGCCAACCGGCGGGAGCGATGCGGCGTCATAGCAGTCGATCCGGCTCGCTATCACGCTAGGGGACATCCGGTGAACGCATCCATTTCCCGGTTCACCCCGGTTCTGCTGGCTGGCCTCGC
>PLIQ01000564.1 GCA_003140115.1 Actinomycetota bacterium | reverse complement strand
CGCGCCGGCACCGCGCAGACCGCATCGCCGGCGCCACGAAGCCGCTTGCCGGACCGCCGGGGCCCAAAGGCCCGATAATGGCGCCATGCGGGGCGAAATGACGCGCGTCAAGCTGCTGGTGGCATCAGCCGTGAGCGCCGTCGCGTTCGGCGCGGCGGCGTGGCTGCTGTTCGGACCGAGGTGGACGATCACCGGGGTGCTCGTCGGCCCGCTCATCGTTATCCTCGCCGTGGCCGTCGTGCACATGTACGCCACCCCCGACCTCAACAACGACCAGCCGGACGAAGCCGCCGCGCTGCTTCGTGGCGAGATGGCGAGCTGGCGGACCCTGGCCCGGATCTGGCCCAGCCAGTTCCGCAATGCGCTGGCCAGCCGGCTGATCGTCCAGTCGGGCGCGCTGCAGGCCATGAACCGGGACGAGGAGGCGCTCCGGACCGCCAACGAAGCGGTCGCGATCTACCAGGACCTGGCCGCCGAACGCCCCGGCAAGTACAGCCCGGACCTGGCCGACGCGCTCGACCACCAGTCGCGCCTGCTCGCGGCAGACGACCGCCAGGCCGAGGCGCTGACCACCATGCGGGTGGCGGTGCGGTTGTACCGCAACCTCGCCTCCGCCGACCCAGCGCGGTACCTGCCGGCGCTGGCCGAGTGCTTGACCTGCGAGGCGGGCTGGCTGGCCGAGATTGACCTGTCCGGCGAAGCACTGGCTGCTGTCCACGAGGCCACCGACATCTGCCAGGACAAGCTGCCCTGGCAGCGGCTTCCGTCCTGCGCGGCCCGGGCCATGCTGCTCGAGGGTGAGCTTTTGTGCGGGCAAGCCCGCTACCGCGACGCGGCCCGGCTGCTGGCCAAGGGCTGGCGCCTGGCCGCCGCCGCCGACCAGCAGGACCTGCTCCGGGACGCGGCACCCGCGATCAAGACCGCCTACCGCGCCGATCCGGACCACTTCGCCACCGTCTGGCAAGCCGAAACCGGCGCCGAACCCCCGGACTGGCTCAGCACCTAGCCCGCCCGGGGTCCTGGCTTGTTACCCGCTCAGCGGATGTACAGCTCGTCGGCGTCGTACTCGGTGAACTCGGAGTTCGCGACGATGCCGGCCAGGCCGAGCTCCTGGAACGCAGGCAAGAGCTGCTCGGCCGCCCACCGCTCCTGGTGTGCCTTGGACTCCCAGACGGTCACCACGTTGAGGCCGTCCTCGTCCGTGCCGACCGCCCAGGCGAGCAGGCCGTCGATGTCCTGGGGCGGGTTGTGCTTAGCGGCGACCATGCGGAAACCCTCGATGTTCTGCCCCTTGGTCTTCGTGAAGTGGACGTGTGCCATGACGGTCCTGCCTTTCCTCATCTGCGATCCGCGCGCAATTCGCGCTGGCAGGAGGGACGCTACGGGAAAGGCCGGATCCGGCCATCCGGGGAAACACTCATCTGGGTACTCATTCGCCGGTACTCAACGCCTGGCTACTAACGACCTGGGTACTCACTCACGGGTCTGCGGCGCGTCCTTAGCCAGCCCTTCGCTGGACCACACGGCGATCTGGCTGCGGCTGTTGAAGCCAAGCTTGACCAAGATGTGCTGGACGTGGTTCTCCGCCGTCCGCTCGGAGACGTACAGGACCTCCCCGATCTCCTTGTTGGTCAGCCCGCGCGCGACCAGCCTGGCCACCTCGACCTCGCGGGGGCTCAGCGGCGAGCGGGCGGCCGACGTCGGCCGCAACTCCGCGGCCCGCAGCTGCTCGATCCGCGTAAGGAACGGGACCATGCCGAGCTGTTCGGCCTCGCCTGCCGCCGCGTCAAGCGCGGCTGCGGCCTGACCCAGGTCGCCGGGAGCCTGGCGGCGGCTCAAGACCTCGGCGAGTTCCACCCGGGCTTGCACCGCGTACCCGCGGGCGCCGTTGGCGTCACAGATCGAGGCCGCGGTGCGCAGATCCGCCGCCGCCGCGTCCAGTCGGCCAAGCGCCGCGACCGCCAGGCCGAACTGCAGCTCTACCGGGCCCATGTAGACCCCGGGACCTGCGCCGTTCGCGGCGTGCTGACCCCGGAACGGCTCGAACTGCGACGCCAGGAACTCGATGTCCTCCGTGCGGCCCAGGCCGATGGCGATGGGCAGCGCGTGCCCCCAGGCCGCCATGCGCAGGGCCGGTGACGGCGTCCAGGACCGGATCGGCCCGGCCAGCGCGTAGGCCGCCTCGACGCCGGCCCGGTCGCCCTGAAATAGGCGGATCAGGGCGACGGTAAGCGCGGGGAAAATGGTGGCGGTGCCGCGGGTGGTGTCTACGGCCTCTGGCCGCACCTGCGCGGGAGCAAGGGCGAACGCCTCGGCCAGACCAGACCGGTCGAGCCCGATGTGCAGGGTTGCCTGGGACAAGATGACGGACAGAGCACCGATTGCGGTCGGGTGTCCCATGTCGTTGAGCAGCTTGAACGCCTCGCGGGCCAGTCGCGCCGCCTCGGCGAAGCGCCCCGTGGCCAGCGCGAGCGTGGCCGCGTCGGCCAGCTGATGCATTCGCCCGATCGGGCCGCTGAGCCGGTCCAGGCAGGGGCCGAGGTCGGTGAGCTCACGCTGGACCTGCCGCAGCTGGCCGGTCTCGAACAGGGTGTCGATCCGCCACAGCCGGCCCCACATCTCGGCCCAGGCGCTGCCCAGGGCGCCGGCGGCCTCGAGCATCCGGCCCGCCAGCACGGTCCGCTCGGCCAGGCCCTCGGGGGCGCAGCAGGCCAGCTGGCGGGCCCGCAGCGCGTCGACCAGCGCGCCCGGATCGGCCGACGCCTCGGCGGCGGCTAGCGCGTCCCGGCTGACCTGCCCCGCCCGGTCGTACTCGCCGCGGTACACCAGCGCCTGCGCGTACACGGCGAGCACCCGGGCCCGCAGGTCGTCGGGCAGTTCGTCCCCGGCCCCGGAAAGGGACAGGGCCTGCTCGCAGACGCGGCAGATCTCACCGTCCCATTCCGGAACGCCCGTGGCCTCCATCACCAGGGCCACGTGAGCGAGCCCCAGCCGGTCTCGTCGCCCTTCGGCCCGCCGGCCGGCCTGGACCGCTACCTGCTGCGATCCGGGCAGGTCGCCGCTGCGGTGCAGCGCCGCGGCCAGGGCCAGCTCAAGCCGGGACCAGTCATCCTCGCCGAGTTCCCCCTCGCCAGCCGACAACGCCTGCCGGTACAGGCGCACCGCCTCCTCGAACGCCAGCGCGTCGGCGGCCACGCAAGCAGCGGCCTCGCACGCCGCCACCGCCCGCCCCCGGTCACCGGGCAGCGACGCCTCGACCCGGTGCCGGGCCACCTCGGCCAGGTGCAGACGCAGCTGCCCTTCGTACAGCGCCTCGATCGCGTCCGCCGCCGCGGTGTGCAGCCGCCGCTGCTCTGTCGCGCTCAGCCTGGTCACCACCGCCGAGCTGACCAGCGCGTGCGAGAACCGCTGATCGCCCGCGCGATCACCGGCGACCAGGAACCCGGCCCCCGCGCACTCCTCGAGCGGGCCGAGCAAGCTGAGCACCGGCCGGTCCAGCATCTTGGCCACCACCCCGGCCGAGAAACTGTTGCCGGCCACCGCGGCCGCCCGCAGCACCGCCCGGGCCTCGTCCGACAGCTGGGCGAGCCGGTACGCCGTGGCCTCGACCACCCGCCCCGGCACAGGCGAACCGTCTGGCCCGATCAGCGACTGGCCCAGCTCCCGGACCAGGAACGGGTTGCCTCCGGTCTCGTCGTGCACCCGGCGCGCCTGTTCCGGCGACGCCGCCAGCCCGGCGGCGAGCAGCAGGTCCCCGACCGCCTCGGCGGGCAGGCCGTGCAGGTCCACCCGCTCGGTGTTGACCTCCGCCGACAGCCGCGCCAAGACCCCATCGGCGGCCGAATCCCGGTAGGTCGCGAAGACCAGGATGCGCGTCCCGCGCAGCTGGCGGACGACCTCGACCAGCAGCACCGCCGACGCCTCGTCCGCCCACTGCAGGTCATCGAGCACCAGCACCAGACCGCTGCCCGAGGCGGCCTCGGCCAGCCGCCCGCGGACCGCGGCGAACAGCGCGAACCGCTGGGCGATACCCGAGTCAGCGCCCAGGTCCGGCCCCCAACCAGCGCCGAACACAGCCGGACCAGAAGCGTCCGCACGAGAACTGACCACGAGCTCACTAAGCACCAGCCGCCACAGTCCGTACGGCGGCGAACTGCCCTGGTCGCTCGCCCGCGCCCAGGCCACCGGAACGTCCCTGGCCTCCGCCGCCGCAGCCAGCTCTTCGCCCAGCCGGGTCTTCCCGATCCCCGCCTCACCCGTGCACAGCACCAGCCGTCCGCGCCCGGCCAGGGCGTCGTCGAGCAGGCCCGTGACCCGCGCCAGCTCGCGGTCACGGCCCACCATTATCCGGGCCGGGTCACCCCCCACGCAGCCACCATAAGGGCCGTGAACCAGTCTTACAACGGATCAGCCAGCCGCAACGCGTGCGCCTTGGCCGCGGCCTCGCCGCGGCTGGCCGCGCCGAGCTTGCCGAGGATGTTGGACACGTGCACGCTGGCCGTCTTGGGCGAGATGAACAGCTCGTTGGCGATGTCCCGGTTGCTGCGCCCCGCCGCCACCAGCCGCAGCACCTCCAGCTCGCGCCCGGTCAGGCCGAAGCCGTCCGAAGCCGGGGAACCCGGTCCGCCGAGCACGATCCGCGCCCGCCGGGCCAGCAGACCGATCTCCTGAGCCAGCGGCTCGGCGCCCAGCTCAGCGGCCAGCCCGGCCGCCACCCGCAGCTGGCCCGCCGCCCCGTCCCGGTCGCCGCCGGCCAGCGCCGCCTCGGCCGCTCGCAGCAGCGCCTGGGCCCGCGGATACGGCTCGCTGACCGCCTCCCACGCCGCCGCCGCCTCGTCCCAGGCACCAAGCACNNGGCTGGCCTGCTGGACCGGGCCGAACGTCTCCAGCTTCTCCGCGATCGTGCGCAGCCTGCCCGCCAGGGTGGCCGTCTCGGAGCGCAACCGCTCATCCCGGGCCGCCACCACGCAAACCCCGGCCGCACCGGTTACCAGCGGCCAGACGTACCGCGGGCTGCCGCCGGCCAGCTCGTAACCCTCGATGACCTGCGAGGCGAGCTCCACCGCCGCCAAAGCCCCCGCCGTGGCCAGGCGCAGCGAGATCTCCAGCAGGCCGAGCGAAAGCTGGTGCTGGTCCGCATACGGCGAGCCGCGCAGCAGCTCGGCCGCTGCCGCCGCCGCGGAAACGGCCGCCTCGACGTCCCCCCGGGCCAGCGCGATCCGCCCGGCGTAGACCGCGAGGGTGGCTCCGCGCAGCGGGAGTGAGCTGAACCGGAAATCACGAGCCAGGTCCATGGCCTCGTCCCACCGGCCCAGCGCGAACAGCGGCTCGACCTGGTTGATCACCAGCAGGCAGCGCGAGGCCCGGCCGATGTACTCATCCGCGAGGCCCTGGCGGGCCGTCTCGGCGGCCAGTTCGTGCTCGCCCGCCCCCTCGAGCAGGTGCGAGGAGTTGATCGCGGCCTTGACCACCAGCCCGTGGGCCCCAGCCCGAACGGCCATCGCGCGCGCCTGCCCGATCAGCTCGACCGGGTCGCTGCCCACGGCGGCCTGCTGCCCGGGTCCGGTCCGGAACATGGCCAGCGTCATCAGCGCGTCCGCCTCGTTCACCTCGTCGCCGGACCGGCGGGCCAGCGCCAGGGCCTCCTCGGCGTAGGAGCGCTCCATGGCCGCCACCGGCACGCAGTGCGCCGCGGCCAGCAGGATCGGGATCCGCACGGCCGGCACGTCGGCCGGGGCGATCGCCAGCGCGGCGGAGAAGTCATCGAGGAATTCCTTGCGGCCCAGGTCCTTCCGGAAGTGGCCCCGCGTCTCCAGCAACTGCGCGACCCGGACCGGCGAAACCGACGGGTCCAGCGACTTGAGCGCCGAGCTGGCCAGCGCGATGCCCCGCTCGAACTCCCCGGCCTCCCGCGCCGCGCAGGTGGCTTCCTCCAGGACGCGGACGTGATCGGCACCGATCCGCTCCGCCGCGTCCGGCACCTGGTCCCACAGCTCGAGCACCCGGGCCAGCAGCGACAGCCGTTCGGCGGGGGCCACCGCCCGGCCCGCCTGCGCCGCCGCCCGCCACGCGCCGATCAGCGCCCAGACCGAGTCGTGCGCCGCATGCCAGTGGTGAGCCATCTCGATCGCGGCCCGGCCGGGCGGCACGAGCGACGGGTCGGCGTCGATGGCCTCGGCGAACCGGCTGTGCAGCCGGCCGTGCTCGCCGGGCAGCAGGTCCTCGTGCACCGCCTCGCGGATCAGCTCGTGCCGGAACGTATAGCCGGCCGGCTGCGCGCGCAGCACGTTGGCCGTCACCGCCGGGCGCAGCGCGCTGGTCAGCGCCGCGTCGTCGCGGCCGGTGACCACCGCGAGCAGCGCGTGCCCGGTGGTCTCGCCGCCCGCGCTGGCCACCCGCAGCACCTCCTGGGTGTCCTCCGGCAGCCGGCGCACCCGGTCCAGCAGCAGGTCGCGCAGCGACTCGGGCAGCTCGCAGCTCAGCTCGCCGTCACAGCCCACCAGCGTCTCCACGAACAGCGGATTGCCCTCACTGCGCCGGTACAGCGCGTCGGCCAGGTCCGCCGCGAGCTGGCGGCCGAGGATCCCCGCGGCCAGCTCGGCGGTGTCGTGGCTGGTCAGCCTGGGCAACTCGACCCGCTCAACCCAGGCGATCCGGTCCAGCGCGGCCAGCATCGGGCGCAGCGGGTGGGTCCGGTGCAGCTCGTCCGAGCGGAACGTGACGATGATCAGCAGCCCGCTGATGGCCCGCTGGTTGCCGATCAGGAAGGTCAGCAGGTCCCGGCTCGACCGGTCGGCCCAGTGCGCGTCCTCGATGACCAGCACCACCGGCGAATGCCGGGCCAGGTGGTCCAGCGCGCTGAGCACCTCCTCGAACAGCCGGGCCCGGGCCTCGCCCGGGTCCCGGTCGGTATCCGGGCGGCTGTCCGGCTCGCCCAGCTCGGGCAGCAGCCGGGCCAGCCCCCGNNCCCCCGGTCAGCACCCGGGCCCCGGCCGCCGTCGCCGCCTGGCCGAACTCGCTGACCAGCCGGGACTTGCCCACCCCGGCCTCACCGCCCAGCAGCACAGCCGTCGGGCCGCCCTGGCGCACGCTCGCGAACGCGGCGTCCAGGGCGGCCATCTGCTCGTCCCGCCCGACCAGCACGGGACTGGCGGGCATNNCGCCGGATGGCCCGCCGGCTCAGGCCCAGGATCCGGCCCAGCTGCGCCCTGTGTGCCCGCTCGCGCAGGTCACGGCCGTGCTGCGCGCCCAGTTCACGCATAATCTCGGGATGCATGGTTCCTCCTCGGCCCCGTGGGGAACCTCGTCTGGTTCCCCACATGCTCAAGGTTCGTCGTAAGGCCCCACCCCCGGCATCGGACGAATGCCTTATCTTCCGCCGCCGAACAGGCTTAGGCCCGGCGCAGCACGGCCACCCCCGGCCTAAGCCGTCTTAGCCCAGGTCAGAGCCATAAAACAGCAAAACCCATGATTCCGAACGGCCGTTGGTGCCCGCGGCCGGCCATCGTCGTTCCTTTACTACAATGGAGGGAGCCACCCGGTCGGGTGACAGCTCCCAGCACCGACACAATCGAGACTCACGCATGCCCGTAACGCACCACACCGCGATCCCGCGGGACGCCCTGGCCATCCGCGACGACCTGCGCAACGTCGCCATCGTCGCGCACGTCGACCACGGCAAGACCACGCTGGTCGACGCGATGCTGTGGCAGTCGGGCGCGTTCCGGGCCAACGCGCACGTGGCCGAGCGGGTGATGGACTCCGGCGACCTGGAGCGGGAGAAGGGCATCACGATCCTGGCCAAGAACACCGCGGTGCGCCACGGCGGGCTGACCATCAACATCGTGGACACGCCGGGGCACGCGGACTTCGGCGGCGAGGTGGAGCGCGGCCTGTCCATGGTCGACGGGGTGCTGCTGCTGGTCGACGCCAGCGAGGGGCCACTGCCGCAGACCAGGTTCGTGCTGCGCAAGACGCTGGCCGCCGGGCTGCCGGTGATCCTGGTCATCAACAAGGTGGACCGGCCCGACGCCCGGATCGCCGAGGTCGTGGACGCCTGCTACGAGCTGTTCATCGACCTGGACGCCACCGAGGAGCAGATCGAGTTCCCCATCGTGTACGCCTCCGCGCGGGCCGGGCGGGCCTCGCTGCGCAGGCCCGCCGACGGCGAGATGCCCGACTCGCCGGACCTGGAGCCGCTGTTCGAGACGCTGAAGGCCACCGTCCCGTCACCCCTCTACGAGGTCGGCGCGCCGCTGCAGGCCCACGTGACCAACCTCGACGCCAGCTCCTACCTGGGCCGCATCGCGCTGTGCCGGATCCGCAACGGCACCATGTACCGCGGCCAGCAGGCCGCCTGGTGCCGGCG
>PLIQ01000212.1:256-14889 GCA_003140115.1 Actinomycetota bacterium | reverse complement strand
CCGCGGCCCGCTCGACCTCGGCCCGGTCGGCCAGATCCGCGCTGACCCAGGCGGCCCCGACCCCGGCCCCCGCCCCGGCCCCCGCCCCGAGCCCCTCCGCAGCCACCCGCAGGCGCGCCTCATCGCGCGCCACGAGCACCACCCGGGCTCCGGCCCGGCTCAGCGCGACGGCTATCCCCTCCCCGATCCCCGAACTCCCGCCGGTCACCACGGCCACCCGGCCGGACAGTGAGAAAAGCTCCTCCAAAAAACTCACAGGACCGGCCGCGCGCCGATGAGGTTGAGCGCGTGCGCGGCCAGCCGGCAGCCGCTGGCCAGCGCCTCACCCGGCGGCTTTTTGTCCAGCCAGGGCGGGATGAAGCCGGCCGCGAACGCGTCGCCCGCGCCGGTCCCGTCCACCACCCGGTCTACTGGCGGCGCGGGCACCCGGACCGGTGGCCGGCCGTTGGCGTAGAACAGCGCACCCTCTGGCCCGAGCTTGACCACGACGTGCGGGTACCAGGCGGTGAGTACGCGCGCGGCCTGTTCGGCGTCTTCGCGGCCGGTGAGGATCTTGGCCTGAACGGCGTTGACGAACAGCAGCACGGCGCCGGCGGACAGCTCGAGGAACGGCTCGGCGCCGGCCCGCTCCAGCGGCGCGGCCGAGGCCGCGTCGACCGAGGCCGTCATGCCGGCCCGCCGCGAGTACTCGATTGCGGCCAGCCCCGCCGCCCGGGAGCCCTCGGACAGCAGCGTGTACCCGGACACGTGCAGGTGGGCGCCGGGCAGGAACAGGTCGTGCGGCAGGTCGTCGGGGGACAGCGCCGCGTTGGCGCCGGGGTCCGAGAGCATGGTCCGCTCGCCCTTGTGGGTGACCATGACCACGCAGGTGCCGGTGGGCCGCTCCGGGTCCATCACCAGCCGGGCGTCCACCCCGTAGCCCATCAGCTCCATGTCGCGGTTGCGTCCGGCGATGTCCGCGCCGCGCCGGCCCACGAACGCCACGTCCCCGCCGTCCGCCGCCATCCACGCTGCGATGTTGGCCCCGGAACCCCCGCCGTGCATGGTCACGGCCGCCGGCGTGTCGCTGCCCCGCGCGAGCGCGAGCCGGGCATGGGCTACCGTGTCCGTCATCAGATCGCCAATGACTACCACGCGCGCCATACTGGTCATCACCTCGCTGTACTGGCCCGGGGGCGACCCCGGAACCCCCGCGCCTGAGGGGACCTTCCCCCCAGGACCCCCGGGACAGCCGCCGTAGACAGCCCGACGTCGATGGCGAGGCGCAACTGGGGCCTGCCCGGCCGCAGGACTTCCTACGGTAGCGGCCAGCGGCCGTTGCTGACCAGCGAGCGGGCAGAGATCCCCCTCCGGTGACCGCCGAATACGAGGTGATCGCCGGATTGTCACCGGACCGTTATCGTTCGGGCGGCTGCCGGCCCGTTTCTGGTCCCTGGGTCACGACTGTGTTACAGCGGTGTAACCCGGCCGGCCACGACCAGGTCGGCTTCTTCGGATTCGGCGGCCAGCACCTGGTTGAGCCGTCCCAGTTCGTCACGGAACAACCGCCCGGCCGGCGTCGCGGGCACCACGCCCAGCCCGACCTCGTCGCTGACCGCCACCACGTGGGCCCCGGTCTGCCGCCACGCCGCGGTCAGCCCGGCGATCCGGGCCGCCAGCCGGGCCGCCGAGTGTGCCGACCCTTCCCAGGCGCCGCACTCGTCCATCGCTGCCGCCAGCCAGGTGCCGATCCCGTCGATCAGCAGCGCGCCCCGCGCGCTGGCCAGCACCCCAGCCAGGTCCGTGGTCTCGGCCGTCCGCCACCAGGCCGGCCGCCGGCCCCGGTGCGCCGCCACCCGCCTCGCCCACTCCGCGTCCCCGGCCTCCGGCGCCGCCCCCGTCGCCACGTACGTCACGTCCGGCTCGCCCGCCAGGCGCAACTCGGCCTGTTCCGACTTGCCGGACCGCGCCCCGCCGAGCACCAGCACCCTCCACGGCAACCGCCGGAACTTCAAAGATCTTTCTGCCGAACGGCCCGTGGTCACCGCATCCCCGTCCCCGGCCAGCATCACTCGCCAGAACCCGCAGCGCCGCCTCAGTTCCGCCTCGGAGGACACCCGATGGTCGGCGAACGCCACCGCCGTCACCGTGTCCGCAGTAATCAGCCCCCGCGCCCGGAGCAGCCCAAGCTGCGCCGGTTCCCCCAGCAGGTCAAGGAAGGCGATGTCATAAGCCGCCGCCCCCTCCACCGCCACCGGCACCGCCCCCGGCCGAGCCGGATACAGCAGCCGCTCCCCATCCGGTCCCGTCACGTCCCAGCCCCCAGTTACCCGGCCATCCCGCGCGTCCGCCAGCCGCAGCACCCGGTATCCCCCCGCCTCCCCCCTTCCCGATTCCTCGCCCCCCAGCCTCAACGTATCATCAACGACAATGGTCGACCGTACTCGTATAGTCTTGCCCACTCCTAGGCAAGAGGCGCAACGGCACCCGGGCTGCGGCCAGCCCCCCTCCCCGCCAGAGCCCTCGACCAGGACCCGCATCAGCCTAGGAACGACAGCCGGACCTGGCGGTCCGGGTTGTCCACGTTGAGGTCCACCAGCACCACGGACTGCCAGGTGCCCAGGGCCAGCCGGCCGCCGATCACCGGCAGCGTGGCGTACGGCGGCACGAAGGCGGGCAGGACGTGCGACCGGCCGTGCCCGCGGGACCCGTGCGCGTGCCGCCAGTGGTCGTCGGCGGGCAGCAGTCGGACCAGGGTAGCCAGCAGGTCATCGTCGCTGCCCGCGCCGAGTTCGATCAGCGCGATGCCCGCCGTGGCGTGCGGCACGAACACGTGTAGCAGCCCGTCGCCTCCGGCCGACGCCGTGGTCGCGAACCCCGCGCATTCGCCGGTGATATCCCGAATCGTCTCGCTTCCGCCGGTATGGACCTCGATGATCTGCGTCTTCATCCCCCGGATCATAGGGTGTGGAGTGTGACAGACGCTTCCTGGGCCGCGGGCACGCGGCTGCGGCTGGCCCGGCAGGCCCGGGGCCTGTCCCAGCAGCAACTCGCAGGGATGGCCGCCGTGACCAGGCAGGCCGTATCCGCCGTGGAATCCGGCCATTCGGATCCTTCGCTGCGGGTCGCGCTGGCCTTGACCCACGCGCTCGGCATGACCGTCGAGGAACTGTTCGGCCCGGGTGATCCGGCCGATCCCGTACTGGCCCAACCGGTGGCCCCGGTCGGCGGCGAGGGCTCGCGGGTGGCGCTGGCGACGGTGGGCGACACGTTCGTCGCGCTGCCGCTGAGCGCGGACACGCTGGCCCGGGCCGGCTTCGGCCCGGCGGGCGGCTTGGTGGTCGGCCAGGAGAGTCACGGTGACCTGATCGCGGTCCGGCCCATCGCGCCGCCGCGGGCCACGCTTGTCGTGGCGGGCTGCGATCCGGCCCTGCCGCTGCTCGAGACGCCGCTGGCCCTGCTCGACCCGCCACTGGGATTCACCTGGTGGCCGTGCGGGAACGGCGAGGCCTTGCGACTGGCCGCGGCCGGACTGGTCCACGCCGCGGGGGTACACCAGCCGGGCCACGAGGCCGCGATACCCGGCGGCGCCNNACCGGGCTGGACGACGCGGTCCGCCAAGGGCTGCGCCTGGTGAACCGCGAGCCGGGCGCGCAAGCCCGCAAGCTGCTCGACCGTGAGCTCGGCCGCCTAGGCCTGGACCCGGCCGACCTGCCCGGGTACGACAGCCAGGCCGCCGGGCACCTCCAGGTCGCGGCGGCGGTCGCGGGTCGGCTCGCCGACGTGGGCGTGGCGAGCGAGCCGGCGGCGCTGGCCTACGGGCTCAACGTCATCCCGCTCGCGGAGGAACGGTTCGACCTGGTTCTGCCGGCCAAGCACGCCGCATCCCGGGAGGTCCAGGGGCTGCTCAAGGCGCTGACCTCGCCCTGGCTGCTGGCCCAGTTGGCGAGCCTGCCCGGCTACGACGCGGGCCGTTGCGGCGAACGATCTAGCTGATCAGCAGCCGTAGACCGGGATCAGCAGGCCCCGGGCAATGGTGTGGAACCGTAGGTTGAAACCGGCCACGGCGGGCGATATCTCGTCGTCGACGCCCAGGGTATCCACGTCCAGTGCGTGCACCGCGAACACGTAGCGGTGCGGCGGGTCCCCGGCGGGCGGCGCCGCGCCCCCGAAATCCTTGGCGCCGTAGTCGTTACGGACGTGGAACGCACCTTCGGGCAGGCCGTCTCCGCCGGTCCCGGCCGCGTTCTTGTTCAGCTCGGTTACCGACGCCGGGATGTCGAGCACGACCCAGTGCCAGAAACCGGAGCCGGTCGGCGCGTCCGGGTCGAAGCAGGTCACCGCGAAGCTCTTGGTCTCGGCAGGGAAGCCGGACCACGATAGCGACGGGGAGATGTTACCGCCGGTCATCCCGAACCCGTCGAAGACGTGGTTCTCGCCCATCATCTCGTCATGGGCGACGTCATCGCTGCGCACGTCGAACGAGGGCACCTCCGGCAAGTAGTCATAGGGCAGCGGCGGACGGTCGGTCATGGCTGAACCTCCTCATTGAGGTGGACTGGCTCCGGGAAGCGCGAACGGGTCCAACGCTACGCGAACCGGTCCAAAGCTATCGGTAGGGCGCGGGACCACCCGGGCGGGGCCAGAAGGCGACCTCGTTTGGTTCCGGTTTCTCCTACGGTGGTGTCGTGAGGCGAAAGCCGCGGCGCAGGGTCCTGCGGCGGTCGCACCGCCGGACCATGAACCGCGTGGCCGACCGGATGCGCCGCCGGGCCTCGCGCGCCGTCTTCGGCCGGATCCGCCTGGGTGTGGCGGGTACCTCCCCGCGGCTACGTCGGTGGGTGCTGGCCCTGGTCCTGATCGGCGTGGCCGTGCTGCCGTATCCCTCGCTCGGCGCGGTCAGCGGGGTACCGGTGGCGGCGTGCCGGTCGGACTGCCGGGCCGGGTCCGTGCCGAGCATGATCCAGTGGAACCGGCCGCTGACGGGATCGTGGCAGGTGGTTGCCGGGCTGACCGGCACCGTGCCGGCGGCGGGCCTGGCCTACGTGTCGGTCGGCTACGGCGTCGCCGCCCTCGGCGCCGGACTGACCGTGTCCGCGTACTCGGCCAAGACGGGCGCGCCGCTGTGGGGCGACGGGCTGACCGGCTTCCCGGCGGGCGCGGCGATCGTCTCCGTGCGCACGTGGCCCGGCGAGGTCACCGCGGGCGTCTCCTACACCAGCGCCGGACACCTCGAGCGCACCGAGGTGGTGATCTCCAGCTCGACCGGCACCCCGTCCGGCCGCTACCCGGCGGCCGTGTTCGGCGGGGCGGTCTGGGGTAGCGCGCAGTACACCGTCATCGTCGGTCCCACGACGGTGACGAGCTACGACAACGCCACCGGGCGCGCGCGCTGGCGGCTGAGCACCGGCCAGGTCCAGCTAGCCTGGCGGACCGACGGCGGGACGCTCTACATGGCGGAATCGGCCACCGGGTTCCTGGGCTCGGCGCCGGTCACGGCGCTGCGCCAGATCAACCTCGCGACCGGCGCGCAAGTCCTTATCCGGCCGCTCGAGGGACTCTCCTTCCCCGGGACGTTCAGCGCGGCGTTCGACGGCGTGGTGCTGTTTTCCTCGGCGGCCGGGGTGGCCGCGTACTACGGCACGACCGGCGCCTGGCTGTGGACCATCGGCGGGGCGGTGGTCGAGGGTACCGATCCGCAGAAACAGCGGATCTACCTAACCCGGGGATCCAATCTCGTCGCGGTGAACCCGATCACCGGCCAGGTGACGGCGACGGCCTCTGGGTCGGCGGTCTACGGGTCGGCGGGCCTGTACGCGGTCCGGGACGGCGTGGCGCTCGGGCTCGATCAGGGCCCGAACGGGGACGCCTGGGGCTACGACATCAGCGCGCAGCGGGTCACCCTGTCCGCCGCCGGGCTGGGATGGCCGCACTATTTCGTGGACCTCAGCGGCGTCGGCGGCAGCGCCGACCCGGCCAGCGACCTGGTGATCATCGCGGCCTGCACGCAGCTGGCCCCGCGTACGCCTGTCTCGGCGAGCCCATCGGCATCGCCCAGCGGCAGCCCTGGCGCGACGCCCAGCGGTAGCCCGTCCGCGACGCCCAGCGGCAGTCCCTCCGCGACGCCCAGTGGCAGTCCCTCCGCGACGCCCAGTGGCAGCGCCGGCCTGACCGCGGCGCCGACGGCCACCTCACCGACGTCCCCCGGGCCATCCTCGTCGGCGAGCGGCACGCCGGGCCCGGACGTCAGCCCGTCAGCCTCGCCGACGCCCGTCCAGGGCTGCCTGCGCCCCGAACTGGTGGCCTTGAACCTGTAGGCCGTGGCGGTCCGGCGGATGGACGCCGCCGAGCAGGGTACCGTCCTGCCTCATGAACAAGGTCAAGCGAGCCACCCGGGCCGCGGACACGCTCCAGCAGCGGTACGCGTGGCTGGCCGTGCCGGTCGCGGTGTGGAAGAAGTTCGGTGACGACCAGGCGGGCAACCAGGCCGCGCTGATCGCCTACTACGCCTTCGTGTCGATCTTCCCGCTCATGCTCGTGCTGGTGACCGTGCTGGACATCGTGCTCGGGAACCACCCCGCCCTACAGCATCGGCTGCTGAATTCGGCGTTGAGTCATTATCCGCTGATCGGCCAGCAACTCGGCCACATCGGCGCGCTGCACCAGTCGGGACTGGCCCTCGTGGTCGGCCTGCTCGGCACGTTCATCGGGGCCCGCAGCGTGGCGACCGCGATCCAGAACGCGCTCAACACGGTGTGGGAGATCCCGTTCGCGCGCCGGCCCGGGTTCCCGTGGTCGTGGCTGCGCAGCTTCGGCCTGGTGCTGGTGATCGGCCTGAGCCTGATCGGGACCACGACCCTGTCCACGCTGGCCACCGGCGGAGCCGACCGGGTGCTCCCCGGTTTCGGCGGCAAGGTGGTAGCGCTGCTGGTCTCGCTCGTACTGAACGTCGGGGTGTTCTGGCTGGCCTTCAGGCTCGGTACGGCCCGGGAGATCGGCTGGCGGCAACTGCGCCTCGGCGCGGTCATCGCCGGCGTCATCTGGCAGATCCTGCAGTACGTGGGCGGCTACTTCATCTCGCACCAGCTGGCCCACGCCTCACCGGTCTACGGCACCTTCGCCGTGGTGATCGGGCTGCTTGCCTGGCTGTACCTGCAGGCGGAGCTGACCCTGTACGCGGTGGAGATTAACGTGGTAACGGCACAGCGGCTGTGGCCGCGTAGCATCGCGCCACCGCCGTACACCGAGCAGGACCACCGGGCCTTCGAGCTGTACGCTCAGGCGGCGAAGCGTGGCAAGGACATCGATACCGTGGTGGGGGAACCGGGTTCGAAAGGTGAGGACGATCGCCAGAAGACATGAGGCTGACCCGAACGCGCCCCAGGTCGTCATCTGCGGCGCGGGCTTCGGCGGGCTGTCCGCCATCTCCCGGCTGACGCGCGCGGGCCTGCGGGTGACCCTGGTAGACGATCACCTGTACAGCACGTTCCAGCCGCTGCTCTACCAGGTGGCCACGGCCGGGCTGAATCCCGGCGACGTCGCCTACCCGGCGGGCGGTTTCGCGGGACGGTACCGAGCGATCTTCCGGCGCGGCGAGCTGGCCGCGATCGACTCGGCGTCCCGCAGCATCAAGCTGACCAACGGCCTCGAGCTCGGCTATGACTACCTGATCATCGCCACCGGCGTGTCGGCCGCCTACCACGGCATCAAGGGGGCGGCTGATAACACCTTCGCCCTGTACACCCGCACCGACGCCATCATGCTGCGCGATCACCTGATGGCGGCCTTCGAGCGGTTGAGCGTGGACAGCGGCGACCTGCACATCACCGTGGCCGGCGGCGGGGCCACCGGCGTGGAACTGGCCGGCACGCTCGCCGAGCTGGGCGCCACGGTACTCGCCGCGACCTTCCCCGACGTCGATCCGGCCCGGGTCCACGTCCGGCTCATCGAGATGGCGCCCTCACTGCTGACGGCGTTTCAGGAAAAGCTGCGCGAGTACGCCCGGGTGCAGCTGGACAAGCGCGGCGTGGACATCAGGCTGAACACCCGCATCGCGGAGATTACCGACACGCAAGTGCTGCTGGCCGACGGCGAGAACCTGCCCAGCAACCTGACCGTGTGGGCAGCCGGCGTCGGCGCGTCCGAGGCCGTGACGGGCTGGGGCCTGCCCCAGGGCCAGGGCGGCCGCATCCTGGTCGGACCCGACCTGCGGGTCCGGGGACAGGACCGGATCTTCGCCGTGGGCGATGTCGCGGTCAACCCCGACGACCCCACCCCCCAGCTGGCCCAGCCCGCGCTGCAGATGGGGCGCCACGCGGGCGCGCAGATCGTCCGGCTCACCCGAAAGGCCACCACCGAGCCGTTCACCTACCACGACAAGGGCATGATGGCCACCATCGGGCGCCGGTCGGCCGTCGTCCAGCTGGCCCAGGGCCCGCGGCTGCGCGGCACGCTCGCCTGGCTGTCCTGGCTGGTCTTGCACCTGTTCTACCTGCTCGGCGGGCGTAACCGGATATCCACGATGATCAACCTGACCTACCGCTATGTGGCCTGGGGGCACGGCGGCGCGGTGATCGTCGGCGACGAGCCCGATGACCCCGTCAGGCAGCCAGCTCCCGACGCCGCCAGGCAATCGGCTCCCACCCCCGGCCCGGCGTAGGCCAGCCCCCTACGATGGCCTGTAGTAGACCGCGCAGGAGGAGGTCTTTCGGGATGAAGACGTTCCGCGCACGCGGCACCCTGGCGGCCGCGGCTCTGCTGAGCGTGCTGACGGCCCTGGCTGGATGCGGGGCCAGCGCCAGCAGCAGCACCAGCTCGCTCGGCGGCATGCAGGCCAACCCGGCCTCGAGCGCAGCCGAGATGAACCCGAACCTGGACCTCGGCAGCTCGCTGGGCTCGCAGCCTGCCCCGGACATCACGCTGGTGAACCAGTTCGGCCAGCCGATGTCGCTCAGCCAGTTCCGCGGCAAGGTCGTCATGCTGTCGTTCGAGGATTCCGAGTGCACGACGGTCTGCCCGCTGACCACCGCGAGCATGCTGGAGGCCAAGCAACTGCTTGGCGCGGCCGGCAACCAGGTGCAACTGCTCGGCGTCGACGCGAACCCGACCGCCACCAGCGTCGCGGACGTGCTCGCCTACTCCCGGGTCCACGGCATGGTCAACCAGTGGGACTTCCTGACCGGCTCGTCGGCCCAGCTGAAGGCGGTGTGGAACGCGTACCACATCGCCGTGCAGATCGAGCAGGGTCAGATCGACCACACTCCCGCCCTGTTCGTGATCGATCAGCGCGGCCGGGAGCAAAAGCTCTACCTGACCCAGATGGCCTACTCCAGCGTCGGCCAGTCCGCGCAGGTGCTCGCCGACGAGGTATCCAGCCTGCTGCCGAGTCACCCACACGTGGCTAGCCAGGAGTCGCTGGCCTCCATCACCATGCAGGACCCCACGGATCACGTCGCCCTGCCGTCGGCTACCAGCGACACCAAGGTCTTGCTGGGACCTGGGTCGCCGCGCCTCGTGCTGTTCTTCGCCACCTGGCTGTCCGAGGTCTCGGACCTGAAATCCGAGCTCATCGACGGCAACTCCTACGTCGCGATAGCCCGCAAGGACGGCCTGCCCCCGCTCGTCGCGGTCGATGAGACGGTGGTCGAGCCCTCCGCCCAGGCCGTCCGGACCTACCTGAGCGGCCTAGGCACGTCGCTGAGTTACCCGGTCGCGCTCGACACCACCGGCCGGGTCGCAGACGGCTATAACGTACAAGACCAGCCCTGGCTGGCTTTGGTCTCCGCGTCCGGCAAGATCATCTGGTCCCACGACGGCTGGCTGTCCGTGCCCGCCCTGACCGCCGCCGTCCAGCACGCGATCAAGCCCTGACGGGACCCATCCTCACCTCACACGGGGTAGCGGGTGGTTCGGTCGTATACTGCCGCCCCGACGGCGTGGTCCACCGTACGTATCAGTTTTCGAGTTGTTCGGCTTTCCAGCGGGGATCTTGCTTGACGCGGTGGGTCGAAGCGGCATTTTGGGTTGCCGTTGCACAGACAGGTTCGTCCCCCGGCTTCGTACGGGATATTGTGTTCGAAGTCGCAGTGGNNCCGGGGATCCCGGTGGAGAACCGCCAGCTGCCTTCACCCCCGCCGGGCGGGCCGGGCTGGCCGGCGGGGGTGAAGGTGAACCGGGGCCGGCCGGGCGGATCGGGACCGTCCGGTTTATCTGGTTTGGCGTGCTGCCCGGGGCGTTGGCGGATGCGGGCCGGGCGGAGCCGCGGCCGATGGCATGGCCCTGGCTGTCGGTCACGGTGACGCACCAGGTGGAGCGGGGGTTGCGGGCGGCGGCGGCCAGGTCCCGGGCCAGATCGGAGTCGCCCGAGGCGGTACACGGAATGAGATCCGGTCGTTCCGCGAGCGGCCAGGGCCGCGCACGACTACAGCGCCGATATCTCTGACAAGGTGCAGCGCGGTCGCAAGCGGTGTACGTGCATGGCCTGGTCCGACGGTCAGCCGCGTCCGGATCCGCCGAGAAGAGTGGACGGTCCAAACTCATATTTTATATTGATAATCAAAATTTCTTACGGTTCTGATGAGGTGACCGCACCTATTCGTCCCAGATGTGACCGCACCTTCGTTCCGGCGAATCCGTTGCTCGTGAGATTTGACCGCAGGGCACTCAGCCGAAATCGGGATGCCTTCTGGTGGCCGCTGGGGAATGATCGTCGGCGTGAGCGAGGATGAGATCACGGCGGACGTTGCCGCCCGCCTGGTGGCCGCGCAGTTCCCCCAATGGGCGGGCCTGCCTGTCACGCCGGTCGCCCTCAACGGCTACGACAACACCACGTTCCGGCTCGGCAACGAGCTGTCCCTCCGCTTTCCGCGCGCGAGCTGCGTTCCGCAGGTCGCGAAGGAGCATCGCTGGCTACCCGTCCTGGCCCGCCAGCTGCCCTTGCCCGTCCCGGAGCCAGTGGCGGCCGGGAGCCCGGGCGCCGGGTTCCCCAGGCCGTGGTCGGTGTACCGCTGGATCGCGGGCGAGCCCGCGAACGTGGCCCGGGTCGACGACCTGGCCGCGTTCGCCTCCGGCCTTGCGGGCTTCCTGGCCGCGCTGCATGCCATCGACGCCAGCGGCGGGCCGCCGCCCGGGGCGCATAACTTCTTCCGGGGAGGTCCGCTGGCCACCTGGGACGGGCAAACCCGGGAGCTGATCCGCCTGGCCGCAGATGACATCGACGCCGCGGCGGCCGCCAGGGTATGGGACACGGCCCTGTCCAGCACGCGCGAGCAGGCGCCGGTCTGGGTGCACGGGGACCTAGCCGCATCGAACATGCTCGTCGCGGACGGGGTACTGCATGCGGTCATCGACTTCGGCGGGCTGGCCGTCGGCGACCCTGCCTACGACCTGGTCATGGAATGGGAGTTCTTCGCCGGCGACAGCGCTGCGGCATTCCGCTGCGGCCTGCCGCTGGACGAGGCGACCTGGGCCCGCGGCCGCGGCTGGGCGCTCTGGAAGGCACTCGCCAGCATCGCCAGGGAGAAGGCCGCGGGCAGCGGCGGGCAGGCCACAGCACGCCACCTCGGATGGCGGCACAGCCCAGCCCAGACGATCGGCCTCCTCATCGCCGACCACGACCGCTCGGCCCGGCGCTGAGCCGCCACCAGCTGAGCCATCACGGGTTGCGCGGTGCCAGGCCGGTGCGCAGCGAGCTGATCTACCTGCTCGTCAGCCTCGACAAGCAATACACGGCCGAGGCTCCAGGCGAATCCTGGGAGGTCTGCTGCACGCGCCGCATTCCGCGCCATTTCCGGCCATCAGGCAGCTGACACCGGTACTGGATAAATCCGCGCCCGGGGTCAGGTGAAGGTCCGGTCATGCCGCCCCCAGCGCGGATCGCTTGCATACGGTCTGACTCAGACGCTGGTCATTGCCGCCAGGTAAACCGTGGCACTGGCTCACGGCAGTCTGGCCGTCATACTCTGTCGAACCGACAGCCCGGCAGTCTCAGGGTCGTTCCGCGACGTGACGGATGGCGTCGCGCTGGCGATCGCGAACGGCGGCGCGTGCGGCGTGTCACGGTCACCGATGGCCCGGCAGTTGCCCTGCGCTGCCACCAGCGTGGCAGGCCCAGCACGGCGGAGATGGCAGCCGAGCCACAGATACCTTATGCTTTTCCTTAAGGAATACCTTAAGGTGGTGGTGATGGTGGAACGGTTCGTGGGGCTGGAAGAGGCCCGGCCGGTCCTCGGGCAGCTAGCTGAGGAGGCGGCTACCGGCGATGAGGTGTGGCTGACCAAACACGGCAAGCCTATGGCCGTACTGCTGAGCCGTGAAGCGTACCTTCAGCTCCGGCAGGCCGCGGCGCGGGCCGGCCGGGAAGAGCTGGCGGCCCGGGTCGCCGAGGCCCGCCGCAAGGTAGCCGAGGCAGGGCTCGATCCGGCGATCGTGGATGAGGCGGTCGAGGCTGCCCGCCGCAGCGCCTGTGCTCCCGATGACAGTGCTCGATCCACTCGTTTACGAAGCGGCAATCAAGCACTGGAAGCACGGTCATTACCGGATCGCCGTAGGCGAGGCGGCCACCAACGTGGACCGCTTCACCCAGAGGCGCCTCCAGCGATTCGACGTCTCCGGGGCCCCCCTTATGGGGGAGGCATTCAGCGCGGCCCCGCCTCAGCCCGGCAAGCCGCGACTGCGCTGCCCTGGCGACCAAGCTGACGATACTGTTAGATCTCAGCAGACTGGTGCTCTGAACTACGCGAAGGCTTGCTTCATGGCTATGCGTAACCCGGCGCACCATCAGAAGGGTGATTGGAATCCGCTCACCGCGTTCCACCATGTTGTCTCACTGAGCCAGGTGGCCCTGTGGGTCCGAAACTGGAATCTTGTAAGTACGTCCCACCAGAAACAGAGCATGGTTAATTCGCCGGACAGCTACGGGTCTTTCACGCTCATGCCACCAACCGGGCGAACCGCCAAACAGAGCTGCTTTTTGCAATGCTGCAGGTGTCAGCAGCGGATCCCGACGTGTCTGCGAAAAGGCCTGGTCATACAGCCGGCCGACGATGCCATCACTCCGGGCTTCCCGGTAGCTGTGCGCCGGGTGATCGTATAGTGGCTGCTATGTCGGGCGGCCTGCCAGTGACGGACGCGCCGGTGACCTCCGTTGCCGGTGCGATTACCCGCATGGAGGCGATTGCGACGGCGCTTCCCGCCGCCGATGGGCTGGCGTGTTTCAACCGCATGTACCTGGATGTGACCAGGCAGGTCAACAGCCAGCTCGGCCAGGGCTTTTTCGCCGATCCGGCGTTCATGACCTGCCTGGACGTGGCCTTCGCCAACCTGTACTTCGCGGCGGCCGACACTACAGGTGACCCGGCGGCGGTGCCGCTGGCCTGGCGACCGCTCGTGCAGCAGCGCGCCGCGGCGGGGATCCAACCGGTCCAGTTCGCGCTGGCGGGCATGAATGCCCACATCAACCACGATCTGCCGGTGGCTGTGGTCAGCACCTGCGCAGCTCTGGACACCACACCGGAAGCCGGCGCGCATCTCGCGGATTACCAGAAGGTGGACGAGCTGCTTGACGCGGCTGAGCAGTCCATCCGGCAGTCATTCGAGTCCGCACCCGAACTGGCCGTCGATCAGCATCTCAGCGCTGTTGCTACCTTGGTCTCCAACTGGAGCATCAACAGCGCCCGGGACATGGCCTGGACCAACAGCCTCGTGCTATGGGAGGTGCGCGGTGATCCGATCGCGCACGGGCTCTTCCTGGACAGCCTGGCGGCCTCGACAGAGCTGGCGAGCCGCCTCCTGCTCGTGGCGGTGTGAGACCGCTCGTGCAGTTTCCTGCGGGCAATCACAGCGCAACGGCCTGGGCCTTCTGACAGAACGCGCGCTCATGGCGCGACGAGAGTGAGTTGGGTCGGTGCTTCCGGCGCCTGTTCCCCGAAGGCCGTGGGCGGACACTCGTTGCGGGCAGGAGACGCCGGGAGCGCTGGGCCGCTGCGAGACGGTCGTCGTAGGCTTTCGCGGTACGATCGCCGTGATCACGGCATCTGGGATAAGGAGGAGACATGAGCATCCCAGCCGGCGTGGACGGCGATGCTCCAGTGCGTGCCTATCACGAGGCCGACATTAATGCGCCGCTGAACACGGTGTGGCGGCTGCACGCCGATGTCAACGCCTGGCCTACCTGGCAGACCGACATTACCGCAGCGCATATCGATGGAGCATTCCAGCCCGGCGCCTCCTTCGAGTGGACCAGCTACGGCTTCACCGTCGTCTCGACCATCTATGCAGTCGCGGAGTGCGCCCGTGTGCTGTGGGGCGGAACGGCCGGCGGCATCACCGGAGTCCACGAATGGATTTTTAGCGAGACACCCGCGGGCGTGCATGTGACCACGAACGAATCCTTCGCTGGCGAGCCGGTGGAAGCCGACGTCACCGGGATGCAATCGGCTCTGGACAGTTCCCTCATCGCCTGGCTCGCCCACCTTAAGGCCGCCGCCGAATCCAAAGGCTGACTGCGGTCAGATTGAGCATCGTCGCTGGCGGCAGTTGACCGAGTTTCACGCATGGCAAGGCCGTTTCGCGGAGTCAGGAGCATATTCGCTGGCCAGCCGTGATGCCACCATCGAAATTCTCGATCGACCGATCTGCCCCAGGATACGACCTCT
>PLIQ01000212.1:0-194 GCA_003140115.1 Actinomycetota bacterium | reverse complement strand
ATGGCGGGGGTCAGGTATTCAACGGGCATTGACGACAGCGGAGGTTGCCGGAGCGCTGTCCGCAATCCGGGGCCTGACCGGGCTGAATGGCCGGTTTCCAGGCGGGTGACGGTGGTGATCCGTACCAGTCCGCGTTCGATCCGCGCGGCCCACTCGGCCGCGTCCGGGCTGGCGGCCAGGCGGACCAGCGCGGA
>PLIQ01000279.1 GCA_003140115.1 Actinomycetota bacterium | reverse complement strand
GTAGAGCTCGCCGTCGAAGTCCATGCCCATCGGCAGCTCGTGTCCGGTGGCCGCGTTGTACTCGGCCACCTCCGCCATGTCTTCGGTGATCAGGTACATGTGCTCCATCGCGAGCACGGGCAGTTCCAGGCCGATCATCCGGCCCACCTCACGGGCCCACAGGCCGCCGGCGTTGACGATGTGCTCGGCGTGGATCTCCCCGGCGTCGGTGACGACGTCCCAGGTGCCGTCGGGGCGCTGACGAAGGTCGCTCACCCAGGTGTGCTGGTAGATCTCGGCGCCGGCCTGCCGCGCGCAGCCGGCGTAGGCCCGGGTGACCCCGGTCGGGTCGACGTGACCCTCGGCCGCGTCGAAGAGGGCACCGATGAAGTACTGCTCCTCCAGCAGCGGGAACATCGCCTTGGCCTCGGCCGCCGAGATGATCTCCATATCCATGCCGAGGTAGCGGCCGCGGGCCTGGGCCATCCGCAGCCAGTCCATCCGCTCCCGGTCGCTGGCCAGCGTCAGCCCGCCATTCATGTGGATGCCGCAGTTCTGGCCGGAGCGCCGCTCGATTTCCCGGTACAGCCCGACGGTGTACTGCTGCAGCTTCGCGACATTAGGGTCACCGTTGAGCGTGTGCATGCCGCCCGCGGCGTGCCAGGTCGAGCCGGCGGTGAGCTCCTTGCGCTCGACGAGCACGACATCGGTCCAGCCCAGCTCGGTGAGGTGGTACAGGACCGAGGCGCCAACCACACCGCCGCCGATGACGACTACCTGCGCGGAGGATTTCATCGAAGTATCCCTGCGTGTCAATTTTCCCGGTACAGTCGTTCCGACTATAGGACCTTGCCGACTATAAGACCTGGAGGTGTCGCGATGGGCAGGCTTCTCGATCGGCTCGCGGCCGGACCGGTGATCTGCGCTGAGGGGTATTTGTTCGAGTTCGAGCGGCGCGGCTACCTGCAGGCCGGGGCGTTCGTTCCAGAGGTGGTGCTCGAGGAGCCCGATATGGTGGCCGGGCTGCACCGAGAATACGTGCACGCCGGATCGGACGTGGTTGAGGCCTTCACCTACTACGCCCACCGCGAGAAGCTGGCGGTGATCGGCCGCGAGGGCGACCTGGAGTTGCTGAACCGGCAGGCGCTGCGTATCGCCAAGGAGGTCGGCGCCGAGCACGACTCGCTGGTGGCCGGCAATATCTGCAACACCAACGTCTACGACCCGGACGATCCCGCGACACATCAGGTCGTCCGCGACATGTTCGCCGAGCAGGTCGGGTGGGCCGCCGAGGCGGGCGTCGACTTCGTCATCGCCGAGACCATCGACTATCCCGGCGAGGCCTTGCTCGCGCTGGAAGCGATCAAGGCGCACGGCCTCGATGCGGTGGTCACACTCAGTATTCACCAGCAGCCCGTCCTCCGCGGGGGCGACGCGGTCGGCGAGGCATGCCGTCGCCTGCAAGACGCGGGGGCCGACGTGATCGGGCTGAACTGCCAGCGCGGGCCCGCCACCATGCTGCCGCTTCTGGGTGAAATCCGGGCCGCGTGCGACGGCTACATCGCCGCCTTGCCGGTGCCGTACCGCACGACCGAGGCCGAGCCGACGTTCCAATCGCTCACCGACCCGAATTGCGACCTGATCCCGGAGGGGCGGCCGTTCCCGACCGCGCTGGACCCGTTCCTGGCCAACCGCTACGAGATGGGCGCGTTCACGACGGCGGCGGCTGCGCTCGGAGTCAACTACTTCGGCATCTGTTGCGGCTGCGCACCCCACCACGTCCGCGCGATGGCCGAGGCCCTCGGCCGCACGCCGCCGGCCAGCAGGTTCAGCGCGGATATGAGCCGGCACGCCTTCTTCGGGACCAGCGAACGGATCAGCCGGCATTACCAGGAGTTCGCCAAGGAGCTCTAGTCGCGGACGGCAGCCCGGGTGGCACGCAGGGACTCGAGGCTGGCACCGACGGCCGTTCGGTCAATTGTTATTCTTGGCTCGCCTGGGTGCAGGTCACCGCGGGAGACCAGCTCGACCAGGGGCTCCAGGTCGGCGGGCAGCGTGCCGTCGGCCTGGGTGAACGGGACCAGCTCGCGGACCATCCGGTAGGCGCGGCCGGTGCCCAGGCCCAGTGCGCCCTGCCCATGAGAACCACCGATGGCACGTAGGTCGATGGCCTGGGCGGCGACGACCAGTTCGATGGCCGCGACGCGGGTGCACAGGGCGACCATGTCGGCCAGGCGGCGGGCCGACAGCGGCGCCATCGTGGCCCGGTCTTCGATGCCCTCGCCCTTGACCGAGCTGGCCAGCTCGTAGGAGACCGGGTGGGCCAGGGTGCGGGCCTCAACGGTGATGGCCTGGCCGGAGGTGGCCAGCTCGGACAGCGCGTCGTCGGGCGTGGCGAAGGCGGCGGCCAGGCCGGCCGGCAGGCCCGAGAAGGGGGCCTGGAGGAGCTTGACCGCTCGCTCGTTCGCGCTGGTCACCACCGGCGCCAGCGCGATCCGGGCGAAGTCCAGGGCGGCCGCGAGCGGGCCGATGTCGAAGTTCCCGACCGACACGATCCGCCGCTCGGCGGTGACGACCACCGGGTTGGACTGGGAGGAGTTGAGCTCGAGCTGCAGGATGGTCTGGGCGTAGCCCAGCGCGTCGCGGGCCGCGCCGTGGATGTGCGGNNGATGACCGGGTGCAGGCAGGTCAGGTTCGCGCCGAACGCCTCCAGGTCCAGGGCGCCGGCCACGTCGAACGTGTCCAGCAGGGTCTGCGCGTCGGCGAGGGCCAGGCAGGCCCAGGCGGTGGTGAAGGCGTTGCTGCTGACCAGGGCGAGGCCCTCGTTCTCGGCCACCTGCAAGCCGCTGCGGGTGATGAGCCCGTGCGC
>PLIQ01000041.1 GCA_003140115.1 Actinomycetota bacterium | reverse complement strand
ATGCGGTTGCGCGGCCACCGGGCGCATTCGCTATCCCTTGATGGGCTGCGGGCAGAACCGTCCACGCCGGGCCTGAGATGGCCGGTGACCACTCAACAGGGTCAACCGGGGCCCGCATCGGGACCGCGGTTCGGCCGCAGGCCGTAGGGCTGCGGCTCCCGCTGATTGCGGACTGGGCAGCAGTCCGGCCCGCGGGGTCTAACTGGAGCCATCTGCATCCGCTGATCGGACAATCAGCCCGGGGATCTTGCTCTTGGAGGCAGCGAAGTAGACGGCCACGAAGGCGTCGATAGCGAAGGAGGCGGTGGGGCTGAGGAACGCCGCAGCGATGGCGGCCAGGTAGACCATGCCCCCGAGCAGCGCCCGGCGCGCCCCGGCTGGGAACGCGGGCCGGGCAGGCTCGGCGACCAGCTCCGGATGCGCCGCGAGATAGCGCCATCCCCACGTGAACGACAAGCCCATCATGAGCATCGTGGCTGCGTACAGGACTGCTGCAGCCCGCGCCTGGGGAACTCCTTGACCGGCGTAGTCCGAGGCAAGCGCGGTCGGCCACGGGATGATGGAGATGAACAGCAAGAAGACCAGCGTTCGCTCCAGAAACCGCCGGTCGATGAAGCGGACCGCGCTCATCATTCCGTGATGCTCAATCCACAGGAGGCCGATTGTCACGAACGACACCAGGTAGGCCACATACGATGGCCACTGGTGCAGCAGATCGTGGACGAGCTCAGTCGAGTGGGCAGGCTTGGGCAGGTCCAAGACCAGCAGGGTCAATGCGATGGCGAAAACGCCGTCGATGAGCGCGTGAAGTCTTCCTGGTCCCAAAGCTGGTCACCCACTTCGTCAGATGGCAGGAGATTGCTACCAGCACGCAGGTTACGACCTGTGATGAGCGTCACGAGCCTGTGCTTGCCGCGAGCGTTCCCGAGCGCCCCTGCAGGGCCAGCAAATGGGCGATGACTCCGAAGGGATAACCAGATGCGGCGAGGCATGACCGGGCGTTAGGCAACCGTCCTAAGAGTGGCCCATCCTTGCTCCGGCGAATGTGCAAATAGGTGGTTCGCGTAGCTTCGCTCGCGCAAGGTTGGTCACGCTGGGTGAGCGGCTGCTGGGCAGCTTCTCTGTGCAGTGCAAGATCCAGAAGCGAGCCGACGATCCCGGCACCCGTGACGACCAGGCGGAATGATGCACACCGCCCGCCGTGAGCGGGGTCAGATGGCGGCTCAGCCGGTGAAGCGATACCGGGTCTGGCTGTAGGGGTTCTTGCCGAACGCGAGGACCTTCGCCGGAGTGACGCCGAACACGAGCCCCAGACGGCCAGCCGGATCGCGGAACCCACCCTCGGTGACCGTGAAATCCCAGTCGAGCTTGGACTTCCACAACGCCGCCAGCCGCTGCAGTCGCGCCGGATCGGTCACCAGGACAGCCGGTCCCTCGACCACCACATCGAGCCCGGCCCGGAACTGGTTAGCGCCCACCGCGAGGACGCAGCCCGGATTGGCTTGCAGGTTCTTCGCCTTCTGCTCATGCGACCCGGCGCAAAAGTGCAGCGCCCCGCCCAGCCAGATCGCCGGCAGCGGCGTGACGTGCGGCTGCCCGTCGCGGCGCACGGTCGACAGCCAGAACATCTCGGTCTCTGACAGCACTTCGGCCACTTCGGTCCAGGGCCGGGCCGTAGCGCCCGGCTCGCTGAATCCCTCGTTCAGTTCTGCGGTCGGTTCGATCTCGGGCATCGGCGCTCTCCTGTATCGGGGTTGGTGCGCTTGCACACCACCGGATAGACGCGACGCCAAGGCCGAACTCATCGCCGCATGGCGCAGGTCCCATGAACCCAGCCTCCCAGAACACCCCATTCGGTCGCGTCGCGAAGGACCCAGCCACGGCAGCCAGCCCTCGCATAAAGGCGGCTCTTTGCGCGGGCGCACGAAGACTCAGATGGCTCTCCGTGACACGGTTCCTGTCAGCTTCAGGCCTGGACTGGAAAAGTTCGTAGCTGCCCGACGTACCTAGAAGTACGTTGCGTACTTGACGTACGCGGCACGATAGGCTTAACTGGAGCCAAGGCGACGATGGAGGCCATGGCCCATGACGCAGGTTCACTACGACAGCTATACCGAAGCGCGCAACAATCTCAAGAACCTGCTCGACGCCGCTGAAAGCGGTCAGGTCGCTACCGTCCGCCGTGATTCTGCCACCGCAGTTGTGCTTGACGCCGAGCGTCTGCGGTATTTCCTCGCGTCCGTGGCGCCATTCCGGGCCCAGGTGGTTCAGGAAGCTGGCGGATGGTCAGTATTCATTCCCGGTCTGCCTGTCGCCGCAGATGGGGGGACTTTCGAGGAGGCCATCACCGAGATGGCCGGTGCGCTGCGCGAATACGCTGAAGACTGGCAGGACCGCCTCCTGCATGCACCCAACCATCGCGATAACTGGGCCCTGGTACAGCTGATCACCCTCAGCAGCGATGAGCAGCTAAGGGAGTGGCTCACCGGGTCGCCGCGGTGACCTGGCCTGCGCCGACCCGGGAGGCCCATGACGCCTTTTGCAGGACTGAAGGCTGGCAGCCAGTCCGGAACGCGCGGGGCCAGACCGGCACGCATCATGTCACCTACGAGCTCCAGCTCCATGACGGGCGGATCTTGAGAACGCGGATTTCGTACCCGGTGAACCGCGAGACTTACGGTGAGCGCCTGTGGGCTCACATTCTCAGAGATCAGCTCGACGTCGATCAGGCCACGTTCTGGGTGTGCGTCCAGGACGGGAAGAGGCCTGACCGCGGCGCGCCCGAGGCGCCCCCGGAGGCGCTTCCAGCTGATCTCGTCCACTTGCTTCTGACGCGAGTCCGCCTTAGCGAAGCCGAATTGGCGGCCATGAGCAAAGAAGAAGCCATCGCCAGAATGCAGCAATATTGGGCTACCGGCAGCTGAGACCACCATGGCGGGAGTGCAGTGTCTAAGGAGAGACTCAGCGGATCGGGGCGTGGGGCGTTCCCGGGCTTGCGCAGACGGGCGGAGCTGAGCCGGGTGCTCCGTGGAGATGGCCGGGGGAGTCATCGCTGCCGGTTTCGGCGACGGCGGCGGGCTGGCAGCCTGTTCAACCTGCGGACGTTAGCGCTGCGAACGAGTTCCCTGGGAGCTAAGTTGGGAGCCAACGTCGGCAGGTGCCGGGCAACGTCAGGCCACATTGGGCCAGGATTGCCGCAGGTAAACAGCTCGTATGCCGATGCCCAGCTCCATCCAGCGATCGCCGGGGCCTATATGGCATGCAGAAGGTCAGGGGTTCGAATCCCCTTAGCTCCACCATTTTTCGTGTACTTGTTCGAGTAGAAGTGACAATCAAGTGACAACGGCGCCGGATTTCGCGCCGGGGTCCGCCTGGAGTTACAGGCCGGACCGGGGCCAGCGATGCGGACAAGAGCGTCCGGCCAGTTCAGCAAGGTGAGAGCTTCTGAGTGATCGCCTCGGCGCTCGCTGCGCAACCCTGATCGTATGCGTAGCACGCATGAGGCCACCCATTGATCGCAACTNNGGTAACTGGTTACCCGACGTGACATAGGCCCCGATAGGTTCCGCGAATATCCGCCGCAGTAATCTAAAGTCCGCTTTGGAATGTCCCCGATGTAGCGCTACGGGCCTTTGAGCTGCGGGGTGGACGCGTTATCTTAACCGGTGTCTACGACACACCGGACGCGATGACACCCACGTGACCTGCGTCTATTTTCTTGTCGCTGCGCTTTTGCGTTCTGAGCCGCGCACAGAACCTCACGTCAGCGACATGTCTCAGACGCAAGAACCCGTCATGACCAGGGCTTCTCCCAAATGGACTTTAGATATCCGCCCTATTGCGGCTGCCTGGTCAGGCAGAGCGTCTTCCGGGCGCTCGGATCATGTGGTTCTGGCGTCGGCAGCAGGTGCCGTTCAATGGCCTGCCGGTCCGGCCGTGAGACTGTTCCCTTGATTAGGGAAGGCGGGCTCCTGGATCGGTCTGGGTGCCTCGCTGCCATTGCCGCGGCGTTGTGCCGTAGGTGCGGTGGAAGCGGCGGGAGAAGAAGCTGGGATCGGTGAATCCCCACGCCCGGGCTACGGACTCGATCGAGCGGCGGCGGCCTGCTGGGGAGGCGAGGTCGGCGCGGGCACCTTCTAGTCTGTGTTCGATGATCCACTGTTCGAGGCTGGTGCCTTCCTTTTCGAACAGCTTGTACAGGTAGCGGATGGAGATGTTGTGGGCGGCGGCGATGCGCGCTGGTGCCAGGTCGTCCTCGGTCAGGTGGTGCCGGGCGTAGGCGAGGATGCGGGGCACGAGCGACGTCGCCATTGCGTCGCCGAGCAGGTACTGATCCTGGGCGGCCGACACGATCAGGGCGCGCATCATGTCGATGGTCGCCGCTGCTAGCTGGCTGGCGGCCGGGTCGGCGCTGAGCTGCTCGGCGCGGGTTGTGACGTGCAGGATGTGGTCGCGCACCACGGGGTACAGCGGGGTCGCGTCCAGCCTTAGCCAGGCGGCCCGGATGGTATCCATGCCGAGCCCGAGGCGGTCGAAGCCGACCTGGAAGGCATAGGAGGATCCGCTGCCGTGCCACCCGTACTCGTACGGTGACGCGAGGTCGACCAGCAGCATGTCGCGGGGCCCTAGCAGGCGCTCCTCCCCCTCCCAGCGGAGCCTGTTCTGCCCGGATACTGGCAGGGCAAGAGCGATGGCCTGCTCAGTCGCGCCGCGGGCGATCTTCTGCGTCCGCAGGAGGGTGTTGCCGGTGGCCCGCACGTTAAATACGCGTCCCGGGCCGAAGTCAAAGAGGTCCAGGCGCGCGCGCACCGCAGCCGGGTCCTCGAACCTGGCCAGGTTCGGGGACGAGGCCCCGCTGACGGTGGCCTGAAAGGCGNNCAGCGCGCTCGGACGGGTCCAGAGTCTCAGTGTCCAGGAGAAGCATCGCACGGCTCGCTTCCGGCAGCCTGCTCAGTCACTGTCATTCTATGGCGGCAGCCAGCCGGGACGCGGGACAGGGCAGTCTGGGACCAGAACTGGGCACCGTGGTCACACTTTCCGTCACGGTTTCCGGGCAGACTCGGCCGCATCGGCTAGCCAGGCAATTCACATAACCGAAAGAAACTCCTGTCCGAAGCAGGCGGCGAGATCC
>PLIQ01000234.1 GCA_003140115.1 Actinomycetota bacterium | reverse complement strand
ACCTCGCTGTACTGCGCGACGTCGGCTTCGGTGGCGGCGGACAGCGGGCTGTTCTACGACAAGTGCGCGTTGCGGGAGGCCAGCGAGGTGGCCACGCCCGAGCTGGGCCGGGCACTATGGGAGCGGAGCGAGGCGTGGACCACCGTTTAAGCTGGGCCAATGGATCTTCCCGTCAACCCGCCGGTGGCGCCGATGCTGGCCAAGCCGACCGATGCCATCCCCGATGGGGACTACGTCTTCGAGCCGAAGTGGGACGGCTTCCGGTCGATCGTGTTCCGCGACGGCGACGAGGTAGAGATCGGCAGCCGGAACGAACGGCCGATGACGCGCTACTTTCCCGAGCTGGTCGCGGCGGTTCTCGCGGAATTGCCGGCGCGCTGCGTCATCGACGGGGAGATCGTAGTCCCGGACGCGTCGGGCCGGCGGCTGGATTTCGAGGCGCTGCAGCTGCGCATCCACCCGGCGGCCAGCCGCGTGGCGCTGCTTGCCGAGCAGACGCCGGGGCACTTCATCGCGTTCGACCTGCTCGCGCTCGGCTCGGAGAACTATATGGAACGGCCGTTCGCCGAGCGCCGGGCTCTGCTCTCGAAGGTCCTGGCTGGGGTCCGCTCCCCCATTCACCTGACCCTGGCGACCACGGACCGTTCGGTGGCGACTGGGTGGTTCAGCCAGTTCGAGGGGGCCGGGCTGGACGGGCTGATCGCCAAGCCCGCGGCCGGGGTGTACGAGCCGGACAAGCGGGTGATGAAGAAGATAAAGCACGAGCGCACCGCGGACTGCGTGGTGGCGGGGTACCGGGTACACAAGAGCGGCCCGGACCGCATCGGCTCGCTGCTGCTCGGGCTGTACTCCGGCGACGGCCGTCTGGCCAGCGTGGGCGTGGTCGGCGCGTTCCCGATGGAGCAGCGGATCGCGCTCTTCGCCGAGATGCAGCCGCTGGTCACCGGCTTTGAGGGGCACCCGTGGGACTGGGGGGCGCAGCACGCCGGGCAGCGGACCCCGCAGGCGGCCATGGCCAGCCGGTGGAACGCGAGCAAGGACCTGTCGTTCGTCCCGCTGCGACCCGAGCGGGTGCTCGAGGTCCGCTACGACCACATGGAAGGCTCGCGGTTCCGGCACACCGCCCAGTTCGTCCGGTGGCGGCCGGATCGTTCGCCACGGTCATGCACGTACGAGCAGCTGGAGGAGCCGGTCAGCTTCGACCTGGCCGAGATCTTGCGCGGGGGGTCATCTGATGGCTGAGCCGAAGCAGGTTTTCGAGCTGGCGGGGCGAGAGGTCGCGATCAGCAACCCGAGCAAGGTGTTCTTCGCCCGGGCCGGGATCACCAAGCTGGACATGGTGCGCTACTACCTGGCCGTTTCTTCTGGTGCGCTGGCGGGGGTGAGCGGGCGGCCGATGGCGCTCAAGCGGTTCGTGAACGGGGCCGAGAGCGAGGCGTTCTTCCAGAAGCGGGCCCCGGATAAGCGACCCGACTGGATCGAGACGGTCGAGCTGCGGTTCCCGTCCGGCCGGACCGCCGATGAGGTGGTGGTCAGCGACGAGGCCGCGCTGGCCTGGGTCGTGAATCTGGGCTGCATCGACCTGAACCCGCACCCGGTGCGCGCTTGCGACCTGGACCACCCGGATGAGTTGCGGGTTGACCTGGACCCGGTCCCCGGGGTGGAGTGGGCGCAGATCCGGGACGTGGCCCTGGTGGCCAGGGACGTGCTGGCCGACTTCGGGCTGACCGGCTGGCCGAAGACCTCCGGGTCGCGCGGCTTGCACGTGTACGCGCGGATCGAGCCGCGCTGGTCGTTCGGCGAGGTTCGGCTGGCGGCGGTGGCGGTGGCGCGGGAGATCGAGCGGCGGGCGCCAGACCTGGCCACGTCCAAGTGGTGGAAGGAGGAACGGCACGGCGTCTTCGTCGACTACAACCAGAACGCCAAGGACCGGACGGTCGCGTCGGCGTACTCCATCCGCCCGGTGCCGGACGCTCGCGTCTCCACCCCGCTGACCTGGGACGAGGTGCCCACGTGCGATCCGGCGGCGTACACCATGTTCACGGTGCCCTCGCGGTTCGCCGAGCTGGGTGATCCGTGGGCCGGGATGGACGAGGCGGCCGGGTCGCTGGACGCGCTGCTCGGGCAGGCGGCGCGGGACGAGGCGGCGGGCCTGCCGGACGCGCCGTGGCCGCCGATGTACGACAAGCAGGCCGGTGAGGCGCCGCGGGTGCAGCCGTCCAAGCGGCGTTCCGGTGCCGGTTCCGGTGCCGCGGGCGGTGTGGCGGCGCCTGGGGTGGCGGCGGCGCCGGCGCCGGGGAAGACGGCTGGGCCGACGGGGCGGCGGCGGAGCACGATGCCGCTGATCGAGATCGCCCGGGCGCAGACCAAGGACGAGGCGATGGCGGGCCTGGAGCGCTGGAAGGCCCGGCATCCGTCGGTCTGGTCACTGCTGGAGCCGCACGACGTGCTGGTCGACGGGATGCGCGGGCGCAGCTCGGTCTGGTACCGGATCCGGATCAACCTGCAGCACGTGCCCGAGGCCGAACGCCCGGCGCAGGCGCCGCTGGAAGTGGACTACGACCCCTGGGCCGGGTTCCAGCCCTGATCGTCGTGCCGGGGCTCGGCGGGTGACGCTCCCTCGACCCACGGCCGGGTGCGATCGCCCGTCGCGACGGCCCGGTGTCCTCCTTCACGGCGGGCCGAGGGTGCGGGCCCTGGGTAGGCCCAGGACTCGCACCCGCGGAGGTTCAGCGCCGGGCGGGACGCCGCATGGCGGCGGCGGCCAGGCCGATAGCCGCCACGGCGATGAGCACGCCGCCGGCCCAGCTGTTGGACCAGAACATCGAGTCGGTGATCGGGTTCTTCTGGCTGAGGATAGGTCCGGCGATGATGAGCCAGACGCCCAGCAGCAGGTTGGTGACCTGGAGGCCAGCGAACCCGCGCGGGCTAGCCAGCGCGAAGACGCCCACCCCCGCCACCGCCAGGCCGGAGATCAGGTTGACCGTGGTGGCGTTGGTGCCGGTGTTCTGGAGCGTGATGAACCAGGGGGACAGCGCGACCCAGAGCCCGGTCAGCAGGCCGAGCACGGCGGACGCCTGAGCGCCGAGGTCGCGCGAGGTGGCCGGCAGGCCGTACTCGGCCAGACCGGGGGCCGCGGCCATGACGGTGGGGGCGGGGGTGCCGTTGGAGGTAGAGGCGCCGTTGGACTCCGGACGGCGGATAAGGGGAGTCGACATGACAGGTTCCTTCCTTGCGTGTTACTCGCTCGCTTTCACAAGCGTCACGCCGGACGGGGTGAGCTGCCGTCGCACAGACTGTGCGATGTCTGGCTGGTTCAGCCGGTAAGCCGGTGCGGCGAGGGCGCGAGCAAGCCGAGGGCGCGGGCCCGCTGCACGGTCTCGTGGCGGGTATGCGTGCCGAGCTTGGCGTACAGGTGACGCATGTGTGTCTTGACCGTGTACCACGAGAGGAACAGCTCATCAGCGATCTCGCGGGCGGACAGGTCGGTGGGCAGGTAGCGCAGGACGCGGGTTTCGCTCTCGCTGAGGGGCTCGCGCGGCGATGACTTGTCTTCGGCCGGAGCGGCGGAGCTGCTCGCGCCGCCGAGCA
Source organism: Actinomycetota bacterium (assembly GCA_003140115.1). The sequence goes on along the minus strand of PLIQ01000234.1, from coordinate 5,394 downwards.
GGCTCATGATCTCGGCGATCAGCGAGGCGTGCACGGTGCGATGCCGGGGATGGCGCTCGAGCAGCCCCGGAACGGGATGCAGCAGGAACGGCAGGACCGCGCCGTCGGGTTCGGCGATATCCAGCGCCTGCTCCAGGGCCCGCGCGGCGGCGGCGGAGTCGCCGAGCGCGTCGCGCGCGGCCGCCTCCAGCACGAAGGCCTCGCTCAGCGAGGCCCGCCGGGTGACGGGGGCGGAGCCGTCCAGGACGGGCTCCAGGGCCAGGGCCGCCGCCCGCGGGTCCCCCTGGTCCAGCCGCAGCACCGCCAGGGCAGCGTGCATCTCCCCGGTTTCGCGTTCCTTGTCATCGAGCTCGGCCAGGGTCTGCTCGACGCGTTCGGCCCCGCCCATCCGGACCAGGGTTTGCAGCAGCGCCGCGCGGACCTGGGTGGCGAGCGGATGCGGACCGACGAGCCGCTCCGCCTGCCGCTCGGCGGCCTGGAAGGCGGCCAGGGCGTCCGCCGCGCGGCCGTGCGCGAGCTCGAAGTGCGCCCGGACGTAGTGCAGCCCGAGCGCCGCGGCGGGCTCGGCCTCGGCTCGCACGGCACGCTCGGCCCGCTCGATCCATGGTTCCGCCTCTTCGAGGCGTCCCCGCCACACCAGCGAGGCGCCTAGTACCAGGTAGGCGTCACCGGTGAGCGGGTCGTCGGTCCAGCCGTGCCGCCCGGCCAGCTGGATGGCCTGCATGCTGAACTCCGTGACCAGCGCAAACGATCGCGCCGTGACCGCCCTCGCCCCGAAGACGAGGCTAGCGAACTCCAGGTACGGCCGACCGACGCGGACCGCCAGCTCCCTGGCCTGCTCCAGATGCCGCTCGGCCTCCTCGAGCCGGCCGGTCCGCCACTCGGTGGCACCCAGGCTGAGCAGCGCCACCGCGCGCAACTCCTCGCCCGGCCCGAACTGCGCGGCGGCCTGGGTCCCGGCCGGCGTCAGCAGGCGCCGCGCCTCCTCGAGCGCGACCGGGAGGTCGCCGCGGAGCCGGGCCAGGGTGAGCCGCTGCACGCCGAGCGCGATCTGCAGGTGCCCGCGCCGGCCGGCGGCCACCGACTCCGATCCTTCGGCGGCGAGCTGGAGGTGGCGCTCGGCGTCGGCGAGCGCTCCCTGGTTCAGCTCGCGGGCGGCCAGCAGGATGGTCAGCTCGGGATCGGCGGCGATCACGTCGTGGGGAAAGCCGCACAGCAGATCGTCCGCGGTGGCGGCCTTTCCGTCCAGGGCGAGGCCGAACCAGTGATCGGCGAGCAGCCGGCCGGCCAGGTGCCAGTCTGGGCCGCCTGAGCGTGGCGCACCGCCTCGACCGGGAACCCGTGCTCGCCGAACCAAGCGGCGGCCGCGCCATGCAGCCGGGCCAGCTCGTCCTGTGCGGTGGTATCCAGCAGCTCGAGCTGCAGCAGGTCGGCGAACAGGGCGTGGTAATGGAACCAGGACCGCTGGGCATCCAGCGCGACCACGAACGCGTTGGCCTGTTCCAGCTCCCGCAGGATCCGGCCCCCGCCGGAGCTCCCGGTCAGCAGGTCGGCGAGCTCGCCGTTCACCCGCTCCAGCACCGAGGTCCGCACCAGCAGCCGCCTGACCTGCTTGGGCTGGCGCCCGAGGACTTCGGCCAGGAGGTACTCGGACACCGTTCGTTCGCTGCCGGAGAAGCCCGTGGCGAACAGCTCTGGGTCGGGGTGCCCGGCCAGCGACAACGCCGCCAGCCGCAACCCGGCCGCCCAGCCCTCGGTGCGCTCGTACAACAGCGCCAGGGCCGGGTCGGGCAGCTGTACCCCGGCCGCGTCCAGCAGGTCGCGGGACTCACCCAGGGTGAAACGGAGGTCGGCGGCGCGGATCTCGGTCAGCTCCCCGTCCAGGCGCAGGCGGTGCAACCCCAGCTGCAGGTCATGGCGGCTGGCGAAGACGAACCGCAGCTGCACCGGGGCGCGCATGACCAGCAGCTCGAGCTGGCGCAGGGCCCGGTCTGAATGCAGCTCGTGCAGGTCGTCGATGACCAGCCAGACCGGGTCCGACAGCGAGTGCAGGTCGTGCAGCAGCCATTCGACGATGGCCCAGCCGTCCAGGTCGGGCGTGGCCGTCAGCGGCCGCACCAGTTTCGACCCGGTGACCGTGTCGCGCAGCGCGTCGGCCAGCGAGAGCAGGAACCGCTGCGGGTCGCGATCCTCGCCGTGCACCGACACCCAGGCGGCCCGCTCGGCCAGGCCCGCCTCGGCGATCCAGGAGCGAAGCAGGACCGTCTTCCCGCTCCCCGCCGGCGCCGACAGCACCGTCACCCGTCCCGCTCCGGTGAGCTGGGAGAACAGGGCGTGGCGGGAAACGACTCCCCCGGCAGGCTGCCTACCACCCGGCATGTTTATCACCAACACGCCTCGAGCGCGGAAAACTCCCGCGAATAGCACAGTGCGTGCGATGACTGCTCACCCAGGGTCCGGCCATGCTGGGCAGCGCCAGTCGAGTACACGGAACGCACGGGAAGGGGCGCGATGACCCGCGATCCGCGGCAGCAGATTTACCAGATCCGGGTTCGCGGCCACCTCGGACCGAAAATGCGGCGCGCATTCCTGGCCCTGGCCGTTCAGTCCGACGGCGGGGACACGCTGCTGACGGGTTGCCTCCAGGACCAGGCGGCGCTGTACGGCGTGATCGCCAGGCTCGAAGCGCTCGGGCTGGAGCTGGTCGAGCTCCGCTGCCTGCCGGGATGAGCGGCCCGGGGCGGTGCGCCGAGGGATCCCGGGGCACGCACCACGATTCGTTCGGCATAAATATGGTGTCATCGAGGACCGCGCTCAGCTAGCCGGGGACGTGTCCTCGCGGCGCAGGACCAGGATCATCCGCCAGGCGTCCGGCGCCGTCACGGGCGCGTCGGCCTCGAAGTTCCCGTAGCTGGCCACGACGGCGAAGCCGCCCGCGAGCCGGATCGCCGCGGTCAGCTCGGTGGCGGTCCAGAACCGGTTGGGCACCAGGTCGGTGACCGTGCGCACGCCGCCGCCCCGCTTGCGATAGGTGACGCTGACGTGTTCCCTGGTGACCTGCGTGATCGGGTCGATCTCGTCCGACCCGCCGCCCCAGCGCACGCTGACCGCCCCGCCGTTGACCTCGCTGCGCCACTCGCTGCTGGTCCGGCGCTCGGCGGCGAAGAAGTCAGCCGGATGCGCGAACTCGACGATGTACAGGCCGCCCGGGGCCACATGACGCGCCACGCAGGCCAGATGCTGGAGCAGGTCGTCGAGCGTCAGCAGGTGGCACAGCGAGTTGAGCATGGTGATGGCGAGATCGAACTGGCGGGAGAGGCTGAAGTCCCGCATATCGGCCTGGATGACGGTCAGGCTGATCGCGTCCGCCGCCGCCAGCTCCCGGGCCCGCGCGCACATCGCCGGGCTGAGATCCAGCGTGGTGGCGTCCAGGCCCCGGCGCGCCAGCTCGCGGGAGTGTTCGGCCGGTCCCGCCGCGAGTTCCAGAACCGAGCGCAGCGGACCGGTATCTGAGCCCCGGTGCTTGCCGGACCACCGGAGCAGCGCACTCACCTCGCCCGGCACGTCACGGTAGGCACACGCGGCCTCGTAGAGCTCCGGTTCTTCATAGATTCCAGGCACCCGACCATGATGCCCGACCGGGCCCCCTGGCCGCGCCGCCGACCGCGGCTCAGCGCGGCAAAACGCGCACTAGCCGCGCGCAGCGGCGCTGCGGCAGACTGTCCGTCATGATGACAGAAAGCCAGGCGCTGGAGACCCTGACGCGCGAGGATCCGGAGGCAGCCGGAGACGCGAAGGCGGCCTTGGCCTGGCTGACCGGTGACGAGGGCCTGGAGACCATCTCGCTGCTGCGCCTGCAGGAATTCCTCTGGTACGCGCTCCCGGTCAAGTGGCCGATGTCCACGCCGGGCCGGGTCGGGGTGGCCAAGGCGCTCGGCCGCCTGTTCATGCTGGCGGGCCTGGACCGGTACGCGGGGGTGTGTTCGTCGGCCGGGACCGAACGGATCATCACGGCCTATGCGGCCGGGCACGAAGAGGGCATCGCCTCCTATACCGAGGCCATCGAAGCATCGAATGCGGCCCCGCCGGACACCGACCTGCTGGCCTGGGGTTCGGTAATGGGACCGCAGGAGCGCGCGGCGTACGACGCCTGCGCGGCCGCGCTCGAGCTGGCCTTCGCCTCCGGCGAGCTGAGCGTGGGGACCCGCGGCTGGCGGACCAAGCGCGTGGAGCTGGTCAACCGCTGGCTGACCGGCCGCAGCGAGGCCGTGCTGCCCCGTCCGGCTCAGGCCGGTGACGACTCGGGGCACGTCGCTGACGGCTCGCTCGGCAGTGATGGCTCGCTCGGCACTGACACCTGGCTCGGCCGTATCAGCGCCGAGCGGATCGACGCGTGGGCGCACGGCCGCCCCGGAGAGCGGTCCCGGCTGGCCCGCGCGCTCATCCCCCGCCTGCTCGAGCCGCCGGCGTTGCCCGACGACCCGCTGCCCACGCTGCGCTGGCTGCTCGGTCACGCGGACGAGGGACTCAGGCTCACCGCCCGGCACTACATCGCGCCCGCGCTGGTCACCGAGGCGGTCGACACGTTCGGCTGGCGCGACCAGCTGGTCGGCACGCTGCGCCAGGAGCTGGACGTGTTCCCGCTCCACACCCTGCGCGGGATGGCACAAGCCGAGATGGGCGCCATCCGGCGCAGCCGCACCAGCCTGGTGCTGACCAAGACGGGCAAGCTGATGGTCACGGACCCGGCGGTCCGGTGGCACATCGGCACGGCCGCGCTGATCGGTCCCGACGACGGGCCGCAGCCGGACTTCTCGGTCGCGGTACGCGAGGCCGCGCTGCTCGTCATCCTCACCAGCGGGCCGACCGGGTACGACGACCTGACCAGGCTGCTAACCGACATCCACGGCGTCGAGGGCTGGGCGGCGGGCAGCAGCACCGGCCTGGCCAGCGCGGTGCGCACCGAGCTCTATACCCTGCGGCACCGGCTGTGGGCGCTGCACCTGCTGGGCAGCGAGCGCAGCTTCACCGCCCCGCTCTCGCTCACGGGTGCCGGAGTCGCCGCCGCCCTCTCGGCCCTGCTCTCCCGCGCCCTGCGTCCCCGCCACCACCTGGGCCTCGGGTAAACCCGTCAGCCCCTCTCGTCACACGCGGGCTCGCTCACCGAGCCAATGGTTGTGGCTTGCTACCGGTGCTACGGAATACGTTGCCTTCCTCTTGCGAGGATGATGCATCCCGGATGGGGCGCGTGTGCCCTCGGCCCCGTAGCGGGGACCGCGCCAACTGCGCCCGGCGGCTGACGGTCGAGGTCGTGGTTACCCTGTGACCGCTGGCGCCCGTGCTGCTGTCGTGCCCGCCGGGCTGCCGTGCTGAGGCCAGGGTCTGAGAGCGCCG
>PLIQ01000236.1 GCA_003140115.1 Actinomycetota bacterium | reverse complement strand
CGCCGGATCCCCGGCTGGCGGGCCGCCGACGCCGGGCAGGACGCCCTGGCCGGCGTAAGCCTGATCGCCCCGGCGGTGGGGGTCATCCTCATCGCCCTGGGACTGGGAGCCAGGTATGCAACCTGGTCCGCGAGGCTTCCGTTCTGGCAGCTGCGTGTTCCCGCCCGGAGGGCTTCTGCAGTTCCTGGGCTCGGCCGGTGACGTCCCTGTCGTCCTGGCCAGCCTGGCGGCGTGCTCGCTGGCCTTGTCCCCCGGCCCGCGGCGGGGCCTGGCGGTCGTGGGGTGGCGGCGGGCCTGCCTGATGATCGCGGGCCTGTCCGCAGGCTTCGGGTTCCCCTCGATCGTTCAGCTGGTGCACCCGGCCGCGCCGGTGGGAGATCTTGCCTTCCGCCTGCTGGGCGTCCTGGCGATCGCGCTGGCGGTAGCCGTCACGCGCGTGCGCGGCCCCGCGGGCCGCCGGGTCGCGGGGCTGGTAGCGGCCGGGCTCCTGCCCAGTCTCGTCCTGACCATTCCCGTCTTGTACGACAGCCTGGCGGACGTGCTCGTCATCCTGGTCGTCGCGGTGCTGGTGTGGCCGGTGGCGATCGTGTCCTGGCTGGGGCGGGTCAGGCTGGTCGAACTCGCGCGGACCCGATCGTCCAGGGCACGATGGCCGCGTCAGTTGTGAGTCGTGCTGGTATGCGTGCCTGCGCGGGTGTGGCCGGGCGTGGATGGGGCCCGTCTTGCTGTCGCTTACCGGAAGGACACGAGGATGAGGTTCGGGTGGGATCTATGGCCTCACCTGTCACACGCGAGTCAGGCGTTCGCCGACCACGCCTCCCAGGCGGCGTTCCAGTTAGCCTCGAACGTCTCATGGTCCGGGGCCGCACGCGCCAGGTGCTCGCCAGGCTCAAGGTCAAAGCGGCGGCTCAGGCTGGTGCGCAAGGCCCAGTAGCGGGCCCATAGGTACTGGGCGCGCTCGCTGGGCACCCGGTCATCGAGCATGGCGTACCGGAGCGTCTCGTCGATCGCGGCCTCGCGCAGCCGCGCGTCCGCGGTGAACCACGCCGCCTCCGAGTCCAGATGCACGAGATGGTTAACGGCCGAGGTCACCACGTCCTCAGCGGCGCGTTGGTCCTGTGCGGCCAGCTGCTGCCGCTCCCTGATGGCCCGCTGCCACAGCGCCGAGTGCAGGCCCGGTGGCCCGAGGCCGGGACGGCGCCCCATCCCGCGCGACGCCCGGATCTCCGCGTGGGTGGCGAGCGTGTGGTCGGCGAGCGCCCGCAGCGCCGCGACCCCTTCGGCCGGCGGGAGGTCGGGCACCGGCAGCGAAGGGCGCAGCTTCCCGCGGTTCCGCTCGATGCGCCTGATGAGTTCCTCGCTCCGCGCCTGGATGAGCGGCCGCAGGCTGGGCACTTGCTCCAGGCGCACCGAATCCGGTGATATGCCCCGGCCTACCACCGTCACGGCAACCCGCGCCTCGCCGGGCAGCAGCCGCGCGGCCCACACGATCCCCTGCCGGACGACGAGCGCCTCGCCGTCCGGGAGCGTTTCGCGCGCGATCACGGCCGGCTCAGCCGCCGGACCGTCATGCCCGGCGTCGCCAGCCTCCAAGCCGGCCCTGTCCTGCTCGCGCTCGACCGCGAGCCGCAGTTCGCCCTCCACGCCAGTTCCGTGCCGCCCCGCCGGCATCCCGGTCTCGAACCCGGGCTTGTCAGCATCCGGGGAAACGGCGAGCGTGGTGACCGTGACATATGGCCCGGCCGGCGCGTCTTCCGGCCGGCCGTAAGTCAGCGTGATCAGCGTCCACTCCCCGTTGGCCCGCGTGGTCTCCGACACGACGGCGGGGGTCAGCGACGGCGCGGCGAGCCCGTAGACCGGAAATCCAGGCCTCGGCACGAGTTCGTCGGCGTCGCGCCTGGCCTGCTCGCGCAGCCGCCTGATGAATTCCGGGTACTCATCGTCATGGACCACCCGCATAAGGCAATCATCGGCGTTGGTCCTGCACGACGCAATTATGTGAGTCCGAGGATGGTGAAGGGCCGGTCCATGGAGCGTGCGGCCCATCGGGTGGCCTCGGTGATGCCGGTGCGCCCGGCCAGGCGGAGTGCGCCGGTGGCGAGGTTGCGCGCCACGCCGCTCATGACCAGATTTCAACGTCCCGCTACGAACCGTGACCTAACCCGTCAATGATCTTGGAACGCCCGTGGCCGGGATGCCGACCGACTTACCGATCACCACCCCGAGCGATGCAGGTGCGTTTCCTCTGATGATGGCACTCGCCGCTCGGCTGATTCAGCTGTCGGTCGGCCGTCCGGCGGGCACCCCCGCGGCGTGCCAGCCGCCGGCGGCCTGCGCTTTGACCCCCGTCAAAACTGCGGGTCTTTCCGTGGGTAGTTCTTCGTGGTGGCTGATCCCGATGCCCCTTAGCGTCCCTTTTAAGAGCCACAGCCGGCCATCAGCAAGACCGGATACAGAAAGTGATGATCCCGATGAATCGCCACCCCTCACAGGACGGAGCGCAAGAAATGGAGCGCTCACCAAGCAACACGGAATTCCCCGGCCGCGAGCCGGGATTTCCCGCCCCTTCTGACGGCGGACCGCAAAGGCAGTCCTTCGAGGCAACCGGCAGCGGGCAATTCCGCTGGATGGGACATGGCCTCAAGGTGACGCTATGTGCCTGCTGTGCAGCGGTGGCTATGGTCGTGAGCGGGGCCGGGTACGCTGCCGCAGCGCCGGTCAGCCTTGCGGCGCAGAGGACCGCCGGCGCCGTCATGGTCCCTGACTCGACTCGGTGGGACGTGAGCGGCGATAACAGCGTTGACGTCACCTATGACGGCACCGACTTCGTATACAGCGTGACCTTCGTCCAGAGCGGAAGCACCCTCAGCGGGACGCTGGATGACAGCTACTACCCCACCAGCGGATCGGTGTCCGGCACGGTCAGCGGCGACGACATCACGTTTACCTTCGCCTATCCGACGGGCTCGATCCAGGGCACGCGGACGTACACCGGCACCATCAGCTCGGCCGGAGCCGTCTCTGGCACATGGACCCAGACCGGCAGTGAGTCGCCGGACAACGGCAGCTGGGGCCTGGCCCGCAACGCGGTGCCGACGGCAGCGGCCGCCTGCGCCGCCGCAACCGCAGCCAACGACGCCGCCCAGGCAGACCTCAAGGACGCGCAGTCAGCCAGCGAGGACGACGCCGCCCGGGTCAGCCAGGACATCCGCGCCCTGCACCACGCGGTCGTCGAGATCCCGGGGAACATCGCCGAGGCAAGCCTGGGACGGATCAAGAAGATCTTCCTGAACTCCCTGGACCCAGAGGTCAGCGACATCAACTCCGACCTCGCCGACCGCTTCTTCCAGCGGGCCGCCGCAGTCGAGTCCGCCGAGGCCGCGCAGGTAGGCGTGGTCCTAGACATCGTGACCAGCAAGCTGATTCCCGCGCTCGGGCTGCCCGCGCTCGCCGTGACGTCGAAGGACATCGGTAAGCTCCTCACCGCCGACGCCGCGCTGAAGATCGCGCTCGTCCGGGCCGAGGCCGCCAAGACCGCCGCCCACGCCGCCCACGCCGCGATGGAGAGGGCCTGCAGCTAACACTGGCCGGGTCCTAGCGGGGCCGGGGGTCATCGTGATCCCCGGCCCCTCCTATACGGGGCTGATGTAGCCTCGACTCATCTAGGCAACGAAGGGTTCGCCGCCGTCCTCGCTGAGCATCGGCCGGCCGGCGACGGCCCAGCCGGTCATGCCGTCGGCCACGTTGATCGCGTGCAGGCCGGCGCCGACCAGGGCCTGGGTCGCGTACGCGGACCGGTTGCCGGTGCGGCAGATCACGTACACCTCACGGTCGCCGGGCAGCTCGGCCGTCCGCGCGCCGAGCTCGCCGAGCCGTATGTGCAGCGCGCCGGGGGCGTGCCCGGCGGCCCACTCGTCGTCTTCGCGCACGTCCAGCAGGAACGCCCCGGCGGGCAGGTCCGTCGACAGCACTTCCGGCACAGCCACGGGCTGGTTCATCTCGGCCTCCTCGGGATAGCACTGTACCGGTCCCGGTCAGCTCTCCGCGCCGGCCGGCACCTGGACCGGCGCCGGGGTGTCCTCCTTGATCCCGTACCTGGCGTACAGGCGGCGCAGCGGGCGCGGCGCCCACCAGTTGGCCCGGCCGAGCAGGCGCATCGTGGCCGGCACCAGCAGGATCCGGACCACCGTCGCGTCCACCAGCAGGGCGACGATCATGCCCACGCCCAGCAGTTTGATGAACGTGATGCCGGACGCCGAGAACGCGGCCACCACGATGATCAGCAGCAGGGCCAGGCTGGTGATCAGGCCGCCGGTGCGCTGCAGGCCGGCCGCGATGGCCAGGGTGTTGTCGCCGGTCTGGTCGTACCGCTCCCGGATCCTGGACAGCAGGAACACCTCGTAGTCCATGGACAGGCCGAAGATGATGGCCAGCATGAGGATCGGCATGGTCGGGTCGATGGATCCGGTCGGCGTGAACCGCAGCAGGCCGGACAGGTGGCCCCACTGGAAGATCCAGACCACGACGCCGAACGTCCCGCCCAGCGAGAGCACGTTCATGACGATCGCCTTCAGGGGCAGGACCACCGACCCGAAGGCCAGGAACAGCAGCACGAACGTCGACAGGCAGACCAGCAGCGCCATCCACGGCAGGGTGGAGCCGAGGCTGGCGAGCTCGTCGACCAGCCCGGCGGTGGTCCCGCCGACCAGCACGGTGGCCCCGGCCGGCGGCGCGAGGGCCCGGATCTGGGTCACGATGTGCCGCGCGGCGGACGATACGGGGGCCGGCGTGTACCCGACGTCGACCCGGATGGCATCGTCCTTGGCCCCGGTGACCTGGGCCCCGGTCACGCCGGGGATGGCGTCGATGTGGTGCAGGTAGGGGGCCAGTGCGGGGTCCGCCCCGGTGATGAGCACCTCGATCGGGTCGGTCGAGTTGACCGGGAACTGGCTGTCCAGCGCCTCAGTGACCTGCCGGACGGTCGAGGCGGCCGGTAGCGTCCGGGCGTCGGTGCCGCCCCAGGAGATGCGCAGGAACGGCGCGGCCAGGGCGAGCAGCGCGATCGTGATCACCGCGACGTAGACCAGCGGCCGGCGCATGACGCTGCGGGCCAGCCGGTACCAGGCGCCGCTGGTCTCGTCCCGCGGCGGGCGCTGGACCGAGCGGCGGATCCGCAGCGCGTTGACCCGGTGGCCGAGGACGGCCAGCAGCGCGGGCAGCACGGTCAGCGCGGCCGCCACGTCCACCGCGACCGTGGCCACCCCGCCGTACCCCATCGAGCGCAGGAAGTCCACCGGGAACAGCATCAGGCTGGTCAATGCGAGCGCGACCGTGACGCCCGACACCGCGACGGTCCGCCCCGCGGTCGCGACGGTCCGGGCGACGGCCTGCTCGACCGTGGGCTGGCGGTGCAGTTCCTCCCGGAACCTGGTCACCATGAAGAGCCCGTAGTCGATGCCCAGGCCGACGCCCAGGATCGTGGTGATGTTGAGCGAGTAGATCGACACCGTGGTGGCTATGGTGAGCAGGCGCAGCACGGTAAACGAGCCCAGGATGCCCACGCCGGCGATGGCCAGGGGCAGGCTGGCCGCGGCCAGGCTGCCGAAGATCACCGTCAGCAAGATCAGCAGGACCGGCATGGAGAAGCCCTCGGCCTTGGCGATGTCGGCGGTGACCTCGTTGTTGATGGCCACCTCCGTGGCCACGTTCCCGCCGACCCGGGCGGTCACCCCGTCGGCGGCCAGGCTGGCCGGGGTCAGCTCGTTCTTGATCGCGCCGTAGGTCTGATGTCGGGCGGCGTCATCGGCCCCGGTGAGCTGGAGCACCGCGTAGGTGGAGTGCCGGTCGGTGCTGACCAGGCTGGGCGATCCGGTGGACCAGTACGTGCTCACCCGGGCCACGTCGGCGCGGGGCAGGGCGCTCAGCGCGGTCGTGACCGCCTGCCGGTAGGCGGGGTCGGTGACGGTCATGGTGGCGCTGCGGTACAGCACCACGACGTCGGCGTCGTTCCGGCCGAAGACCTGCTCGGCCGCGGTGGCCTCGCGCTGGCTGGGGCTGGACGGCGGGGTGAAGTTGTCGCCGGACGAGAGCTTGCCGAATACGCCGGTCCCCCAGGCCCCGGCGAAGGCCACGAACAAGAACGTGATGACCAGCGTGAGCCGGCGCCTGCGGGACACGGCCCGTCCCCAAGCCTCGAACATAGCTGCCTCCCGAGCCATGCGTTTCCCTTGATTACTCAAGTAAACGATGTAAACTGATTACATCGCTAACTTCGCATACAGTGTTTACGCCTGTCAAGGGGATTAGCATCTCAAGTGGCTTAGGTAAGGGAGGCAGCTGTGACCCAGGCGGCAGAGGTCGGGGACGCGCCGTCCCGTCGCGACCGGCTGCGCGCGGCGACCGCCGAGGAGATCATCGCGACCGCGCGACGGCTGCTGGTGGACAGCGGCCCGGACGCGATCACGCTGCGGGCCATCGCCCGGGAGATGGGGATGACCGCGCCGGGGCTGTACCGCTACTTCGACAACCGTGACGAACTGGTCAGGCACATCTGCGCGGGCATCTTCACCGAGCTCGGGGCCGACATCCACCAGGCCATCCAGGCCGCGGACGCGATGGCCGAGGCGCCCGATCCGGCGGTCACGCTCACGGCCAAGATGGTCGCGGCCTGCCAGGAGTTCCGGCGCTGGTCGCTGAACCACCGGGCCGAGTTCAGCCTGCTGTTCGGCGTGCCGCTGCCCGGCCTGGACGACGGGCGGTACGACATCGCCGACGAGTGCGCGCTGGCCTTCGCGGGAACCTTCTTCACGCTGTTTCTGGAGCTCTGGAGTAAGGCGCCGTTCCCGGTGCCCGAGGCCGCGGACATCGATCCGGGCCTGGCCGGCCAGCTCACCCGCTACCGCGACGCGCTGGGGACCGACATTCCGGTCGGCGCGGTGCTCACCTTCCTGCGCTGCTGGACGGTGCTGTACGGCGCGGTGGCGATGGAGGTGTTCGGCCACATGAGGTTCGCGCTGGAGGATCCGGCGCCGATGTTCGAGCTCACCCTCGGCGACCTGGCCGCCTTGGTCGGACTGCGCTACCCGCCGCGGGCTTAGGCTGGCACGGGCTTCGGCTGGCGGAGCGCGGCGAACGCGGCGGCGGCGAACGCGCTCGCGGCCAGCAGTTCGAGGTGAGCCCGGCCCGAGGCCTCCCGCTGGATGCGGATGTGGAAGCGGTCGACCGGCCCGGGCCACGGCGACCAGCCGAGGAACTGCTTGGCCGGCTTGTCCACGTCGGGCAGCGCCGCTCCGAGCATGCCCGCCAGCACGGCCGGCCGGCGCGCGGCCGGGGCCAGCGCCGCGACGGTCCCCATCGCAGCCAGGCCGATCAGCCCGTCGGGCACCGCCACCTGGAGGAACCGGCGGTTGCTGCCCCAGTCGCCCCAGTGCGGCAACGCGTCGAGCACGAAATGCGAGGCCACGCCGACCGCGAAGGCCGGCGCCGGACGGCGGACCAGGGCGCCGATCAGCGCGCCGGACAGGACATGGTTGGTCAGCAGCACGCATCCCACGGTATGCGAGCACCCCCAGGCGATTATGCGAGGCGACGCAGCGGGCGCTGCTGGTAGCGTTTTGCCATGCTGGATAAGCGATTCATCAGGGAGAACCCGGACGCGGTGAAGGACGCGGTCCGGGTCAAGGGCATCAACCTGGACGTGGACGAGCTGCTCAAGCTCGACCAGGCCAGTCGCGAGCTCCAGCACCAGTTGGACGATACCCAGGCGCTCAGGAAGAGTTCGGCGGGCGGGCCGGCGGACGAGGAGCGCAGGGTCTACCTGAGAGGCCTGAACGACACGGTCAAGCGCCTTCGCGAGCAGGTCGCCGAGACCAACGAGAAGCTGAACGCGCTGATGCTGCTGACCCCGACCATCCCGTGGCCGGGCGCACCGGTCGGGCCCGATGAGTCGGCGAACGTGACGATCAGGAGCTTCGGGGAGCCGCCCGA
>PLIQ01000363.1 GCA_003140115.1 Actinomycetota bacterium | reverse complement strand
GGGGCGGGCGCCGGGGGGTGGCGCTTCCTGATCCTCGTGGTAGCCATCATTGCCGTGCTGTACGTGCTGAGCCGCGCCCTTGCGCCGGTGGCACGGGCCTTTCCCTACCACTGGCAGGTGCTCGTCGGGATTACCGCATTCCAAGGGCTCCTGGTGCTCATCGCTTTCGTCGCCAACCCGCTGGGCATCCTCGACTCGCTTGGCTCGTCCTCGTGGGCGTTCGGAGCCTTCGTCGCACTCATTGCCGCAATAGCAGCGGGGGCGGGCGCCACCCTGGTCATGCAGGAATACAAGAAGCTGCACGCGGTAAGTCCTGCGCTTTCGAACGCTGTCAGGGGCTGAGAATTATGGGACTTGCCATGAAGAGAGTAAGAGTACTAGTCGCCATAGCCGCTGCGATGATGCTAATGACCGGGGTGCTCGCTTGCGGGTCCGGATCGCCGTCATCACTGTCATCATCGGCCTCGGTAACCGTTGCGTCGTCGGCGCCTCCGTCACGGTCACCGTCACCGTCGCCGTCGGACTCGCTGGCGGCGACGTTCAGCGACGGCACGCAGGTGCTGGTGACAGGAGGGACCGTGGACGGAGGGACCGGCGGTGGGTGGACGGAGTACCTGGAGGTTGTCGCCGGGCCGGACGGTCTCCCCAATGTCGGGAGTCTTCAGATTCAGGCCGCGGGCGTTAACAGTAATTCCTGGGAAGCCAACGGGTCACCGGATTATTTTTACGGGTACGCCGCTCCGGGCAGCGGCGTCACTAACGAACCGCCGCTTCCTGCCGACCCCACCAACGAAGACGTGGCGCCTCCGGCCGATCTTTCGCCTGGGCAATCCATCTGCGTGCAGGAGGACTTTCAGAACGCGAGCTCGTCGTCCGAGGATGATAATGGGCCCGACGAATACCGTGTTACGGCGACGCTGGCGAGTGGCGCCGAGGAGACGGTCACCGTGCCAACCGACGGCTCGGGTCCTGGGGACGCCTGCCTCTTTACCGGTTAACCCTAGACCAGGACCTGGACGCTGGCCTTTGGGGCCATAGTCCCGGTCCTTCACGATTCATCACCGTTCTTCGGGGATACCCCAGCTAAGCTAGCCGAGGTGGTCGCTCATGACAGATCAACCCAAGGTTTCCTGCGATGACTCGTTGGGCAATAGGAATGGGTCTACGGCGGTGGGTAACCATAAACGGCGAGATAGCCCGGGAAAAGCTGCCCTCGCCGAGCGGTGTGCCACTCTCGGCGAGCAGGCCACCGCCGCGCGGCTTCGCTGGCTAGCGGCCCTGCTGACCCTCGCATTGTCCGGGGCGCTCGTGGGGTGCAACTCCGTAAGCCACTCTCCAAATGCCCCAGCGGCGGTGAAGCCGGCATCTGGACCAGTATCGACGGGCGCGCCAGTCGCACCAGCATCGCCAGGGTCGCCGACCGCACCAGCGTCGACCGGGTCCCCGACCGCACCAGCGTCGACCGGGTCGACAGCCGCGCCTGCGTCGCCGTCATCGTCCGGCAGTCCGGCGCTCGTGACCTACATCGAGGATCTCCAGACGACGGCTGATAGCGAACCTTATGACACGCAAGGCGTTGCGCAGATCAATGGCGTTTCCTACACGCAGTCCCAGGGTGCACAATTCTGCTTCGGCTCTAATGAGAGGAAGTGGACATACGTACTGGGTCGCAAGTATTCCTTCCTTGAGGGAACGATCGGGCTTAGTGACAATTCGGTATCGACGGCCAAGATAGAGTTTGACGTCCTCGCAGACGGTCGGCTGATATATTCCAAGGATCTCCAGGTCGGGCAGAGCGCTACACTCAACGTGTCGGTAGCTAACGTGCTCCAACTGGGCCTCAATACAACGCTGCTTACGCAAGATGGTGGCTGTGGCGCTGCCACCGGCGAGTGGGCCAATATCCACGTTGTTGGCCCATGAGCTGGCGTTAGCCTCGATCTGTTCGGCGTCTTGGCTGTAACCGGGTCATGTCACGATCGAGAAAGCCCGGCGCTGCCTGCGGGAGCGCCGGCTGCGCCCGGGCGTTCATCGGCCAGCCCTTATCCGGCATAATTTCAAAACTCCTCGAACCAGAGGATGCCGGTGGCCAGACCGCGCTGCACCACCGCGTCCACGGTCACTTGCCAGAGTTCCTCGATGAGGTCAGCAGTCAGGCTTGGCCGTTCGCAGCGAGGCCGGTGGAGAACCCACTACGGAACACGTTAACTCGGCGCTCTACTCCAGCTCGATCTCTCTGTCGCGGTACGAACGGACCGCATGACTTTCACGAGCCTGACCCGAGAGATAACCATACGGGTGATTTCACGTCGCTAGATGCCGGGTTCGTAGCATAATCGGCCTGCTACGGCTTGGGGCGGGAGCGAGGCATGGAGGGGCGGGCAGTGGCTGACTTGGGGGGGCGGTATCGCCTGGTCCGGCGGCTTGGCGCGGGCGGCATGGGCGAGGTATGGCTGGCGGCTGACGAGGGGCTTGACGACCGGCCCGTCGCGATCAAGGTGATGCGCTCCGAGATGCTTGCCGACGCGCAGGACGTGGCGCGGTTCCAGCGGGAGATGCGCCTGGCCTCCCGGATGAATCATCCGAACATCATGACCGTGTTCACGACCGGGACCGACAACGGCGTCCCGTTCATGGTGATGGAGTACCTGGAAGGCAGCGACCTGGCCAGGATAAGGTCCTCCCGGCGTCCCGACGAGGTGGCCCGGATCGGGCGGGAGACCTGCGCGGCCCTGGCCTACGCCCATAGCCTCAGTCCGGGCGTGGTGCACCGCGACATCAAGCCGGCGAACCTGTTCATCTGCGCCGACGGCCAGGTGAAGGTCACCGACTTCGGTATCGCCAAGGCGGTCGGCGGGACCAGGCTCAGCGCCACGGGGGGCTGGATCGGCACGCTGCCGTACATGGCGCCGGAGCAGTGGCTGGGCGAGCCCGCGGCGTTCAGCAATGACATCTGGGCGGTCGGGTGCGTCCTGTACGAACTTCTATCCGGCGGGCTGCCCCGCTCGTACGTCACTCCACCTGAGTATCTGGCGGCCGCCATGCGCGGCGAGCGCGTCCCACCTCTGCCCGTAGCCACTGGCGTGCCGGGCTGGCTGTCCGACGCGGTCATGGCCATGCTTCAGCCCGCTCCCGCCGATCGGCCCGTAGCGGCGCAGTGCAGCCAGATGCTCTCCGGCCCTCCGGCCTATGCCGCCCCGGACCCGAGGACCCCGGCCCGACGCGGCGCGGGCCCAGAGCCAGTCAGCCGGTCCGCGGCCCGGCCCGTCAGGCGGTCCGCGCGGCGGGGCCTCCTCCTTTCCGGCGCGCTCGCGGTCGTGACCGCTGCGGTCCTGGTCATCGGCTACTTCGCGACGCACAACAGCGGCGGTTCCGGCCGCCTGGCGGGCGGCCCGCCAGCTACGCCGGCATCGGCCCTGGCCGCCTCACACCACTCGGCTTCGGACNNCTTCGGACCACCCGGCATCGGGCCACCCGGCATCGGATCCGTCGGCTTCGGACCCGTCGTCTTCGGTTCGCTCGACCTCGGCCCGCTCAGCACCGGGATCCGCAGTGACCGTACACCAGGCGGCGGCGAAAGCAGCCGCAGCGACCTGGAGCCAGCCGATCGAGGTCCGTCAGGGCGCTGACCTCACATCCGTGTCGTGCGCCGGACAGGACTTGTGTGCCGCGACCGGTAGCGGCGGCGGAATCTACGTCTACGAAGGGAGTTCGTGGTCGTCCGAGGCGTCCACGGCCAACGTGTTCGGCACCGTGACGTGCCCGTCAACGTCATACTGCGCTGCGGCGGGCTACGACAGCGGGGGCAACGTCTTCACGTTCAACGGCAGCTTGTGGTCCGCTCCGGACCCGGTCGACCCCGGCTACAAGCTCCACTCGGTATCGTGCGCATCGGCCTCATTCTGCGCGGCCGGGGCGTCGGTGAACATGTTCGTCTACGCCGGTGGCTCGTGGTCCGCTCCCTACTCGGTGGACCCGGCCGACATCAACGGCAGCGGGGTCGAAGCCGTATCCTGCGCCTCGTCGTCGTTTTGCGTGGCCGTCGACGCGATCGGCAACGCGCTCACCTATGCGAACGGCTCCTGGTCATCGCCGCTCGACATCAACAACGGCGAGCAACTCAAGTCCATATCCTGTGCCTCGTCGTCGTTCTGCGTGGCCGTCGGCGCGGTCGGGGACGCGCTGGTCTACTCGGACGGCTCATGGTCAGCACCGCGTGATGTCGACGGCGTCTCACTCGACTCGGTGTCCTGCGCCTCATCGTCGTTCTGCATGGCCGTGGACGCCCAGGGGGACGCCCTGACCTACACGAACGGATCCTGGTCGTCGCCGACCGCCATCAGTGGTGCCGGAGTCCTTGACTCCGTGTCGTGTACCTCGGCGTCGTTCTGCGTGGCGGTCGACGACCTCGGCAACTCCTTCGTCAGGAGATAACTCGCGCACCCCCATTTCGATAGCCCTGACGAACCTCCGCGATTACCCCGTCAGGATTGACAGCCACCCGGTATCCCTGTCGAGCTCCAAACCTGTCATCGGGCGTGCTCGATGACCGCCAGCACGTACTGGCGGCGCCGGTTAAGGTGACGGTCTCGTTAGCCGGCGAGTTGCTCGGCTGATACGCCCCGGAAGGAGCGCCCGGCAGCTGTGGCGGCCTTGGCGACGCTCTCGGCGACGTCGGGCTCGCGCTCGAGGCTTTGCTTCAGTGATTACCCACGTGCAGGTTTTGGCACGGCACAGGCGACGGTTACGGCTCGCGCAGGCCGCGCTGGCGGCGAATGAGTGTCGACGACCGGTTACATGGGGTTCGCTGGCCTTGTCCGGTGCTGACGCTCGCTGGCTCTTGCTCCGGCCGGCGGCTACGATCCGGGTTGGAGGGAAGATGGCCGGCAGGCGGCGCCGGCTCGACCCGGTGGGGCCGTTTGGCAATCCGGACGGGTCACGAGCCGACATCGAGGATCTGATCAGCGAGTTCGTCGACTTCGGTGGCGATCCGGCGTACGGCCATCTCGCGACGCGGGCCAACGACTCCATGGTGCGGGTCATCGTGGGCAAGCTCGGCGCGGGCAAGACGGTCTACCTGCGGCGGCTGCAGGATTTCCAGTCTCGTCAGGATTCCGTCTACGCCGATGCGCCGCAGCAGAGCCTGCCGAAAACCGAGGTCGTGGTGAAGGCATGCCAGTGGTTCTCGGACCAGGTCCTGGTCGAGAAATGGATGCAGATCTGGGACCGCGCGATCATGCGGTCACTGACCTCGCACCTGCTGACCCGTCCGGAGTTGCGTCAACAGTTGCGCGACGAGCAGATCGGCGAGATCGAGGGATCGTACCCGCGGCTGCTCGATAACTTCCGTCGGCCTCGGTCGATCTACAGCGAGGTCCGTGACATCATCAACCAGCGGCAAACCGCCCATCAGCTGTCGGCCTACCTGGATGATCCGCTCTGGGACGACCTGGAGGACCTGCTGGGCGACGTGGTCGGCCGGTGCAAGCCGATCTATTTCTACCTCGACGCGCTGGACGAAGAGTTCAGCCACGCCCCGATGTACTGGCTGAAGTGTCAGGAGGGGCTGTTCTACCAGGTCATGCGGTTGCTCCGGGACCCCAGGCTGGGCGGCCGCCTGCACGTCGTGGTATGCATCCGCGACATCGTCATGTCGTCGGTATACCGGTCGGAGCACGCGCCGCGATACTACAACGAACCGCACATCCGCGTCCTGACCTGGGACCGGAGCTCGCTGCTCTACCTGCTGCAGCGCAAGCTGGCCCGGCTGCCGCCGTCATTGCTGATGCGGCGCGCCGCCACCGGCCCGCCTACGATCAGCGACTGGCTGGGGGTCAACGGCCACTGGCCGGGGGCCGATGGCGAGGGATCGATCGGGGACTACCTGCTCAGCCACACCCGGCTGATCCCGCGCGACATCATCTCGCTCGGCAATGACCTGAACGAGGAGGTCCTGCGGACCAAGCAGGCGGGCCACGACGGCCTGCCGCCGGCGGCTCTGCAACGGGTGGTGCAACGCTGCGCCAAGCGGTTCGGCGACTCTCAGCTCGCCCAGTGCGCCAACCAGATCTCCTCGGACCTGATGCCGCAGGGTGCCGCCCTGCACGACTACTCCGAACTGTTCACCAGCACCCAGGCCTACATCAGCGGCGTGCAGGAGGACGTCCGCTCCTTCGTCCGGCTGATCGGCGTCGACCGGTTCTCCCGCGCGGATCTGGAGGCCCTGCAGGAAGTGGCGGACCTGCACTTCGAGAAGGCGACGGACCTGGCCTCGGTCCTGTGGCAGAACGGCCTGCTCGGGTACGTCGATGAGTCTGGGCGGCGCCGGTTCTACTCAATGGGCGACGTGGAGGAGTTTCACTTCCCGCCGGACGTGGCCACGTACGTGCTGCATCCGTGCCTGGTGTACACGGTCGGGGGCATCCGGCACGTCCCGGCGGACTCCGCCTCCGCCTCCGCCTCCGCGTCCAGCGGGGCCGGGGATCCGCGGCGGACCATGGCGTTCACCTCGGCTGAGCGCGTCGATCTGCCCGGGGCCGCGGCGCCGTCCTCGAGCGGCAGCCGGGCGCTCCCCGAACCCGACCCGGCCGAGGTGCGATCCTCGGCGGGGGGCAAGGCCGCGGAGTACGCGGTCGGCGAAGTCATCGAGGACCGCTTCGAGGTCCTGGACGTGGTCGGGCAGGGCGGCTTCTCCAAGGTCTACCGCGTGCGCGATGACGTCGAGGGTGAGGAGCGAGCGCTCAAGCTCTTCGAGACCGCCGCAGGGTACCAGGCGGTGCGTCGCGAGATCAGCGCCCTGCGGAAGATCCATCATCCCCACGTAGTGCGGGTCTTCTGGGCCGGCCAGACCAAGGCCGGCGACTGGTATCTCATCACCGAATTCATCGACGGGGAGCCACTAAGTGAGTTCGTCAGCGGGAACCGGCACCTGCGCGACCGGGAAGCCGTCGATGTCGCCCTCGACCTGCTCGACGCGCTTGTCGCCTTTCATCCTGACTCGGCGCGCCTGCGGCAGCTGGAAGACCAGCGCCGCGCGGGGGACCTGCCCGAAGCCGAGTCGCGTGAGTGGCTGGACCTGCAGGACCGGGGGCTGGTGCACCGCGACATCAAGCCGCTCAACGTGATCCTCACCCGCACCGGGGCCAAACTGCTCGACTTCAACATCGCCTCCCGGGCCGGCGACCCGGTGCGGACCCACTCCGGCACGCCCCCGTATCAGCCACCCGACGCCGGCCGGGACCGCTGGGACGTCTCCACCGACCTGTTCGCCGTCGGCGTGCTGCTCTACCAGCTGCTGTGCAACGGTCACCACCCGTTCCCCAACGCCATGCCCATGACCGGCGAACCGGTGATCGAACCGGGCACGATCCGCCCCGATCTCCAGCCTGACCTGGCCGCGTTCCTGATCAAGGCGTGCGCCCCGGCCAGCGCTGATCGCTTCTCAACCGCGGCCGACATGCAGCTCGCTTTGGGTAACATCCGCGCTCGCCTTTGAGCCGCCAACCACATTCACTCTCGCCGACGCCTCCGAACCTTTCTGGCACTATCGATATGTGGCCACCCTCATTGAACGCCTGGCACAAGCTGCCTACGAAGCCCACCGCGCCGCCCTTCCTACGTCGCTCCCGCCGTGGGAAGACCTCACCAAGCAGGAGCAGCAAGCTTGGCAGGCCGCCGCGTCCGCCGTCGCCGAGCAAACCGGCGGCACCATTGCTGAGGCGCCTGACACCCAGGCCATGGTCATCCAAGTCGGAGACCAGCGTCATACCTTCCGTACCGACTTCACCGTCGGCCGCGAAGGCAATCTCGTTATCGACGACGATTTCGCCTCTGGTCAGCACGCCCGTTTCCAGACTGTTCGTGGCCTGTGGTACGTCAAAGACCTCGGCTCAACCAACGGCACCTTGCTAAACGGGCACCGCATCCTTTCAGCCCAATTGCTGAAGAGACGCGACAAGATCAGGATTGGCCATACGGTCATGACCGTGGTGTCGACATGAGCCGTTGATGGCGTACTGAGCGACTTCACCCTTGCAGGCCCGACAACTCAGACTTAAGAAAACGTCATCAGGACCGGGCAGTACATCTGTGATTGATCTACGCGGTGGTCAGGGAGATCAGGTCGGCGAGGTGCGGGGACGGCTCGATCAGGCTATCGGCAGTGTCGAAGAGCATCTGCTGCAGCGGGCGGGGCAAGTCCCCGCTCCACACCAGTGCTGCGTGCGCTACCAGCGGATGGTATTCGAGGCGGACCCGGACCATGCCGTAGGTATTGGCCAGGTGAGATTGCCGCATCGGCAAGGCCCGGGTGCGTGCGGCGATGGTCGGGCCGGTCAAGACGGCGGCAGGCGGGTCCCCGGCCGCGACCAAGGCCAGGGTCATGGCCAGCGACTGCCAGAACGGCGGGTCGGTGAACTCAAACCGCGGGTCGACTGCCCGTATGGCCGTGACCCAGGCGTCGTAAGTGCCTGGCTGCACGCGGCGAGGCCCGTGGATGACCTGCAGGGCCGCCAGTTCCTCCAGGCTGATAGCGCCGCGGCGGGCTGCGGGGTGGGTTGACGGAACCCATACTGCCGGCTCGAACTCTCCCACCGTCATCACCTCGAGTACGGCAGGCACCGTCTGCGGCTCGGCGGTCAGCCAGGCCAGACCAGCGTCAGCCCGCCGCGTGCTGATCAGCGAGAACTCCGCGTCCAGGGCCGCTTCCAGCCAGGCTAGACCGACATCCGCGGCTGCGGCTGCCCTGCGCAGCCCGGCCGTGGCCCGGACCGCCAGGGACTCGGGCAGTCCGGGCGGTATCACTATTCGCAGCTGCGGCCGTCCCAGGCCGGCTGCCTGCCGGGTCCGGCTCAACGCCTGATCGACCAGGGCCAGCACGGTCCGGGACGCGTCCAGCAGCACGCGCCCAGCCGGGGTCAGCCGCAGCCCTTCGCGTCGGCGCTGGACCAGCGGTGTACCCACCATCCCCTCCAGCCGCATGATCTGCTGGCTCAAGGTCGGCTGGGCAACGAAGATCTTCTCGGCGGCACGGGTAAAGCTGCCCGCATCGGCCAGCGCCACGAAGTAGCGGAGATGCCGCAGTTCCAGTGCCTGCGGCGCCATCGTCCCCGCCGCTGCGGGCTGCGGCGCTGGTCCGGCTTGGGCCCCGTTCATTCCGACCTCGGCAGCCAATGACAAGTCGATCATCCCTACCTTCGTGTCGCCTCACTGCCGGCGCAGATGTTCACTGCGTTCACCGCCGCCCCGAACCGGGGAGGTTTTAGGAGAGGTTCAGGAGGTCGTTCCTGGGTGCTTCTTTGGGGTCTGTTCCGCTGGGTACTGGTTTCCAGTCAAACGGCGGTTCCGCGTGATGTACAGGCGGAACCACAGGCGGAAATCACGTGCGGGAGTGGCGGCCCGGCTTGGGTTATGCGGGTGGCCCAGCCTCGGTGAGGGCGGCCAGTTCGCGGGAGACATCGCCGGCGTCGGCCGCGTCGATCCGCCGGAAGATCTCCAGCGCCCGCCGCAGGTGGTCTGCTGCCTCGCTGGTGCGGCCCGCGGCCAGGGCGCACCGGCCCAGGCCGGCCAAGGCGTTCGCCTCGTTCCACGTGCTGGCGATTTCGCGGGACAGGTCCAGGGCCTGCCGGTGGCACATCTCAGCCTGCGCGAGCTCACCCCCGGCCCGGTGCAGCGTCCCTCGCTCGTTGAGCGCCATGGCCTGGCCACCCCGGCTGCGCAGGTCGCGGTAGATGCCCAGGGCCTGCTCCAGCAGTTGGGCCGCGGCCGGGTAATCACCGGTCAGCCGCCGCACCACCCCCAGGTCGTTGAGGGCGTTGGCCTGGCCGAACCGGTTGCCGATGGCCCCGTAGATGCCCAGGGCCTGCTCCAGGACCTGGGCCGCGGCCGGGTAATCACCCGTCATCCGCCGGACGTCCCCCAGGTCGTTGAGCGCGTTGGCCTGGCCGAGCCGGTCGCCGAGGTCGCGGTAGATGCCCAGGGCGTGCTCCAGGGCCTGGGCCGCGGCCGGGTAATCACCGGTCAGCCGGCGTACTAGCCCGAGGAGGTAGAGGGCGTTAGCCTGGCCGAGCCGGTCGCCGAGGTCTTGGTAGATGCCCAGAGCCTGCTCCGCGGCTTGGATCCCGGCCGGGTAATCACCCGTCATCCGCCAGACGTCCCCCAGGTTCCAGAGGGCGTTGGCCTGGCCGAGCCGGTCGCCGAGGTCCCGGTAGATGCCCAGAGCCTGCTCCAGGACCTGGGCCGCGGCCGGGTAATCACCCGTCAGTTCCTGCAGCGCCCCGAGCTCGCGGAGGGCGTTAGCCTGGCCGAGCCGGTCGCCGAGGTCGCGGTAGATGCCCAGAGCCTGCTCCAGAGCCTGGGCCGCGGCCGGGTAATCACCGGTCAGCCGGCGTACCACCCCGAGCTCGCGGAGGGCGTTGGCCTGGCCGAGCCGGTCGCCGACAGACCGTGCGGCCCGGATCGCAGTTGTGTGCCGGGTGATGGCCTCGGCCCAGGGGCCGTCGCGCCGCAGCAGCCCGGCCAGCCCGGCGGTCAGGACGATGATCCGGGCGTGCTGTCCGGCGCCGGTGGCGTGATCCAGACAGGCGAGCAGGCTGGCTCGCTCGGCCCGGGCCCAGGCCAGGGCCTGCTCAGAGTCGGCCAGCGCGGGAAGCGCGGCGAGGACCGCGGCGTCCGCGCCCGTAGCGGCGGCCGGGGCGGGGCGGGCCTGGCGGGCAATGAGGGCGTCGGCGCGCGCGGCGGTCTGCTGGTAGTAGTCCAGCAGCCTGGCGGTAGCCCGGTCCCGGTCATCGCCGGAGTCCACGCGGTCGGCTAGGGCGCGGGCGTGCTCGCGGATCAGGTCGTGCATCCGGTACCGATCCGCCGCCGACTCGGTCAGCAGGTACTGGTCATACAGCGCCTCCAGACCGCGACGGGCCGCCGTGAGGTCCGTGCCGTCCAGTGCGGCGGCGGCGTAGCCGTCGATCTCCGCACCCGGGTGCAGACCCAGCCGCCGGAACAGCCGCTGCAGGTCCGGGCCCAGATCCGCGTACGACAGGTCGAACGCCGCGGCGACCGACAGATTCTCCGTGGACATCAGCTCGAGCCGACCCGCCGCCGCCGCCAGCTCAGCCGCCCTCCCGGCCGCGGTCCATGCCGGGTGGTGCCGCAGCTGGCGGGCCACCATCCCGATCGCCAGCGGCAGGTACCCGCACAGCCGGGCGATCTCGGCCACCTCCGGATCACCCGCACCCAGCCCGGCCCGGCTCGCCAGCCGGACCAGCAGCTCGGCCGCCTCGCCGGGCAGCAGGGTGTCGAGGCTAATCGCGGTGGCGTCCTCAAGCGCGGACAGCTGCCGCCGGCTGGTGACCAGCACCAGGCTTCCTCCGGCCCCGGGCAGCAGCGGCAGCACCTGTTCGCTACCGACCGCGTCATCCAGCACCAGCAGCAACTGCTGCCCGGCCAGCCGGTCCCGCCACAGCGCCATCCGCGCCTCGGCGCCCGGCGGGATCAACCCGGCCGGGACTCCTGCGGTCAGCAGCAGGCTGGCCAGCGCATCACCCGGGTCGACCGGGGCCTGCCCGGGCGTGTGCCCGTGTAGCGGCAAGAAGATCTGCCCGCCCGGGAACCGGTTGGCCAGCCGGTGCGCCGCGTGCACCGCGAACGCGGTCTTGCCCACCCCCGCCATTCCGCCGATCGCGTGGATGCCTACCACCCCGCCCGCCCCCGCCGCCGCCTCCACCAGCTGCTCAAGTTCCCGCTGCCGCCCGGTGAACGAGACGATGTCACGGGGCAGCGTCCGCATCGCCGCAGCCGCCCCGCCTGGCACCATCCGGCCCCGGGCGGCCGCTTCGAACTGGTCGCGGACCAGACCGGCCAGGCCCAGCGCACCGGCTAGCAGGCGCACGGTGTCCTTTTGCGGGCTGGTCACCACACCCCGCTCCACGTCACCGACCGTCCGCAGGCCCACGCCCGCCGCAGCGGCGAGCTCCTCCTGGGTCAGACCGGCCGCGGTACGCAACTGGCGCAGCAGCCCGGCGAACGTGACCGGCGGCTCGCCCACCGCCCCACCTCCCGCTCCCCGCTGGCCGACAGCTGAATTCTCCCTGGTCCTGGCCGGGCTACGTCAAGGACCCAGCGCGGGCCTGCNNCGGCCATCAACGAGGGAACCGCGGGGAATTCAGTGAACTTCGGTGTACTCGCTGCGGTCCAGTTCCAAGACGTTGGTGTAATCGCTGCCCTCGGGTTCTGCGACGTCGGAGTACTGGCCAGCGTCCAGTCGCACGACGTGGAAGCCGCCCCCCGAGAGCAGCTTGCGCAGGTGCCGCATCCCGCTCACGCCCGCGAGCGCGACGGCTGCGGCGGCAGCCAGAACCGAGCCGCCGAACAGCGCGAGCCCGCCGACGACGTGTCCCAGCATCATTACGATCACTGCGGCCAGCAGGGCCACCGGCACGGCCGCCACCAGCACCAGCGCGAGCATCGTCACGCCTATCACGGCCTTGGCCGACCTGGCGGGCGTCCGCTCCACATACCAACCGGTCATCACGCTCACCTCTCAAGGCTCGGCCCGTCAAGGACCCAAGCCATCCAGAAAACACGACATGTCGCGTCTTCTGCTTCAACGCGCTTCCCGGTCAGAATCATCCCGTAGAGCCTTCGTCTCTTATCCTGCCGGGCCGGGTGCGGGGGTTCTGGTTGGCGGGCGGTATCTGCTGGCTGCGCCCGTGGGCCGGGGCGGGTGTGGCGCGGCCACGATCAGCTGCTGGAGCACGTGGTGGCGGTCAAAGAGGTTCTCAGCCACCGGCCAGCAC
>PLIQ01000173.1 GCA_003140115.1 Actinomycetota bacterium | reverse complement strand
CCCATCATGTCCAGGTGGGTGTGGCTGTCGAGCGCCGGCCTGGGGAGCGGAGGAGGCGGGGCGGGGGCGGTTACCACTGGCCGTTCGGCACAATCATGGTCATGCGGCGCCTAGGCGGGCCAGTTCCTCGTCGACCACCGAGGAGTCCAGCTTGGTGAACAGGGGCTTCCGGCGTGGCCAGCGGGGTGCCCGGGCCGCAGCGGGATGGACGCCCAGCGGGCGGCGCCGTCGTAGCGGCCGGTGATGACCGGGTAGGAGGGCCCGCCGTCCTCGTCGACCTCCTCGACGGTCGGCATGTCCGACCAGGTGCCGGTGCCGCCCAGCAGCTCGTACACCTGCTGGCAGGAGCCGGGCAGGAACGGGGTGAGCAGCGTCTTGGCGTCGTCGACCAGTTGCAGGGCGACGTGCAGGACGGTCCGCATCCGGTCCGGGTCCGACTCGCGCAGCTTCCACGGCGCCTGCTCGGAGAAGTACTTGTTGGCGTCGGCCACCGTCCGCATCGTCTCGGCGATGGCGAACTTCAGCCGCGACCGGTTCAGGTGCTCGCCGACCGTGTCGAAGGCCCGCCGGGACCGGGCCAGCAGGTCCTGGTCCAGGTCGGTCAGGCCCTGTCCGCCGGGTTGGGCCGCCTCGGGGATCGAGCCGATGTTGCGGGCCGCGAACGAGACCGCGCGGTTGACCAGGTTGCCCCAGGTGGCGACCAGTTCGTCGTTGTTCCGGCGGACGAACTCGCTCCAGGTGAAGTCGGTGTCCTGGTTCTCCGGCCCGGCGATGGCCACGTAGTAGCGCAGCGCGTCCACGTCGTAGCGGGCCAGGAAGTCGCGGACGTAGATCACCACCGCGCGGGAGGAGGAGAACTTGCGGCCCTCCATGGTCAGGTACTCGCTGGAGACCACCTCGGTCGGCAGGTTCAGCGTGCCGAGCCGGCCGGGCTGCCCGCCGCGGGCGCCCAGGCCGCTGTAGCCGAGCAGCATGGCCGGCCAGATCTCGGCGTGGAAGACGATGTTGTCCTTGCCCATGAAGTAGTACGACTCGGCGTCCGGGTCGTTCCACCAGGCCCGCCAGGCGTCCGGGTCGCCGCTGCGCCGGGCCCACTCGACCGAGGCGGACAGGTAGCCGATCACCGCGTCGAACCAGACGTAGATCCGCTTGTCCGGCCGGTCGCGCCAGCCGTCCAGCGGGACCGGGACGCCCCAGTCCAGGTCCCGGGTGATGGCCCGGGGCTGCAGGTCATCGAGCAGGTTGAGGGAGAACTTGAGCACGTTCGGGCGCCACTGCCCGGCCTTGGCCTGCAGCCAGCTGCCCAGGACTTCGGCGAACGCGGGCAGGTCGAGGAAGTAGTGCTCCTGCTCGGCGAAGATCGGCGTCTCGCCGTTGATCTTGGACCGCGGGTTGATCAGGTCGGCCGGGTCGAGCTGGTTGCCGCAGTTGTCGCACTGGTCGCCGCGCGCGCTGGGATACCCGCAGATCGGGCAGGTGCCCTCGATATAGCGGTCGGGCAGCGTGCGGCCGGTGGACGGCGAGATCGCGCCCAGCGTGACCTTCGGGAAGATGTAGCCGTTCTTCAGCAGGCCCAGGAAGATCTCCTGGGTCACCGCGTAGTGGTTGCGCGTGGTGGTCCGGGTGAACAGGTCGTAGGTCATGCCCAGGCTGGTCAGGTCGTCGACGATGACCCGGTTGTAGCGGTCGGCGAGCTCCCGTGCCGAGACGCCCTCGGCGTCGGCCTGCACCTGGATCGGCGTGCCGTGCTCGTCGGTGCCGCTCACCATCAGCACCCGGTTTCCCGCCATCCGCTGGTACCGGCTGAACATGTCGCAGGGCAGCGCGAAGCCGGAAACGTGGCCGATGTGACGGGGGCCGTTCGCGTACGGCCAGGCCGGAGCGGACAAGATGGTGCGCATGAACTAAAGCCTAGGGGCAGCCGCCGACTGCTCACGGTGGTTTACCGCGGGGTCCGCGACGGACGGTGCTGGCTCTGCCGCCTGCGGCGGCGGGGCCGAGACGGTCACCGGGTGCCGGGTGTGCTTGATGCCGAGGATGGACAGGAAGAACGTGCCCAGGATCACCTGGCAGCTGACGATCAGCGCGGTGACGGACGGGATCATCAGGCGCAGCGAATGCTCGTAGTTCAGGTGGCTGAACTTCTGGCCGTTCCAGTACAGCAGGGAGAAGATGAGGCCGGCCAGGCCGGCCGCGCCGATCGCGGCGCCCAGCAGCAGCCCGCGTTCCAGGCTCAGCTTCTCCAGCAGGCGCTGGACCTTCGGCTCTTCGGGCAGGAATCCCTCCGAGCCGGCGTACACCTGGGTAAACAGCCAGAACAGCACCGACTGGAAGCCGATCACCACCATGGCCGAGGCCGCGACCAGGGTGTCCACGTCGAAGGTGACCGAGCCGACCTTGAACGGGTGCGGCACCACGATCGCGCCGATGGCCAGGCCGGCGATGAGCAGCACCAGGCCGGGCAGGAAGAACAGCCAGCGCGGGCTGAACAGCATCAGGAACCGCAGGTGCCGCCAGCCGTCCCGCCAGGTGTGCAGGTGCGGCGGCCGGCTCCGGCCGTCCTTGGCCAGCGTGGTCGGCACCTCGGTCACGTGCTGGCCGTACAGCGCCGCCTTGACCACCAGTTCGCTGGCGAACTCCATCCCGGTGGCCTGCAGGTTGAGCGCCATCACGCTGTCCCGGTTGAACCCGCGCAGCCCGCAGTGGAAGTCACCGATCTTGCTGCGGAAAAACAGCCGGCCGATGAAGCTCAGCACCGGGTTGCCGAGGTAGCGGTGCAGCGGCGGCATCGCGCCCGGCGCGATCCCGCCCGCGAACCGGTTGCCCATGACCAGGTCCGCGCCGTTGCGCAGCTCGTCCACGAACGGCATCAGGTTGGTGAAGTCGTAGCTGTCGTCGGCGTCGCCCATGATGATGTACTTGCCGCGGGCCGCTATGATCCCGCCCATCAAGGCGTTGCCGTAGCCCTTCTCGCTGACCGGGACGACCCGGGCCCCGGCCTCGGTGGCCAGCGCCTGGCTGCCGTCGGTGCTGCCGTTGTCGGCGACCAGGACCTCGCCGCTGATACCGCTGGAGGCCAGGAATCCAATAGCCTTGCGGACGCACGTCGCCACGGTCTCCGCCTCGTTGAGGCAGGGCATGACCACGGTCAGCTCCACGTTCTCGTCTCCTTATAGGTCAACCGATCCGGCCGCTTTGGGCAAGTCCTGGTCGCGCATCGTATTACCGTAGGCGAGGGACGAACGAACGTAGCCGGCCGCACGTTCAATGTCAGGGATGTCAGCCCAGCACAGGAGGGTACGGGTTGAGGGTAATGCCTGAGGCCACGTCGCGTGCGCCATCGGCGAGGCGAACCTGGTCCGTCCGTTCGGGTGCGACCGGGCCGGGACGCCTGCGATCGCGGGCCGCCCGGATCTGGCCGGGGCACCGGCTGTTCGTCCTGGTGCTCATCCCGGCCGTGCTGCTGCGCGCCGACGCCGAGCTCGGGTACCGGTGGCAGGCCTGGTTCAACGACTCGTTCGTGTACGTGGAAGACACCGTCAACTTCAACCTCGATCCCACCCGGGTGTCGGGATACTCGGTCTTGCTCAAGATCTTGCAGCCCCTCCACAGCTACGCTCTTGTAACGATTCTGCAACATCTCATGGGCCTGGCCGTCGCGGTCATGATCTACGCGCTGGCCAGGCACCGGTTCGGCGCCCCGGCCTGGCTGGCCACGCTGGCCACCGTGCCGGTGCTGTACGACGGGTACGAGATCGAGCTCGAGCACCTGATCCTGTCCGACGTGCCGTTCCTGTTCGTGCTCACGCTGGCCACCACGCTGCTGCTGTGGGATCCCTCCGGTCCCTCGACCCGCCGCAGCGCGGTCATCGGCCTGCTGCTGGGCCTGGGGGCGGCGCTGCGGTCGCTCGGGCTGCCGGTGCTGGCGATCTTCGTGGTCTACATGATCATCAAGCGGTTCAACTGGCGGAAGGTCGCCGCCACGATCGCGGTGTGCCTGGTCCCCGTGCTCGCCTACGCGGGGACGTTCGACCTGGAGCACGGGCAGTTCGCGATGAGCGACGCCACCGGCGTGTTCCTGTACTCGCGGGTGATGACCTTCGCCGAGTGCTCCAAGATGAGCGTGCCCGCCGACGAGCTCTGGCTGTGTACCACCGTCCCGCCGGACCAGCGGCCGATCGCGCAGGACTACATCTGGAGGTCCACCCGGGATACCCCGCTGGACCGCTACCCGCCGAAGTCGTTCGCCCCGGTACCCAACCAGCTGGCGGAGAACTTCGCGATCCGCGCCATCGAGGCGCAGCCGGTCGACTACGCCATCGCCGTCTTCCACGACACGTGGCGGGTGTTCGACTGGAANNCGCCGACGCCGATCCCGACGTGGGACGACGCTCACCTCGGGCGGTACAACTCCTTCTCGGCCGCGTACGCGCACGCCAACTCGGAGACCCAGGTGGTCAACCCGTTCGCGGCGATCATCCGGTACTACCAGGAGTACGTCTGGCTGCCCGGGACGCTCTACGGGCTCATCCTGCTGGCCGGGCTGGCCGGCATCGTGGCGGCCTGGCGGCGGCTGGGCGGCGAGGCGCTGCTGCCCTGGGCGGTGTCGGTGTCCATGGTCGTCGTCCCGGCCGCGACCGCCGAGTTCGACTACCGGTACGTGCTGCCCGCCGTGCCGTTCGCCTGCCTGGCGGCGGTCATGGCGTTCAGCCCGGGGACCGCGGGCCGCGCCCGGCTGCGGGACCTAGCGGACGCGGTGCGGCGGACGGTCGGCTCCGGGCCAGGGTCCGGGTCCGCCTCCGGGACCGGGACCGGGATCGGCTCCGGCTCTGATGCCGCGGACGGAGCGGCGGCCGGTGCCGGCGACGACGAGCGTAATCTCGCCACGGACGGGGCCTGAGCCGGCCCAGGCGGCCAGCTCGGGCAGCGTGCCGCGCACGATCTCCTCGTGGATCTTGGTCAGCTCGCGGCACACCACGGCCTGGCGGTCCTCGCCGTGCGAGGCGGTGAGCTCGGTCAGCGTGTCCGCCAGCCTGCGGGCGGACTCGAAGTAGACCTGGGTGCGGCGGTCCTGCGCGAGTTCGGCGAAACGCCGCTGGCGTTCGCCCGCGCGGCGGGGCGGGAACCCCTCGAAACTGAACCGGTCGGTCGGCAGCCCGGAGACGGCCAGCGCGGTGGTCACCGCGGACGGCCCGGGCAGCGCGGTGACCCTGATGCCGGCCGCCGCCGCGGCGGCCACCAGCCGGTAGCCCGGATCGCTGATCCCGGGCGTGCCCGCGTCGGTGACGAGCAGCACGTCCTGGCCGGCCTGCAGGGTTTGGATGAGCTCGGCGGCGCGGCGGGTCTCCACCGCGTCGTAGTAGGAGACGATGCGCGCGGTGAGCGCGACGTCCAGGCTGGACGCGAGCCAGCGCACCCGGCGGGTGTCCTCGGCCGCGATGATCGTGGCCCGGGCGAGCTCGGCCGCCAGCCGGGGCGAGGCGTCCTCGGCCCGGCCGATCGGGACCGCGGCCAGCGTCAGCACCCCGGCTTGCTCCTGGTCACGTTCCGCCATGGGGAGCATTCTGTCCTACGTGGCCGGGGCGGCATCGCAGCTCTCCTCCTCATGGCGCGAACTCTCCAGGCGGGCACAGTAGGCTGTCCCCGATGATGGGTACCGAGGCTGACGTCGCCACCGCGCCTGACCCGGATGAGGCCAGCCGGCTGGCGGTGCTCCGCGCCCGGCTTGTGGCCCCGATGCCCGCCGACCGGCTGTGGGGCTGGCTCGGCCCGCTGCTGGTCACCGCGTTCGGGACGTGGCTGCGCTTCAACCGGCTGGAGATACCGCACGCGCTGATCTTCGACGAGACGTACTACGCGAAGGACGCGTGGAGCATCCTGCAGCACGGGGTCGAGTGGAATTACATCACCTCTACGAGCAACCCCAACCTCGCCAACCAGCTGATCCTGCAGGGGCACACCACCGGCCTGTTCGCGCCGTGCAGCGGGGCCGGCTGCGGGGAGTACGTGGTCCAGCCCGAGGTGGGCAAGCTGCTCATCGCGGTCGGTGAGTGGCTGTTCGGGCTGAACTCGTTCGGCTGGCGGTTCTCCAGCGCGGTGTTCGGGTCACTGGCCATCTTGCTGATGTGCCGGATCGCGCGGCGGCTGACCCGGTCCACGCTGCTCGGCTGCCTGGCCGGGCTGCTGATGGCCCTGGACGGCCTGGAATTCGTGCTGTCCAGGACCGGCATCCTGGACATCTTCTTGATGTTCTTCATCCTGGCCGCGTTCGGCTGCATGCTCATCGACCGGGACCAGTCCCGGGCCAAGCTGGCCGAGGGGGTCGCGCGTCGGCCCGGCGGGGACGCCGGGCCCCGGCTCGGGCTGCGCAAGTGGCAGCTGATCTGCGGGATCCTGCTCGGCCTGGCGGTCGGGACCAAATGGGTCGCGGTCTGGTACATCCTCGGGTTCGGCTGCCTCGGCATCGCCTGGGACATCGGCGCTCGCCGGACCGCGGGCCTGCCTGGGTTCGTCCGCGGCGCGCTGCGCGATGCCGTGTGGCTGCCGCTCACGTTCTTCGTCGTCCCGCTGGTGGTCTACACCGCCACCTGGAGCAACTGGCTGCTGACCAGCACCGGCTACTACCGGAACTACGGGCAGACGCACGGCGTGACCACCCCGGTCATCTCGGCCCTGTACTCGCTGTACGAGTACCACCTGCAGGCGATCATCTTCGGCCTGGGGCTGCGCACCCCGCACCCCTACCAGTCCCAGCCCTGGGATTGGCTGCTGATCACCCGGCCGGTGGCGTTCTTCTACGAGCAGTACAGCGTGCCGGTCGCCGCACCCCAGAACTACTGCCCAGCCAAGGGGTGCACCGGCCCGTACTGGTCGCAGGAGGTCCTGGCCATCGGGACCCCGGCCATCTGGTGGGGGTCCATCCTGGCCCTGCTGTTCTGCCTGGGCTGGTGGCTGCTGCACCGCGACTGGCGGGCCGGCGCGGTCCTGCTGGGCGTGGTGGCGGGCTGGGGGCCCTGGTTCCCGCTGGTGACCCGGACCAAGTTCTACTACTACGCGCTGGAATTCGAGCCGTTCCTGATCTTGTCCATCGTGCTGTGCCTGGGGCTGATCCTCGGGCCGGCCACGGCCAGCGTGCGGCGCCGCTCGATCGGCGCCGGGGTGGTCGGCGCGTACGTGCTGTGCGTCCTGATCATGTTCTGGTACTTCTACGCGATCATGGCCGGCAAGGTAATCCCCTACCCGGACTGGCTGAGCCACATGTGGTACCGGGTGGGCCACGGCTGGATCTGAGCACGGCGCTGTTTTCGGGACGCGCTGTTTTCAGGATGCGCTGCTTTCAGCCAGCTCTGAGGTGGTGCTAAGCATGATCACCGGCGTACGGGGCAGCATGGTTAACACGGGGCTCAGCGTTCTCGGTCGGCCGTGACGTGATTTTCGCGACACGGGGTACTTTTACGGGCCTCCAGTACGTCTATGTACAGTAAGAACGTCAACTACCGGAGCGAACGATGAGCCGAGCCGAACACTCTAGCGAAGACCGCGCGCGATTCGAGCGCGATGTCGTCCCGCAGCTTGGCCAGCTGTACCCCGCGGCGCTCCGGATGACCCGGAACCCCACCGACGCCGAGGACCTGGTCCAGGAAACGTCGGCCAAGGCGTTCGCGGCGTTCGGCCAGTTCACTCCCGGCACCAACCTGCGGGCCTGGCTGAACCGGATCCTGACCACCACGTTCATCAACGTGTACCGTAAGCGGCGCCGCGAGCCGCAGCAGGCTCTCGGCGGTGACCTGGCCGAATGGCAGATGTCCGCCGACCGGCTGACGCCGCCGGTGCCGTCCGCGGAGACCGAGGCGCTGGACCGGACCACCGACTCGGACCTGCTGCGCGCCCTGCGCGACCTGCCCGGCGAGTTCCGCACCGCGGTGTACCTGGCCGATATCGAGGGCTACCCCTACCGGGAGATCGCCGAGATCATGGGCACGCCGGTCGGGACGGTGATGTCGCGGCTGCACCGCGGCCGCCGCCGGATCCGGGAGCAGCTGCTGGCCAGCGGGCTGGGCCCGGCGACCGCCGAGTCGCCCGGCACCTAACCGCCGCCCTCAGCCGCCCTCAGCAGGCTGGGGCGCTAGCCGGCCCGGGGCGGACTCCCAGCCCAGGGCGACCGGGTCGTAGACGCGTTCCACGTAGATCTGGTGCCACAGCGAGAACACGACCAGCAGCCACACCTGCCGCCAGGTCACCTCCGGGTCACCGGCCCGGAACCGGCGCAGGAGGTCGGCCGCGGCGCCCTTGTTCAGCCACTGACCGGTCTGCGCGGTGCGGACCACCTGCTCGGCGAAACCGTACATGCCGCCGCTCAGCCAGTGCCCGAGCGGCACCGGGAAGCCCAGCTTGGCGCGTTCGGCGGCGGCCTGCGGCAGCAGGTCGCCGACCGCCTCGCGCAGCGCGAACTTGGTCGTGCCGGCCGCGGTCTTCTCCACCCGGGCCAGCCGCGCCGCCACCGCGAGCACCTCGCGGTCCAGGAACGGCGTGCGGAGTTCCAGGCCGTGCGCCATGGCCATCCGGTCCGCCTTGACCAAGATGTCGCCGGGCAGCCAGGTGTTGACGTCGACCAGCTGCATGGTGGCCACGTCGTCCAGGCCGGCCTCGGCGGCCTGGCGGTAGACCGGATCGGTCACGTCGAACTCGCTGCCGGAGCCGCCCCGGACCAGCATCCGGGCCTCTTCGGTGCTGAACACGTACGCGTTGCCGATGTAGCGCCGCGGCAGCGGCGTGGAGGCCCGGTTGAGCAGCCCCTTGCCCCGCCGGCCGGCCGGCAGCTCCGCGGCGACCCGGCCGATCGCACCCCGGCCCCAGCTCGGCAGCGCCTTGCCCGCCCGGACCATGCCAGGCTGGTAGTAGACGCCGTAACCGCCGAACAGCTCGTCCGCTCCCTCACCAGACAGCACCACCTTGACGTGCTTACGGGCTTCCCGGGCCGCGAACCAGAGCGGGACCGCCGCCGCGTCCGCCATCGGGTCATCCAGGTGCCAGATGATCCTGGGCAGGCACGCGATGAACTCCTCCGGGCTGATGACGTACGAGATCGACTTCACGCCGAGCGCGGTGGCCGTCTCGGCGGCCAGGTCGATCTCGCTGTACCCGGCGTGCTCGAAGCCGACGGTGAAGGTCGCCAGGCCGGGCACCGATTCCGCGGCGAGCGCGCAGAGCGTGGCCGAGTCCACACCGCCGGACAGGAACGCGCCGACGGGCACGTCGCTGCGCAGGTGCACGGCGACCGAATCGCGCAGCGCGGCCAGGATCTTCTCCGGCGAGGCCGACGAGGGCGACCGGGCCGGCTTGAACTCGGGCCGCCAGTACCGCAGCACGTCGACCCGGCCGCCGGGGCGGGCGATCAGCACGTGTCCCGGCGGCAGCGACCGGGCGGGCGGGACCAGGGTGGCCGGCGCGGGCACGTACTGGAAGGACAGGTACCGGCGCAGCGCGTCCGGGTCGATCGCGCTTACCTCGCCCGAGTCGGCCAGGGCCTTGCGCTCGGAGGCGAACCTCAGCTGCGGCGCGGACCGGGGCCGGTGACCGCCCGGGATCAGCGCGTAGAAGAACGGCTTGATGCCGAACGGGTCGCGCGCGCAGAACAGCTCGCGGGTCCGCCGGTCCCAGATCGCGAACGCGTACATGCCGCGCAGCTGGCGGACGACGTCCTTGCCCAGCCACGCGTACATCTCGACCAGGACCTCGGCCCCGGACCTGGTCCGCAGCTGCACCCCGCGGCCGGCCAGCCGCTGGGCCAGCTCGAGGTAGTTGTAGATCTCCCCGTCGAAGACCATCACGTAGCGGCCGTCGGCGGAGTACACCGGCTGCCGGCCGCCGGCCGACGGGTCGATGACGGCCAGCCGCTTGAAGCCCAGGGCCAGGTCGGAGTCGGCGAAGAACCCCTCGTCGTCGGGACCTCGGTGGGCGATGCGCAGGGCGACCCGGCTCACCCACTCGGTGTCGGGGCCTGCTCCGTCGGCCAGCGCCAGGCAGCCGGTCAATCCGCCCATGCGTCCCGCCCAACAATTGTGGCTCTCGTGCCCCGGGTCATCGCCTGGCCAGCCTACTTGGGCTGGAACCTGATCCCGCCGTCGAAGCGGATGACCTCCGCGTTGACGTAGTCGTTCCCGATCAGGCTCAGCACCAGGTGAGCGAACTCATCCGCGCGCCCCAGGCGCTTGGGGAACACGACCGGGGCCGCCAGCCGGGCCTTGAACTCCTCGGACTCCGCGCTGGATCCGTAGATCGGGGTGTCGATGATGCCGGGGCAGATCGTGTTGACCCGCACCCCGATGGCGGCCAGGTCCCGCGCGGCGGGCAGGGTCATCCCGATGATGCCGCCCTTGGACGCGGCGTAGGCGATCTGGCCGATCTGCCCCTCGATGCCCGCGATCGAGGAGGTGTTGACGATGACGCCGCGCTGCCCGTCGGCGTCGACGGGCTCGGTCCGGGCGATGGCCGCGGCGGCGATGCGCATGAGGTTGAAGGTGCCGATCAGGTTGACGGTGATGACCCGCTGGTAGCTGGCCAGGTCGTGCGGGGTGCCGTCGCGCCCGACCGTCCGCGCCGCCCAGCCGATGCCCGCGCAGCTGACCGCGACCCGCAGCGGGACCCCGGTCCCGGCCGCGGCTTGCACCGCGGCCTGGACCGACGCCTCGTCGGCCACGTCGGTGCGCGCGAACAGGCCGCCGGTCTCGCTGGCCACCCGCTTGCCCGCGTCTTCGTTCAGGTCGGCGATGACCACCGTGGCCCCGGCCGCGGCGAGCGCCCGGGCGGTCGCCTCACCCAGCCCGCTCGCGCCGCCGGAGACGATCGCCGCAGTACCGTTCACGTCCATGCCGGGAGCATACCCGCCGCAGCCCGGACGCCCGAGGGCCTCGGGTCCGGGGTCCGGTCAGATGGCCGGGACCATCAGCTCGCCCGGCTCGCCCGGCCAGAGCCCGGGCAGCGCGTCCGGCACGGTCTCGTACGGCGACGGCTCGTAGGGGAACCGGTCGGCGA
This sequence comes from Actinomycetota bacterium, assembly GCA_003140115.1. The sequence goes on along the minus strand of PLIQ01000173.1, from coordinate 31,669 downwards.
AGGCCGGCTCGAGGTCGGTCAGCCAGGTCGCGGCCGGGTCGAACCGGGCGAAGAACGGCGTCCCGACCAGGAGCGGGTCCCGGGCCTGGATCATCCGCAGCACGAACACCCGCAGGCCCGCCACCTCGGCCACGCCGTCCACGCAGACCTTGCCGGGGGTGGCCGACATGGACGGGCCGCGGACCGTCCGCGCCAGGCCGGAGACGCCCTGGTAGGCGTCGCGGAAGATCTCGTAGCCGCGGGCCAGCGGCACCGCGAAGTAGTCCTGCGGCCCGGTGTCCCGCTCCACGAACATGTAGTACGGGATCATGCCCCGGCGGACCTGCGTCCGCCACATGGCCCGCCAGGTCGCGGGGTCGTCGTTGATCGACCTGATCAGCGGCGCCTGGGTCCGGATCACCGCGCCGGTGTCCCTGATCCGGCGCGCCGCCTCGGCCAGCACGGGCGGCTCCAGCTCGCGTGGGTGGGAGAAGTGCGCCATCAGCGCGAGCGTCCGGCCCGAGTCGGTCACCTCGCCGAACAGCCGCAGCGTGGCGTCGGCGTCGGGGTCGGTGACGAACCGTTGCGGCCAGTACGACAGCGACTTGGTGCCGATCCTGATCGACTCCAGGTGATCCAGGCGCGGGTCAAGCAGCGGCTCGATGTAGCGCCGCAGCACCGGCTCGCCCATGATCATCGGATCCCCGCCGGTGATCAAGACGCTGGTCACCTCCGGGTGCTCGCCGAGGTAGGCGACCAGCGTGTCGATGTCGTCGGTCGCCATCTTCAGGTCTGGCTCGTCCACGAACTGCGCCCAGCGGAAGCAGTACGTGCAGTACGCGTGGCAGGTCTGGCCCTGCCGGGGGAAGAACAGCACGGTCTCGGGGTACTTGTGCTGCAGGCCGGGCAGCGGCCGGCCGTGCAGGCTCGGCGCGTTCAGCAGCAGTTGCCCNNAAAACCAGGCGGTAGATCGGGTCGTCCGGGGCGGCGTCCCAGTCGATCAGGTTCTCGATGACGTAGGAATTCACCCGGAACGGGAGCACCGTCGCCACGGCCCGGACGGCCAGCCGCTCGTCCGGCGCCAGGCCGGCCCGCGCCGTGAGCATGTCCAGGTGCCTGGCTGAGTAGGCGTGAAAACCGCGGCCGGAGGACCGGGCCGGCGGGATGAACTGCTGGATGTCTGTCACGCGCCTTCTCCCTCGTCGTGCGCGCGGCACGGCCGAAAGCGCCGCTCCGACGCGCGAAATAGCCCTGATGACACCCGCTCCCCAGCGGTCCCCCCGGCCTGGCCGTGCCCCCGGTAGCTGCGCGGCCAGAACTGCGTCCACACTTTATTTACGCTCTAGCGGTCGTGCTGGTTCCTATTCTCCATCCGCCTTTCTCCCGCTGAGAGAAATACCATGTTTCGCAGGAAGTACTCGGCCGAATCCCAGGAACTTCTTAGCGCCGGTCTTTTCGATTCGGTGCATTCTGTGCGGACATAGTCGTAGCATGAGCGGCCCTGCGATGTTTACCGTATGTAAACCCCGTTCCGTACCGGAATGGTGCGCCTGCGTCACCGGTGAACCGCGCGGCCGGCCACGCCGATACGCTTGAACCATGGCCGATCCGCAAGAGCTTCTCACGCAACGGGTGCGCGACGCCATCATCGCGTCGTTCGGTCCGGACTACGGCGGCGTGGACCCGGCGATCCGGCCGTCCTCGTTCGCGGACTTCCAGGCCAACGTGGCGCTCGCGCTCGCCAAGCGGCTGGGCCGCCCGCCGCGCGAGGTGGCCGCGGAGCTGGCCGGCCGGCTCGACGTGTCCGACGCGTGTGAGCCGCCCGAGGTCAGCGGGCCGGGCTTCATCAACTTCCGGCTGCGTGACGACTGGATCGCCGCCCAGGCCTCGCGGATGCTCGATGACCCCCGGCTGGGTCTGGAACCCGTAGCTCCGCCGCAGACGGTGGTGGTGGAGTACTCCTCGCCCAACATCGCCAAGGAGATGCACGTCGGGCACCTGCGCACGACCGTGGTCGGGGACGCGATCGCGCGCGTGCTGGAGTTCGCCGGCCACCGGGTGATCAGGGACAACCACGTCGGCGACTGGGGCACCCAGTTCGGGATGCTGATCGAGTACCTGCTCGACGTGGGCGAGGACTCCGCGCAGGCCGCGCTGCTGCGCACCGACCCGAACGCGTTCTACCAGGCGGCCCGGCACAAGTTCGACTCCGACCCCGGGTTCGCGGACCGCGCCAGGAAGCGGGTCGTGGACCTGCAGGGCGGCGACCCCGGCACGCTGCGGCTCTGGCAGGAGATTGTCGATCTGTCCGGGGATTACCTGCACCGCATCTACGGCCGCCTGGGCGTGACCCTCACCGACGCGGACATCAGGGGCGAGAGCTTCTACAACGACCTGCTGGCCGGCACGGTGGCCAGCTTGGAGGACAAGGGCATCGCGGTCTACAGCGACGGCGCGCTGTGCGCGTTCCCGCCGGGCTTCACCGGCCGCGAGGGCCGGCCGCTGCCGCTGATCATCCGCAAGAGCGACGGCGGCTACAACTACGCCACCACCGACCTGGCCACGATCCGGTACCGGGTGGACGAGCTGCACGCCGACCGCGCCATCTACGTGGTCGGCTCGGACCAGACCCTGCACTTCCGGATGGTGTTCGCGGTGGCCAGGGAGGCGGGGTGGATCCCGCCCGGGGCACGGTTCGAGCACGCCCCGGTCGGCCTGGTCTCCGCGCCCGACGGCGGCCGGCTGCGCACCAGGTCCGGTGACAGCGTGCAGCTCAGCGACCTGCTGCAGGAGGCGGTGGACCGCGCCCGCGGCATCCTGGAGGAGCTGGAGGCGCCGACCCGGTTCGAGCCGGACGAGCTGGCCGCGATCGCCGAGGCGGTCGGGGTCGGGGCGGTGAAGTACGCCGACCTGTCCACCGCCCGGGAGAGCGCGTACGTGTTCGACTGGGACCGGATGATCTCGTTCCGCGGCAACACCGGCCCGTACCTGCAGTACGCGACCGCGCGGATCCGGTCGATCTTCCGCCGGGCGGGCGGGGACGCCGACCCGCTGCTGCGCGGCTCGCGGGTGGCCGTCACCGCGGCGTCCGAGCGGGCGCTGGCGCTGCGGCTGCTCGGTTTCGGCGCCGTCGTCACCGCGGTCGGCGAGACCGCCGAGCCGCACCGGCTGTGCGCGTACCTGTTCGACGTGGCCAGCCTGTTCACCACGTTCTACGAGGAGTGCCCGGTGCTGAAGGCCGAGCCCGAGTCGCTGCGGGCGGCCCGGCTCGCGCTGTGCGCGCTGACGCTGAGCGTGCTGTCGACGGGCCTCGGCCTGCTCGGCGTGCCCCTCCCCGAGCGGATGTAACGCGCCGGTCAGCCTGTGAGCCTGCGAACGTAGTCCTTACGGGCGGCGGGAATCTAGTCCGGAGCCCGGCGGGCCGGGGCACTCTCGGTGGAGAGCGGCGTCCACCGAAGGAGGCATTCATGATGGCCCGCAATCGGCGTTACCGGAAGAACCGCACGGCGGCCCTCGGCATCGCGACCGCGGCCCTGCTCGGCGGCGGCGCGATCGCCGTCGCCGCCGTGGCCGTGGCTCCCGGAAGCCACCCTGCCGGGTTCGTGGCGGCGCCGGCCGCGCACACCGCCAGGTTGGCCAGCCAGGGCACCATGCTCAGCACCGCGCTCGCCGACTGGAACTCCTCCGAGCAGGGCAGCTACGCCCAGCTCGCCCAGATGACATCGGCGCGGGGCTTCAGCCAGACCTCGCACCACGGCAAGACGCTCGACATTCAGCGCGGCATCGTGGTCCTGGCCACGAACCAGTTCGTCATCTTGCAGTCCGCTAACGGCTCGCTGCACCTATGGCTGGTGTCGGGCGGGACCAAGTTCCAGAACGTCTCGGGCACGACGGCGGGCACCGCGGCGCTGACCGCGAGCACCTCCGCGACGCAGCAGGCTATGCAGTCAGGCAACATGATCCCGGCGACCACGCTGCTGGCCGGGAGCCCGACCACCGCCGCCGCCATGCTGACCCCGACCGCGGAACCGCAGACGGTCACCGTCCAGGTGGCCGGCACCGACCTCACCGTGACGGTCACGGTGACCAGGAGCACGGCGACGGTNNACGCCAGCCCGGTCCCGATGACGAGCACCTTCGCGATGAACGCGTGGCAGCCCGCGAACTCGCTGGCCCGCGGTGACCTGGCCGTCATCGTCGGTACCCGCTCGCACCAGACGCTGCACGCTCAGCTGGTCCTGTTCAGCCCGCTCACCACCAGCGCGGTCGGCGGGACCACCGGCAGGGGGCTGACCAAGCTGGCGGCCAAGCCCAGCACGGCGCCGACGCACTGGTGAACCGAGCCGCCCAGCCGNNACCGAGTTCCGGCTGCTGGCCTGCCTGATGCGGCACCAGGGCACGGTGCTGTCCAAGGGCAGGCTGCTGCACAGCGTCTGGGGCTGGGGCTACACCGGCCAGTCCGCGGTCGTCGAGACGTACGTGAGCTACCTGCGGCGCAAGCTCGGCCAGCTCGGCCCGCCGCTCATCCACACCTACCGCGGCGTCGGCTACGTGCTGCGTGACCCGTTATCAGCGCGTCAGACCCGCTCGATGATGGTGGCGTTGGCCTGGCCGCCGCCCTCGCACATGGTCTGCAGGCCGAACCGGCCGCCGCTGCGCTCGAGCTCGTACACCAGCTTGGTCATCAAGACCGCGCCCGTGGCCCCGAGCGGGTGGCCGAGCGCGATGGCCCCGCCGTTGGGGTTGGTCCGCTCCAGCGGGGCGCCGAGCTCGTCGGACCAGGCCAGCACGACCGGCGCGAACGCCTCGTTGATCTCGAACACGTCGATGTCGGCGACCGTCATCCCGGCCTTGGCCAGGACCTTCTGGGTCGCGGCGATCGGACCGCTCAGCATCATGACCGGGTCGGACCCGACCACGGCCAGCGCGTGCACCCGGGCCATCGGCGTCAGGCCGTACCGGTCCACCGCCGCCTGCGAGGCGATCAGCAGCGCGCCCGCCCCGTCGGAGATCTGCGAGGCGACCGCCGCGGTGATCTCCCAGCCCTCGCGCAGCGGCGCGAGCCCGGCCATCTTCTCCAGCGAGGTGTCCCGGCGCGGGCCCTCGTCCTGGCTGAGGCCGGCCAGCGGCGCGATCTGCTGCTCGAACCGGCCCTCGTCGATGGCGCGGATCGCGCGCTGGTGGCTTTCCAGCGAGAACTCCTCCAGCTGGCTCCGCTTGAGGTCCCAGCGCTCGCACATCATCTGGGCGCCGCGGAACTGGGAGATCTCCTGGTCGCCGTAGCGCTCGAGCCAGCCCTGACCCCACGGCGCGGGCATGCCCGCCTGGACCGCCAAGGCCACCGTCGAGCCCATGGTGACCACGCTCATGCTCTCTACCCCGGCCGCGATCACCAGGTCCTGTGTGCCGGACATCACACCCTGCGCGGCGAAGTGCACGGCCTGCTGAGAGGATCCGCACTGCCGGTCGATGGTGACGCCGGGCACGCTCTCCGGCAGGCCCGCCGACAGCCAGGCGTTGCGGGCGATGTCGAGGGTCTGCGGGCCGATCTGCGAGACGCAGCCCATGATCACGTCGTCTACCGTGGCGGGGTCGATTCCGGTCCGGTCGACCAGCGCCCGCAGGGCGTGCGCGCCTAGGTCAACCGGGTGAACCCCGGCCAGCGCGCCCTTTCGCCTGCCGATCGGGGTGCGCACCGCACCGACTATGAACGCCTCCGCCATCATGCCTCCGCCTGCCCATCGCCTGTCCCGCCCGGCCGGGCCGGATCCAGGTCTTATGTCCACGGTACCTCGCCGCGCCCCGGTGATCTCACCACGTAGAGGGTCTAACCGGCGCGTTCGCGGTCTGCTTCGCGCTGCGCGCGCGGATGTCGTACGCTCGAAGCGGGGCTCGCAAGAACCGCGGCTTCAGGAGGCGGTATGACCGGACTCATCTTGCTGGTGCTCATCGCCGCCCTGGTCGCGTTTGGCTACACGCGGCTGCGCGGCAAGATGAAGCTGAGCATCTCGGGCAAGCACTGGCTCGGGCCAATCGTCGTCGTGGTCATTGTCGTGCTCTTGCTGTGGGCCAACGCCAACGGCCACCACACGCACTAAGCGGCCTGAGGCCTCGTCTCAGGGCCGGTGGCCGCTGCGCGGCATCTCGAACCAGACCGCCTTGCCGTCGGCCGTGGGCCGCGATCCCCACCGGGTCGCGAGCTGCTCGACCAGGTACAGGCCGCGCCCGCCCTCGTCGGTTTCCGCGGCCGTCCGGATCCGGGGCAGCCGCAGGTCGGGGTCGAAGACCTCGACCCACACGGCGGTCGCGCCCCGCCGCAGGCGCAGCGCGAACTCCCGGCGCCCGGTCCGGCCNNCGTCGTCCCAGGGCGTCTGCACCGCCGCCGGGGGCCGGCCTCGCGGGTGGGCGGGGACCGGTTCCGGGGTCCGGGACACGCCGACCGGAGCGGACATGATCACCGGGTCGAGGTCGAAGTCGAGCGCGCGGCGCGGGCTCGGGGAGATCGACGCGTGCAGTACCGCGTTGGTGACCACCTCCGAGACCAGCAGGCAGGCCAGGTTGATCTGCTCGGTTTCCATGCCCCACGACCGGAAGGTCTGGGCGGCCAGCCGCCGGGCCTCGGACACCATGATCGGCTCGGCGGGGAACGTGCGCTCGATCGAGGCGAGCTCGGCGAATGAGGACTTGACCACCAATATGGCCATGTCGTCGTCGATGTCCCCCGGCACCGCGAACTCGGCGGCGGTGGCCACGGCGTCGGCATCCCCGCTGGCCGCCGCGGCCCGCACCGCGTGCGACAGCATCTCGACCGCTTCGTCCTCGCTGTAGTGCCCGGAGCCGTCGGCGCGCGTCCGCCGGTCGGTCAGGCCGTCGGTGAAGAAGACCAGGATCGCCCCGGGCGGCACGAGGATGGTCTGCTCCTTGTAGGTGGGCAGCCCGCGGATCCCCTTGCCGCGCACGCCCAGCAGGACGCCCTTGTGCTCGAACTCCAGCTGCCGGACCTGGCCGCCGCTGATCACGAGCGGGGCGTCGTGGCCCGCGTTGGCGAAGGTCAGCTCCCGTGACCACGCGTCGTAGACCATGTAGATACAGCTGACCGTGGGCGGATCGCCGGCCAGCGGGACGCCGGCGTCGTCGGCGGGCGCCAGGGCCCGGCACCATTCGTCGAGCTTGCGCATGATGTCGGCCGGGGACTTCTCGTCCTGCGCGAAGGCCCGCAGCGCGGCGCGCAGCTGGCCCATGATGGCCGCCGCCCGCGCACCGCGGCCCTCCACGTCGCCGATCACGATGCCGACCCGGCCGACGGCCAGCGGGATGATGTCGTACCAGTCGCCGCCGACCTGCGTCTGGATCCCCTGGCCCTGGGTTTCCAGCGGCTTGGCCGGCACGTACCGGCAGGCCACCTCGAGCCCGTCCAGGTCCGGGATCACCTGCGGGAGCAGGCTCTTCTGGAACGCCAGGGCGGTCTGCCGCTCCGTCTCGAACAGCATCGAGTTGTCGATCGCGACGGCCACCCGGCTGGCGATCGCGCCGATCAGATCACGGTCGGGCGCGTCGTAGTTGCGGTCCTCACGCTCGGTGAGCCGGGACAGGGCCAGGCTCATCACGCCGAGCAGCTCGCCGCGAGCGCACAGCGGCGCGACCACCACCGACGTCAGCCCGGCCTCGTGGGCCGCCGCCATGCTCTCGGCGTTCGGTGCCGGGTACCGCTCGAGGTCCATGTCCGTGACCACGATCGTGTCCAGGCGGGCCATGGCCTGCTGGCAGAAGTGGCCCTCCGGGTAGTGGATCTGCTCGCCGATCTCGGCCCAGGTACCGGCCGGCGGCACCCAGTTGCTGGCGTGCCGCTGCACCCGGCGGAAGAGCTGGTCGCCCTGGAACAGGTCGATGAAGCAGTGGTCGGCGAACTGCGGGACCAGTATCTCCGCCACGCTCTTGAGCGTGGTGACGATCTCGAGCGAGCCGGACAGCCGCTCGCCCACGCGCTCCAGCAGGGCGATCCGGTCCTGCTGGAGCTGACCGTCCCGCCTGCTCACCTCGCGGGCCAGGATCACCATCCCGTCGATGTCGCCACCCGGATGGCGCAGCGGCACGGCCAGGATCCGCAGCAGCGCGTGTGACCCGTCGCCACGGATGCTCTCGAGGGTCCCTTCCCAGGACCGGCCGCGCAGCACCTGCCCGGAGACGTCCTCCAGCTTGCGCAGGTCATCGTCGGCGAACAGGCCGAGGGACAGCACCGAAGAGCCCGCCAGCTGGCTCACGTCGCCCGGGACCCGGAACAGCCGGGCGGCGTACTCGTTGAGATACAGCAGATTGCTGAGCCGGTCGGCGACCACGACCCCGATATCGGCCTGGCCGAGCACCATGTCGGCGGGGAGGTACGCGTCGAACGCCGCCTTACTCCAGCTATTCATCGTACCGGCCGGGTATGGACACGAAGATATGCGCGGCAATAGCGCCGGGAAGGTCCGTGGAGGTGACGTCCGTCGAGTCGCCAGCTGTCACGCGCACACCATCGTGGCTCGCCATGAGTATCACCTCGCGTCCGGGTTGTATCCCGGCGCGCTTGAGTTTAAGCATCAGCTCGAGGTCGCTTTGAATTTGCTCGCCAATTCGCCGGATGACAACTCGCGCGGGGTCCGCGGGCGCGACCTTGGTCATCGCCTCACCCGCCTCGTTCGTTGCCGCGCGCATCTTCTCCTGCGCCTCGCCCGGGAGCCCCAGCTCGGCCAGGCCGGGAATGAGGTTGCCGTGCGGGCACCGGACCGGGTAACCGAGCAGTTCCACCACGCGGCGTTCGACGCTTTCCGAGATCACGTGCTCCCAGCGGCAGGCCTCGATGTGCACTTCCTCCCAGGGCAGCTTGATGACCCCGACCAGCAGGCACTCGGCCAGCCGGTGCTTGCGCATGACCCGGGTGGCCAGGGTCCGGCCGACGTCGCTCAGCGCGAGCTGCCGGTCGCCGAGGACGTGCAGCAGGCCGTCGCGCTCCATCCTCGCCACCGTCTGGCTGACCGTCGGTCCGGTCTGCCCCAGCCGCTCGGCGATCCGGGCGCGCAACGGGATGACGTCCTCTTCCTCGAGCTCGAAGATGGTCCGGAGGTACATCTCCGTGGTGTCGATGAGCCCATGGGCGGTCAACTTCTCATCCCTCCTGCCTGAGATGCTATGCGGGAGATGCCGATGCCTTGTGGCCCTAGGGAGAAAGCCGCTCGATGACCCAGCCGTCACCCTCGCGCCGGTAGCGCAGCCGGTCGTGCAGCCGGTAGGCGCCCGACTGCCAGAACTCGACCGTTTCCGGGATGAGCAGGTACCCGCCCCAGAAGTCCGGCATCGGGACGTCGGCCGGCGGCGGCCAGCGCTGCTCCAGTTCCGCCACGCGCCGCTCGAGCTCCGCACGCGAGCCGATGACCTGGGACTGCCTGCTGGCCCAGGCCCCGATCTGCGATCCGCGCGGCCGGGACCGGTAGTACGGCTCGCTGTCGGCCTGCGACAGCGTGCGCACCGGGCCCTCGGCGATCACCTGCCGGCCCAGGGCGTACCAGGGGAAGACCGCGGACGCCTGGGGATGGGCCTGCAGGTCCTGGCCCTTGCGCGAGGTCCGGTTGGTGTAGAACGTGAAGCCGTCGGCGTCGTGCGCCTTGAGCAGCACGGTCCGGGCCCGCGGCCGGCCCGCGGCGGACGTGGTGGCCAGCACCATCGCGGTGGGTTCGGGCAGGCCCTGCTGGCGGGCCTGCGCCAGCCACCCGGCGAACTGGGTCATCGGGTCGCCGGCCATCGTGTCCTCGGACAGGGTGTCCATGGGTAATGATCCTCGCATCTGGGCGCTGGAAGCAGGCCGGCGGTGCCTTGGGCCGCTTCGAGTCTTATGGTTCTCATGGGGCGTTACGAGCTCAGCCCCGCGCACGCCGCGAAGTGCCGTCGGCTCCCCCGAGGATCCCACGAGGAAGAGAGGAACGCCGATGTCGGATTTCAAGCCGGGCCTTGAAGGAGTTATCGCCTTCGAGACCGAGATCGCGGAACCTGACAAAGAGGGCGGTGCGCTCCGTTACCGGGGCGTCAACATCGAGGAACTCGTCGGCCATGTCTCTTACGGGCATGTCTGGGGTCTGCTGGTCGACAATGCGTTCGCGCCCGGCCTGCCGCCGGCCGAGCCTTATCCCATCCCGGTCCATTCCGGCGACATCCGGGTCGACGTGCAGAGCGCCCTGGCCATGCTGGCGCCCGCCTGGGGGCTGCACCCGCTGCTCGACATCAGCGACGAGCAGGCCCGCGACGACCTGGCCCGGGCCTCGGTCATGGCGCTGTCGTTCGTGGCCCAGTCCGCGCGCGGGCCGGGGCTGCCGATGGTGCCGCAGCGGCAGGTCGACGAGGCCCGCACGATCACCGAGCGGTTCATGATCCGCTGGCGCGGCGACCCCGATCCGGCGCACGTCAAGGCGGTCGACTCGTACTGGACGTCGGCGGCCGAGCACGGCATGAACGCGTCCACCTTCACCGCCCGGGTCATCGCGTCGACCGGCGCGGACGTAGCGGCCGCGCTGTCCGGGGCGGTCGGCGCCATGTCCGGACCGCTGCACGGCGGCGCGCCGGCCCGGGTCCTGGGCATGATCGAGGAGGTCGAGCGGACCGGCGACGCCCAGGCGTACGTGACGTCGGCGCTGGACGCCGGGGAACGGCTGATGGGCTTCGGGCACCGGGTGTACCGGGCCGAGGACCCCCGGGCGCGGGTACTCCGCCGAACGGCCAAGGAACTCGACGCACCCCGCTACGAGGTGGCGCTGGCCCTGGAGAACGCGGCCCTGGCCGAGCTGCGGGCCCGGCGGCCGGACCGGGTGCTGGAGACCAACGTGGAGTTCTGGGCGGCCATCGTGCTGGACTTCGCCGAAGTCCCGGCGCACATGTTCACCTCGATGTTCACCTGCGCCCGGACGGCGGGCTGGGCCGCGCACATCCTGGAGCAGAAGCGGACGGGCCGGCTGGTCAGGCCGGCCGCGCGCTACATCGGTCCCGCGTCGCGGTCGGTCGCCGACGTACCCGGCGCCGCGGCGGTCCTTGACCAGCAAGACTTAGCCCTTCGGCCCCCCGGTAAGCTGCGGTGATGAGCGAACTGGTGATCCCGGCGGGCCTGCGACCGAAGGACGGCAGGTTCGGCAGCGGTCCGGCCAAGATCCGCCCCGAGCAGCTGGCCGCGCTGGCCAGCTCGNNACCAGCGCGTTCTGGGACGCGGCCGCGTTCGGGCTGGTCCGGCGGCACGCCCAGCACCTGAGCTTCGGCGAGTTCTCGGCCCGGTTCGCCGCCATCACCGGGCGGGCCCCCTGGCTGGCCGCGCCGACCGTGGTGGAGTCCCCGCCCGGCACGCACCCGGCGCCCTGGCCGGAGCCCGGGGCGGACGCGTACGCGCTGACCCACAACGAGACCTCGACCGGCGTGGCCATGCCGGTGCGCCGGGTGCCCGGCGCCGACCCGGGATCGCTGGTCCTGGTCGACGCGACCAGCGCCGCGGCCGGCCTGCCGGTCCAGGCCGCCGAGTTCGACGCGTACTACTTCGCCCCGCAGAAGGGGCTGGGCTCCGACGGCGGGCTGTGGCTGGCCCTGCTGTCCCCGGCGGCGGTGGAGCGGGTGCACGAGATCGCGGCCAGCGGGCGGTACATCCCCGACTTCCTGTCGCTGCGGGTGGCGCTGGAGAACTCGGTCCTGGACCAGACGTACAACACCCCCGCGGTGGCGACGCTGTTCCTGCTGGCCGATCAGGTCGAGTGGATGCTGGGCCAGGGCGGCCTGGAGTGGACCACGGCCCGCACCGCGCGATCGGCTGCCATACTGTATACGTGGGCGGAGCAGGCGGCCTACGCAGATCCGTTCGTCGCCGATCCCGCGCACCGCTCGCAGGTGGTCGGCACCATCGACCTGGCCGATGGACTGTCCGCCGACCACGTGGCGGCAACACTGCGGGCGAACGGAATCGTCGATACGGAGTCCTATCGCAAGCTAGGCCGGAACCAGCTGCGCATCGGCATGTTCCCGGCCGTCGATCCCGCGGACGTGGCGGCGCTCACCGCCTGCATCGACTACGTCGTCGAGCGCACGGCGGCTAGCGGATGATCGCGCCGATCACCACCACCAGCACCAGCAACGCGAGTACGGCGGGCAGCAGCCAGCGGGGCACCCGGTTCACGGTGTCAGCTTACAAGCGGGCCAGCCTGCAAAGGGGGCCCGCTTACAAAGGGGGCCAGCTTACGATCGAGGTGGGTACATGGGTAACGAGGCTCACGGCGCGGGATTGCTTGGCGAGCGGGTTCGGTCCGAGCGCACCGGTTTAGTCCCCCCGACGACGCCTGCGGGAACCCTGCGGTCCGCTGCCGCGCCGGGTGAGCTGATGCGGTTGTTCGTGGCCATCGCCCCGCCCGCGGCCGTGCTGGATGAGCTTGACGCCCTGGCCGGGCCGCTGCGGGCCGGACGGGAGGACCTGCGCTGGACCAACCGGGAAGCCTGGCACGTGACGCTGGCCTTCCTGGGCCAGGTCGACGAGTCCGCCGCGAACCGGCTGCTCCGGCGCCTGGAGAACGCCGCGCGGCGCCATCACGTGTTCCGGCTGGCGTTCAGCGGCGCGGGCGCCTTCCCCGACCCGACCCGCGCCAACGTGCTGTGGAGCGGCTTGTCCGGGGACCGCGGGGCGCTGGCGCACCTGGCCGAGTCGGTGGCCGCGGGCGCGAGCCGCGCGGGCGCTCCGCCGCCCGATAAGGGCCGCCGGTTCCGGCCCCACCTGACCCTGGCGCGCTGCCGGATGCCCGCCGACGCCACCGAGCTGGTCGCGGCGCTGGACGGCTACCAGGGCCCGTCGTGGGCCGCGGACCGCATCCACCTGGTCCGCAGCCGCCTGGGCGCGACCGAGTACCCCCGGTTCACCACGCTGGGCAGCTGGCCCCTGCGCCCGCTGCGTACGCCGGAAAAGCAGCGCCCGCTAGACCCGCCGCGCCCGGGCTCATGAGGACTGGCTGAGCTTCTCCAGGATCGGCACCGCGGCCTCCAGCGTGGCCAGCTCCCCGTCGGTCAGCTCGGCCAGCCGCCGGGCCAGCCAGGCGTCCTTGCGGAGCCGCACGCGCTGCACCACGGCCCGGCCTTCCTCGGTGACGGTGAGGACGACCTGCCGCCGGTCGGTCGGGTGCGGTGACCGCAGGACCAGGTCGCGCTCCTCGAGGACCGCGATGACGCGGGTCATGGACGGCGGCTGCACCTTCTCGTGCTCGGCCAGCTCGCCCGGGGTCATGGCGTGGTGGACTTCCAGGGCCGACAGGGCGGCCAGCTGGGTCTCCGACAGCACCGCCTCGGTCAGGCCCGAAGCCGTACGCTGGGCCCGCAGCCGCCGCGCCAGCCTGCTCACCGAGATCCGCAGCGCGGTGGCCAGCCCGGCATCGGCACTGGTCTGGGTCTCTGTCATCATCGTTAACCTTGGTTTTAAAGGTACGCGCCACAGCGGTGTGGACATAAGTACATCACGCCGCCCGACCGCACGCAGCATCCCAGGACCGGCGACCCCCTAGCCTGGAAGGGTGAAGGAAACCGGTCCCCGGACCCCGCCCCCGCCGCTGGAGGCGAACGACCAATTGGTCACCGGCGTCGTCGCGGCCGGCTGGGCGGTGGCGCTGATCGTGCTGCTGATCGTGCGGGACCGCCTGCCGGCCGACGCCCGGTGGTGGATCTGGACCTGCGTGGCCGGGCTGGNNCGGACAGCGGCTCGAACACCGTCTCCTCCACCGATACGCCCGGCAAGTCGAAGTCGTAGCCGAGCTCGTCGATGACCGGCGAGAGGGGCCGGGCCGACGCCTGCCAGCCTACCGACTCGGAGTGGGCTCCGCAGCCGTGGTCGGCCGAGACGACGCCGCCGTCGTCGGGCGCGTACGCGTTCGCGCAGGCCCCGAACAGCCGGCCGAGCTCACCGCTAAGCGGCACGAAGAAACCGCAGCTGACGCACTGCGCGGGCGCCGCGTGGGCGAGCGCCGTCCGCGGGCCGTGGTCGCTGGCGTACCAGCGCTCGGAGGCGCTTTCCCGGCCGATGGCCGACAGCACGCGGGAGCGCCCGGACGCGGCGAGCTCGGCGGCCTCCGCCGGGTCCTCGTCCTCGTGCGACCAGTCGATGACCGCGTCGTCGCCTTCCAGCGTGACCAGCGGGACGAGCCGTTCGTCGTCCGGCGGGGCGGGCAGCAGGTCCCCGACGCCCAGGTCACCGGGCCGCAACCGGTCGTGCCACGGCACCCAGGGCGGCGCGAGCAACGCGAACGGCCCCGGCAGGAGCACCGTCTCGCTGACCGTGACCAGCTTGGAGCGGGGCGCGCGAACGACCGTCACAGCCCATCGCCACCCGGCGTAGGCCGGGTCCTCGCTGGCGAACAGGTGAGTCACGACGCGTTCGCCCTCGGCGATCACCTCGAGGTGCCTGCCGACCTGATCGGGCCCCACGATCGCCACGACGGCGGCCCGGGCGAGGTCAACGGCCTCGGCGCAGGCCTGATCCGGTTCCCTGGTGCGGGTGCGGGCAGAAGTCACGGTCACCAATTCTCACTCATCACGCATGCGGCGGGTATCGTTACCTGGTGGTTGCGTCACGGCGGACTCGCCGTAGTGGCGACGACCAAGAATACTGGGTACATGGGGATGTCCGAGGCACTGCGGCGAACCGGGAGCGCGGCCCGCGCCACGGCCGGCGCGGTGCGGACCGGCACCCGCCGGACCGGCGGCCTCGTACACCGGGTGACCAGCGCCTCGGGGGCCGGCCGGACCGGGCTGTCCACGCTCATCGAGCTGACCGCCGCCGCCGGGGCCGGCGACGCGTTCGTCGCCGTGTCGCTGGCCGGGACGATCTTCTTCAACACCTCGCTGGACCAGGCCCGGGGCAAGGTGGTGCTGTTCCTGGTCGTGACCATGGCCCCGTTCGCGGTGCTGGCCCCGTTCATCGGGCCGGCCCTGGACCGCGTGCAGCAGGGCCGCAAGTACCTGCTGGCCGGCACGCTGCTGGCCCGCGGCCTGCTGTGCTACGCGATGGCGGCCGCGGTCAGCAACCCGATCAACCTGCTGCCCGCCGCGTTCGGCGTGCTCGTGCTGCAGAAGGCCTACGGGGTGGTCCGCGCGTCGGTCACGCCGCGGCTGCTGCCCGAGCAGATCACCCTGGTCCGGGCGAACGCGCGGTCGCAGCTGATCGCGGTGATCACGGCCACCCTGGCCGCCGGGCTCGCGGCGGGCATCCAGGTGGTCGGGGGCGCCGCCTGGGTGCTCCGGGCGGCCATGGTCGTCTACCTGGGCTCCATGGTCCTCGCGCTGCGCCTGCCCGACCAGGTGGATTCCCCGCCCGCTCCGGCTCCGACTGAGGCGGCCCCGCAGGCCCCGCCCGCCCGGCCTGCCAGCGACCCGTGGCACGGCCCTGAGCCCACCCAACCCAACGGGACGCTCCCCTACGACGAGCCCGCGGCGGCCCTGCCCCCCGGGTCCCTGCCACCTGGGCCCGGGGCCGCGTCCGGGACCAAGAAGGGCACCCGCCCCAGTCACTGGCGGACGCTGAGCCGGGTGGGTCCAGCGGTGACCGAGGCGATGACCGGCAACGCGGTGCTGCGCGCCTTCTCCGGCTTCACGCTCTTCTTCTTTGTGTTCGTGCTGCAGAGCGAGCGCTTCGGTGTCTCCAAGCACTTCGCGCTGGGCGCCCTCGCGGGCGCCGTCGCGGGCGGCAGCATTTTCGCGATGGTCATCGGATCCTGGCTCAAGTCCCGCGCCCCGCAGCTCATCATGTTCTCCGTGCTCATCGTGGCCCCGGTGGTCGCGGCCGCCGCGGCCTGGTTCTTCGGCTTGACGGCGGTGATCGCGGTGGCGTTCGCCGCGATCTTCTGCGCGAGCCTGGCCAAGCTGGCCCAGGACTCGATCGTGCAGCGCGAGATCGGCGACGAGGTCCGGTCTTCGACCTTCGCGGTCTCCGAGACCCTGAACCAGGTGGCCAACGTGGCCGGCGGCCTGCTCGGGGTGCTCGTGTCGATGCTCAACAACGGCCGGGCGGGCCTGGGCATCGCCGCGGGCCTGCTGACCGTGGCGCTGTTCCTGATCGTCGTCCGGCGCAGGCGGCGGGTCGTCGCCGAGCGGCCGGAGCCCGGACCGGTACCCGCCGCGCCGCCCCGGCCCCGGACCCGGCGCTGACCCTAGGCGTCGATGTCGTCGGCCACGGCGCGGAGCACGGCGGCGATCTTCTTCCCGTCCTTGGGGTCCGGGAGCTTGCCGCGGCGGTAGGTCGTCGAGACGTCATCGAGTAGCTTGATGAGGTCCTCGACCAGGAGGATCATCTCGTCCGGCTTCTTGCGGGCCTGCTTGGGGACCGCGACGGTGGGCGGCGGCTCGAGCACCCGCACCTGGAGCGCCTGCGCTCCCCGGCGTCCCTCGGCCACCCCGAACTCCACCCGCTGCCCCTGCCGAAGCGCGGTCGTCCCGGCGGGCAGCGCCGATGAATGCACGAAGACCTCGCCGCCGTCGTCGCGAGCGAGGAAGCCATACCCCTTGTCGGAGTCGTACCACTTGACCTTGCCGGTAGGCACGCGCAGACCTCACGTTGAGAGAACTGTTAAAAACAACCAGCGATCAGGTGACCGGCAGGATGCTATGGGCACTTCTAAGGCTATCGGTCCGGGACGCCGGATCGCAGCTTCGTTAACGCCGGCGCATACGCCGGGAAACGTGACGCCAAAACGGCCCGGGGATTCCCCGGGCCGTTCGGCTTGAGTTGACTTGACTTCTAGATCAGAAGTCCATGTCTCCGCCGCCACCGGGCATGGCGGGGGCCTTTTCCTTCTCCGGCTTCTCCGCGATCACTGCCTCGGTGGTGAGGAACAGGCCAGCGATCGAGGCCGCGTTCTGCAGCGCCGAGCGGGTGACCTTCGCGGGGTCGATGATGCCGGCCTTGAACATGTCGACATACTCGCCGTTCGCGGCGTTCAGACCGTGGCCCGCGGCCAGGGTCTTGACCTTCTCGACCACCACGCCGCCCTCGAGGCCGGCGTTCATCGCGATCTGCTTGAGCGGCTCTTCGACGGCGCGGCGCACGATCTGCGCGCCGGTCGCCTCGTCACCGGCCAGGTCCAGCTTCTTGAAGGCGCTGCGGCCCGCCTGGAGCAGGGCCACGCCGCCACCGGCGACGACGCCTTCCTCCACCGCGGCCTTGGCGTTGCGGACCGCATCTTCGATGCGGTGCTTGCGCTCCTTCAGCTCGACCTCGGTCGCCGCCCCGGCCTTGATGACCGCGACGCCGCCGGCCAGCTTGGCCAGCCGCTCCTGCAGCTTCTCCCGGTCGTAGTCGGAGTCGGTGTTGTCGATCTCGGTGCGGATCTGGTTGACCCGGCCGGCGATCTGGTCCGCGTCCCCGGCGCCGTCCACGATCGTGGTCTCGTCCTTGGTGACCACGACCTTGCGGGCCCGGCCGAGTACGTCCAGGTCCGCGTTGTCCAGCTTGAGGCCGATTTCCTCGCTGATGACCTGGCCACCGGTCAAGATGGCGATGTCACCGAGCATGGCCTTGCGGCGGTCGCCGAAGCCGGGGGCCTTGACCGCCACCGACTTGAACAGGCCGCGCATCTTGTTCACGACCAGGGTCGCCAGGGCCTCGCCCTCGACGTCCTCGGCGATGATGACCAGCGACTTGCCGGACTGCACCACCTTGTCCAGCAGCGGGAGCAGGTCCTTGTTGGCCGAGATCTTGGAGTTCACGATCAAGATGTACGGGTCCTCAAGGACGGCTTCGAGCCGCTCGGGGTCGGTGACGAAGTACGGGGCGATGTATCCCTTGTCGAACCGCATGCCCTCGGTGAGCTCAAGCTCCAGGCCGAAGGTGTTGGACTCCTCGACGGTGATAACGCCTTCCTTGCCGACCTTGTCCATCGCTTCGGCGATCATCTCGCCGATCGCGGTGTCCCCGGCCGAGATGGACGCGGTGGAGGCGATCTGCGCCTTGGTCTCCACGTCCTTAGCCTGCTTGGAAAGCTCCTCGCTGATCCGCTCGACGGCGGCCTCGATGCCCCGCTTAAGCGACATCGGGTTGGCCCCCGCCGCGACGTTGCGCAGGCCCTCGCGCACGAGCGCCTGGGCCAGCACGGTCGCCGTCGTGGTGCCGTCTCCGGCCACGTCGTCGGTCTTCTTTGCTACTTCCTTGACAAGCTCGGCACCGATCTTCTCCCAGGGGTCCTCGAGCTCGATCTCCTTGGCGATGGATACACCATCGTTGGTGATCGTGGGTGCGCCCCACTTCTTCTCGAGAACCACATTCCGGCCCTTGGGGCCGAGGGTTACCTTNNACGGCGTCGGCGAGCTGGTTCATACCGCGTTCGAGGCCGCGCCGGGCGTCCTCACTAAACGCGATCATCTTGGCTGCCATAGGCTCCAGTCCTCCGTGGCGTATGCGTGGATCGAGCCGACGCCCGCGACGGCCGGCACCCCCCGGCGGACAGTCCTTTCCTGCCGCGAGGTCGTGCCTCATCGCCCGATCCCGCCATCATGCTGGCACTCACACATGGAGAGTGCCAGAGTCATGTTTAGCACTCTCATGGTGAGAGTGCAAACCATCGCCCTCGGAAACGCCTACGGCCCGGCCCGCCGGGGCCGGGCCGATAGCTGAACCCGGTAGATCAGTGGCCCCGGGGGTGAATCCGGGGCCACCGGCGAACCTACGTGACGACGATGACCTTGTCGGCCTGCGCGCCCCGGTCGCTTTGCGTGATCTCGAACTCGACCCGCTGGCCCTCTTCGAGGGTGCGATAGCCATCCGACTGGATAGCCGAGAAGTGGACGAAAACGTCCTTGCCACCGTCGACGGCGATAAAGCCGTATCCCTTGTCCGGGTTGAACCACTTGACGGTGCCCTGAGCCATTCCAAACAACTCCCTAACTGCGCTCGGGACTCGAGCCCCGCCCTTGCCAACGCGGAACCCGTCGATCGCGAACGGGTGAGAGCGGCTGCGTGTCCAGCACGGTGTCTAGCACGCAAAACCGGCCCCGTCCGACCGCGACCGGAATTGACCTTACCCGGTCCCGAGCGATTCTGGCGCCACTTACCCCCCAATCACGCCATCTGGCTCAGGTCAGCCGCGCCCGGCCCGGGTTTGGGGGCGCCGCCGGCCACCGCGGGAATGAAGGAAACCCGCGCTCCCGCGGGCACCGCGGTATCGAGTCCCTGCGCGAACCGCACGTCTTCCTCGCCGACGTAGACGTTGACGAACCGGCGCAGCCGGCCTCCGTCGTCGAGGATCCGGCCGCCGAGGCCGGGATAGGCCACGTCCAGGCCGGCGATGACCTCGCGCAGGCTGCCCTCGGTGGCGCTCACCTCGGCCGCGCCCGCGGTGTAGGTGCGCAGGATGGTCGGGATTCGAACCGACACGGTGTTCATATCCGGCATGAGATCGCCTCCTGGAACGCTTCCAGGGTCGGCCTGATCGCGGCGGGCAGGTCCAGCACCGCGGTGATCGCGTCCAGGGTCTTCAGCCCGTCACCGGAGTTGATGATCACGGTCTCCGCCTCGGGGTCGAGCTGCCCGGCGGCCAGTAGCTTGCGCAGCACGCCGAGGGTGACGCCGCCCGCGGTCTCGCCGAAGATGCCCTCGGCTGAGGCCAGCTGCCGCATCGAGTCGACGATCTCGTCGTCGCTGACGTCGGCGATCGCGCCGCCGGTGCGGCGCACCACGTCCAGGACGTACGGCCCGTCCGCCGGGTTGCCGATGGCCAGCGACTTGGCGATGGTGGCCGGTTTGACCGGGCGCACCACGTCGTACCCGGCCGCGAACGCGGCCGAGACCGGCGCGCACCCGCTGGCCTGGGCGCCGAACATCCGCCACGGGGCCTCCGGGACCAGCCCGAGCGTGGTCAGCTCGCCGAAGCCCTTGTCCACCTTGACCAGCTGGGCGCCGGAGGCGATCGGCACCACGACCTGCTCGGGAAGCCGCCAGCCGAGCTGTTCGGCGATCTCGAAGGCGAGGGTCTTGGAGCCCTCGGCGTAGTAGGGCCGTACGTTCACATTGACGAACGCCCAGTCCTCGTGCTCGCCGGCCAGCTCGGACGCGAGCCGGTTCACGTCGTCGTAGGTGCCGTCCACGGTGACGAACGTGCCGCCGTAGACCGAGGTGGTGATGATCTTCTGCGGCTCCAGGTCGGCGGGGACGAGCACCACGGACCGGATGCCCGCCCGGGCCGCCGCCGCGGCCACCGCGTTGGCCAGGTTCCCGGTCGACGGGCAGGCCAGCACCTTGAAGCCCAGCTCGGTCGCCGCGACCAAGGCCACCGCGACCACCCGGTCCTTGAACGAGTGCGTCGGGTTGCCCCGGTCGTCCTTGATCCACAACCTGCGCATGCCCAGCGCGTGGGCCAGGTTGTCGGCGCGGAACAACCGGGTGTAACCGGGCTCCATGGTGGGCCGGCTCGCGATGTCCGCTGGCACCGGGAGCAGCGGCGCGTACCGCCACATGTTCGGCGGCCCGGCCTCGATGACGGACCGGTCCAGCCGCGGGTAGTCGTAACCGACCTCGAGCGGGCCGAAACACTCGCCGCAGGCGTAGAGCGGGCCGAGCTCGTAGACCTGGCCGCATTCGCGGCACGTCAGCCCGGTGGCATAGCCGAACCGGGAAGTTTCGGGTGTGCGGGGTGTTGCTGTGGTCACGGCGAGGCCTTCCTTCCCCATCTTTCCAGCGGTCACCTTGACCGCGGGCCGGACTTGGCACCATGTCACGCGCCCCGCCGATTTGAGCTGGGCCGCCCGAGCTGGGCATAGATGCGCGATAGGTTGCCGGGGCTTCGCAGGGCCGATCCCTCCACCCCTCTGGATGAGCGTTATTCAGTTGTGTTCCAAACGAGACAAGCGTACCGCAGGGTCGACGGAAGCTACGATTCCCCTGCCCCGCCGCGGTATCGCACCCGTCTGCCAGGCTATCCGCCACACTTGTCATTTACGGAGGGAGGGAGCGGCGTTTGCTCTGGGCGTGAAGGCCAGGGTCGTTCGCCGCGATCTTGATGAAGCAGCGGGTTCTCGTGGCGTCCAATCGCGGTCCGGTCTCGTACCAGTTCGGCACCGGCGGCTCGCTGGTGGGACAGCGGGGCGGCGGCGGCATGATCGCCGGGGTGACGTCGGGCCTGGAGGCCGTGGCGGCTGGGGCCAGTGTGACGTGGATCTGCGCCGCGCTCAGCGACGCCGACCGCGCGTTCGCGCGGCGGCAGGACGCGGGTGCCTCGCAGTACAGCGGCGTTCCGGTGCGGATGCTCGACATCCCGCCGGACATCTTCGATCGCGCCTACAACCACGTCGCCAACGCGGTCTTGTGGTTCCTGCATCACCTGCTGTTCGATACCCCTACCCAGCCGCAGTGGGACGGGCCGTTCCGGCGCGACTGGGAGTCCTACCTGGCCTACAACGAGGCGTTCGCGCAGGCCCTGGCCGAAGAGGCCCTGGCGGATGGCGAGCCTATCCGCGTGCTGATCCAGGATTACCACCTGTGCCTGGCTCCGCGCCTGCTGCGGGACCGGCTGGATGGCGTCTCCCGCGACATCCGGCTGGCGCATTTCTCGCATACTCCGTGGGCCCCGCCGGACTACTACCGGCTGCTCCCCCGCGAGGTGGGCTGGGCCGTGCTCGACGGGATGCTCGGGGCGGACTGCGTGGGCTTTCACGCCGAGCGGTGGGCCGCCGCGTTCCTCGATTGCTGCGAAGCGATCCTGGGCGCTGAGGTGAAGCGGGCCGACCCNNGCGGATACCGTCGGCCGGGTGGTTTACCGCGGCCGGGTCACGCACGTGGCCGTGCATCCGCTGGGCGTGGACGCCCCCGCGCTGCGAGACCGCGCCCGGGACGACGATGTGCGCGCTCACATGGCCGCCCTCGAGCGGGCGGCCGCAGGCCGCAAGCTGATCGTCAGGGTCGACCGCACCGAGCTGTCCAAGAACATCGTGCGCGGCCTGGCCGCCTACCGCGAACTGCTCGCCACCCGGCCCGAGTGGCACGGCCGGGTGGTTCACCTGGCCTTCGCCTACCCGTCCCGGTCGGCGGTGCCTGAGTACCGCGCCTACACCGAGCGGGTCATACAGATGGCGGCGGAGATCACCGCGGAGTTCGGCACGCCGGACTGGAACCCGCTGATCCTGGAGGTGAAGGACGACTACCCGCGGTCGCTCGCCGCCTGCGCGGTGGCCGACGTGCTGCTGGTCAACCCGATCAGGGACGGCATGAACCTGGTGGCGCAGGAAGGCCCGGTGCTGTCCGAACGCGGCTGCGCGCTGGTGCTGTCCCGGGAGGCGGGCGCCGCCGCGACCCTGCACCGCGACGCGCTGCTGGTCAACCCCTTCGACGTCAGCGAGACCGCCGCGGCCCTGCACCAGGCGCTGGCCATGCCGGACGCCGAACGCCGCCGCCGCAGCGACGCCCTGGCCGCCACCGCAGCGGCCAGCCCGCCCGCCCGCTGGTTCCGGGACCAGCTGGCCGCGCTGGACCGGTAGCCGGCGCTTTAGCGGCGNNGCTTTAGCGGCGGTAGCCGGCGCCCAGCGGCCCAGTCGCCGCTCAGCGGCCCGGTAGCCGCTCAGCCGCCCAGTTCGGACGCGAGCGCGGCGAGCAGCGCCACGATCCCCTCGGGCCCGTCCACCACCAGGTCGGCCTCGGCCGCGACCTGCGGGGACTCGGCGCTGGCGCTGGCCACAGCACAGCCCGGGATCCCTTCCGCGCGCAGCGCGCGCACGGCGGCGAAGGCGGGCAGGTCACCGAGATCATCGCCGCAGAACAGGACCGAATCCGCGGCGCGTTCGGTGACCAGGTCAGTCAGCGCGGTGCCCTTGTCCACGCCGGGCGGCCGCAGCTCGATCACCATCCGGCCCGGTTCGGCCGCCAGCCCGAGCTGGGCGGCCAGGTCCTCCAGCGGCCCGCGGAGCAGGCGCAACGCCGACTCCGGATCGGCCGTGCGGCGGGTGTGAACGGCCAGCGCGTGCCCCTTGTCCTCGATCCAGGTGCCCTCCGGGGCGCCCGCCTGGCTGAGCACGCCGGGCAGGGCCTGGCGGGCGGCCTGCACCGCGGGCGGCGAGACGGCCCCGGCTAGCTCACCATCGTGCCAGCGCTGCCAGCCGTAGTGACCGAGCACGATGAGGCCGGGGACGGCCTCGAGCCCGCCGTAGGCGACCGCGTCCGCCGCGGGCCGGCCGGTGATGACCGCGAGCGTGCCGACCGCCCGGGCCAGCCTGGTCAGCGCGGGCACCGCTCCGGGCAGGGCCCGCGCGTCCCGGGGTTCGGTCACGATGGGCGCCAGCGTGCCGTCGAAGTCCGTGCCGACCAGCGCGTGCTGCGGGCTGCTGAGCAGCGCGTCCAGCCCGGCCTGTCCCTCCGGCGTGGCCGCCCGCGGCGGATACGTCACGCCGACCGCCCCTTCACGCNNGTGCGGGGCGACCGGATGCGCTGGCGCCGGGCGCGCTGGGCGCGCAGGCGCTTGACCAGCGCCGGATCGAAGGCCAGTGCTTCGGGCCGGTCGATCAGCTCGTTGAGCAGCTGGTAGTACCGGGTGGCCGGGAGGTCGAGCACCTCGGCGATGGCCTGGTCCTTGACCCCCGGTGACCGCCAGCCGCGCCGCTCGAAGGCGAGGATGCGCATGTCGCGTTCGGACAACCCGGACATGCGACCTCCTCTCGCGCCTTCATCCGATTCCTCCCAACGTACCTTGCCCCGGCCGGGCTGTACCTCGGCGTACCGGCGACGTACGCTCACCGTTCGTGACCCGTTTTGGCTACCTCAGCTTCCTCACCGACTACGGGCTCGAAGACGGATTCGTGGCCGCCTGCCACGGCGTGGCGGCCCGGATCGCGCCGCACGCCAGCATCATCGACGTGACCCACCTGGTCCCGCCCGGCGACGTCCGGCGCGGTGCGGCCGTGCTGGCCCAGACCGTGCCCTACCTGCCGCCGGCCGTGCACGTGGCGGTGGTCGACCCCGGTGTCGGCACCGCGCGGCGCGGCGTCGCGGTGGCGGCGGGAGACTCGGTGTTCATCGGTCCCGACAACGGACTGCTCTCCTGGGCCGTAACGGCCGCGGGCGGCCCGGCGCGTGCCTTCAGCCTGACCAACCGCGACCTGTGGCTGGCCGACGTCACGGCCACCTTCCATGGCCGCGATATCTTCATGCCGGTCGCCGCGCATCTGGCCGACGGCACCGAACTGGCCGCGACCGGAGCGGAAATCGACGTCGCGGATCTGGTCACGCTGCCCGCACCGGAAAGGCTGATCCGCGATTCCGTCGCGGAAGGAGAGGTGCTGACCGTGGACCGATTCGGAAATGTCCAGCTCACGATTACCGCGTCGGACGCCGCGGAAATCGGCCTCAAGCCGGGCGCCACCGCGCACATCCGCTGCGGCCGCCATCAGCTGACCGTGCCTTACCGGGAAATGTTCGGCGCCGTCGCGCCCGGTGAGCTGGTCGCCTATGCCGATAGCGCCGGGCTGGTCTCTATCGCGGTGAACGGCGGCGACGCGGCCCAGCGCCTCGGCCTGCCGCCCGGAGCGCGGGTATCGATTGCCGCAGCACCGCCAACAATTCGCCCATGACGCATTCCGCCTAGGCCGGGTGCATGGCACGATTACATAGCCGGCCGAACATCGCTACCCGCAGGCCCGCTCGGCCAGCCTCGGAGGAGAAATCTGACCAAAGTGTCACACCGATTGCTGCGCGGTACTTTGCTGCCGTTCACCTCAGGTCTGGCGACGGTGCTAACTGTGCTGGGCGTCATGGGCTTCGCGCCCGCTATCGCCGCCACCGCCGCGCCCGCGGGACACGGTAATACCGCCCGCGGACCCGCCACCTCCGCACGCGCGGGATCCGAAAATGCCGCCCGCGAGCTCACCACCGCCACGACCATGCGATTCGAAAGTAGCGTCCGCGATCAGGAATGGTGGCTGGCTGGCCTGCAGGTGCCGCAGGCGTGGCAGAAATCCCAGGGATCCGGGATAACCGTCGCCATCCTCAGCACCGGGGTCGACGCCAGCTACCCGGGCCTGACCGGCTCGGTGATCACCGGGCCCGACTACACCGGCTCCGGCCGGACCCCGGGCAGCCCGTACTGGGGCTTCGACGGCACCGCCGTGGCCGGCATCATCGCCAGCCACCAGCCCGGGTCGGGCCTGGTCGGCGTCGCGCCCGCGGCGAAGATCCTCTCGGTCCGGGTGACGCTGGAGTTCAACGATCCGCTGGCCTCGGACCAGACCGTCAGCCGACAGTTGCCGGAGGCCATCGCCGAGGGCATCAGGTACGCGGCCGATCACGGAGCCCGGGTCATCGACCTGCCGCTTGACCCAGGGACGCTCGGCCTGACCAGCAAGGGCGATCCGGCCGCGGCGGGCGGCAGCCCCGCAGAGCAAGCGGCGGTCGGCTACGCGCTGAGCAAAGGGGTGGTGCTGGTCGCGCCCGCGGGCGACGACGGCCTGGGCGCGGACCGGGTGAACTACCCGGCCGCCTACCCGGGCGTCATCGCGGTGGGGGCCGTCGACCGCACCGGGCACCTGGCCTCGTTCAGCAGCACGCGGCCCTACGTGTCGCTGACGGCCCCGGGGGTCAGCCTGGTCGTGGCGACCCCGCCGGACGGCTACGCGACGATCAGCTCCACGAGCACGGCCAGCGGCATCGTGGCGGGCGTGGCCGCCCTGGTGTTGTCCAGGTTCCCGCACCTCACCGTGGCCCAGGTGACCCAGGCCCTGATCGAGAGCACGGTCGCCGCGGCGCCCGGGGCCGGCCTCCCCCCGCAGCCGGCCCGGTCGGCCGCCGGCGCGGGCTACGGCACCGTGGACGCGATCCGGGCGGTGGACATGGCCGCCATCATCACCGCGAGCATCACCGCGAGCCAGCCCCATCAGCCTGCTCCCGTCGCATCGCATAAGGTCGCGCGGCACCCGGTGGCCGCACCGCACCGGGCGGCCGCCAGCGCGCTGGCCGGATCGGTGCTGCGGGCCGCGGTGGCCGCGGTGGTCGGGCTGATCGTGCTGCTCGTCATCGCCTTGCTGGTCATCCGCTTCCGCCGGGAGCGCGGCCGGGCCAGGGCGCACGACCGGCCGCGGACCCGCGGCCAGCACGAGAACGGCAAGCCGGACCGAGGGCCCGCAGCGGCCCCGGGCTCTGTGACGGCCGACGACGCGCGAGCACCGGGCGGTGTACCGGCCGCCCGGCCGAGCCCATCCACCGCGGCCTGGGCTTCGCCTGCGGGCTGGCAAGGCGGCGGCATCGGCGAGATCAGCCCCGCTACGGGCACCACGTCACGCCCAGTCGTGGCGCCGCTGTCCAAGTCCTCCTACCGGGCCGGCCGCGGCGCGGGCCGCCCGGACGCCTCCTCGGGCCCGCCGTGGGCCCCCGCGCAGCAGCCGAGACGCCTGTTCGGCCCGCTCCCCCTGACCTCGGCCGGCGAGCCTCCGCTAGAGCCGGGCCGGGGCATCCGGGTCCCCAGAGACATGCCGGTACCACCCGGCGCGACAACCGAGCCCGCGCCGCCGGTCAGCTTCGACCTGACCACCCCGCCCGCGGATTTCGACCTGTCCACCCCCGCCTTCGGCTTGACGCCGCCAGCGTTCGACGTGCCCCTGCCGGCGTTCGGGTTGACGCCGCCCGCGGCTGGCTCTGGGCCGGCCGCGCCCGGCTCGGGGCCGGCCGCGTCGGACGCGGCCGAAACGCGGACCGAGGCCCTGCCTGCGCGGCAGGACCTCGGCTTCGCGGCGGCCCCGGTTCCCGCCGACTACGTGGCGCCCCCGGCCGAACAGGCTCCCGAGGACGCCCACAGACGCGCGGTGGCCGCTAATCCCAGCTACATCTGGGACCTAGCGGCCACCGACGTCTTCCCTGCCGCCACCGATGCGGCCGTCCTGCCGGACGACGCGCCGGAGGCCGGCCAGGGCTGAGCCCTACGCGGCCTCGGGCACGGCAACCGGCTCGGCGGCCCCGGCCGCGGGCTCGAGCGCCAGCCGGAGCACCTCGCGGACATCGCCGACCGGGTGCACCTCCAGCTTCTCGAGCACCTCGGCCGGAACATCATCCAGGTCCGGCTCGTTCCGCTGCGGGATCAGCACGGTCGTGATCCCGGCCCGGTGCGCGGCCAGCAGCTTCTGCTTGACCCCGCCGATGGGCAGCACCCGCCCGGTGAGGGACACCTCCCCGGTCATGGCCACGTCGGCGCGGACCGGCCGCCCGGACAACAGCGACGCGAGCGCGGTGGTCATCGTGACGCCCGCACTCGGGCCGTCCTTGGGCACCGCTCCGGCCGGCACGTGCACGTGCACGCCGCGATCCTTCAGCTCGCCGACCGGCAAGCCGAGCTCGTCGCCGTGCGAGCGCAGGTAGGACAGCGCGATCCGGGCCGACTCCTTCATCACGTCACCGAGCTGGCCGGTGAGCGTGACTCCGGTCTCGCCGGTCTCCCGCCCGGCCAGGGACGCCTCGATGTACAAGACATCCCCGCCCGCGCCGGTCACCGCCAGGCCGGTGGCCACGCCGGGCACCGCGGTCCGGCGATCGGGCGCGGCCAGACTGGTCTCCGGGGTGAACCGCGGCCGCCCCAGGTAGTCCTTCAGCTCGCCCACGCCCACGCTGACCGGCAGGGTGATGTCGTCCAGGGCCACTCGCGCCGCGACCTTACGCAGGATGCGCGCGATGGACCGCTCCAGCGACCGCACTCCGGCCTCGCGGGTGTACTCACCCGCGACCAGCCGCAGCGCGTCCTCGCCGACCGACACCTCCTCGGCGTTCATCCCGGCCTTGGACAGCTGCCTGGGCAGCAGGTGATCCCGGGCGATGAGGACCTTCTCGTCCTCGGTGTACCCGTCGAGCTGGACCAGCTCCATCCGGTCCAGCAGGGGGCCGGGGATCCCGTCCAGCACGTTGGCCGTGGCCAGGAACACCACATCGGACAGGTCGAGCTCGACCTCGAGGTAGTGGTCGCGGAACGTGTGGTTCTGCGCGGGGTCCAAGACCTCGAGCAGCGCGGACGCGGGGTCGCCCCGGTAGTCCGAGCCGATCTTGTCCACCTCGTCGAGCAGCACGACCGGGTTCATCGAGCCAGCCTCGCGGATGGCGCGCACGATCCGGCCGGGCAGCGCGCCGACGTAGGTGCGCCGGTGCCCGCGGATCTCCGCCTCGTCCCGCACGCCGCCCAGCGACACCCGGACGAACTTGCGGTCCATGGCCCGGGCCACCGACTCGCCGAGCGAGGTCTTGCCCACACCGGGCGGGCCGACCAGGGCGAGCACCGCGCCGGAACGACGTCCGCCGATGATGCCCAGGCCTCGGTCCGCGCGGCGCTTGCGCACGGCCAGGTACTCGATGATCCGCTCCTTGACGTCGTCCAGGCCGGTGTGATCCTCGTCCAGGACCCGCCGCGCGCCGGCGATGTCGTAGGCGTCCTCGGTCCGCTCGTTCCACGGGATGTCGAGGACGGTGTCCAGCCAGGTCCGGATCCAGCCGACCTCGGGTGAGGCATCGTTGGTCCGCTCCAGCTTGTCGACTTCCTTCAGCGCGGCGGTCTTGACCGCCTCCGGCAGGTCGGCGACCTCCACCCGAGCGCGGTAGTCGTCTTCCTCGGTGGCCGCGTCGCCGTTCAGGTCGGCGAGCTCCTTGCGCACCGCGGCGAGCTGCTGACGCAGCAGGAATTCCTTCTGCTGCTTCTCCATGCCCTCCGCGACGTCCTTGCGGATGGACTCGGCCACGTTCAGCTCGGCCAAGTGCTCCTTGGTCCAGCCGATAACCAGCTCGAGCCGCTCGACCAGGTCGGCGGTCTCCAGCAGCTGGAGCTTCTCCGCCGTGTTGAGGTAGCTGGCGTAGCCGGCCCGGTCCGCGATCGCGGACGCGTCGTCGAGCTGCTGTATGGCGTCGATGACCTGCCAGGCACCCCGCTGCTGCAGGATCCCGGTGACCAGGGACTTGTACTGCTGGGCCAGCTCGTCGGCCTTGGGCCCGCCGTTCGTGTCCTCGAGTACGGTGCCCTCGACCCACAGCGCGGCACCAGGACCGGTGGTCCCGGAGCCGATCTTGACCCGGGCGATGCCGCGGACGACCGCGCCCGGCTGCCCGCCGGGCAGGCGTCCAACCTGCTCCACGACGGCGAGCGTGCCCACCCCGGCCAGCCCACGATCGGGCAGGCGCGGCACGAGCAGGACGCGGGCCTTGACCTCCGAACGCACGCCGGGAACCTGCCTGGACGGCATCCGGGCCGCGTCGATCGCGGCGCCGACTTCCGGCTGCGAGGTCTCCAGCGGCACTACCATTCCGGGCAGGACCACTTCGTCGTCTATTGGCAGCACCGGCAGGGTGAGCGTTTCAGTCATTACTTGGCCTCCAAAAGCTTGAGTCACCTACACTCAAGAAAGAAGAGCCCGTACAAATTTCCGCTCCGCGTTCGCCTGCAGCGATCAGCTCAGGGCACCGGCCTCCAGGCCTGCGAGCAGCGCCGATCCGTCCCGGGCCGGCGCCGCGTGGCAGCGGCCGATGACCGCAAGCGCCGCCACGTAGCCGGGGCCCGGGTCGAGGTCGAGCAGCGACACGCTCCCCGGGTCCTGCGGGTAGGGCCAGGCCGTCAGGCGGGGCACCGCCGGGTCCGCGGCCACGACGACCTGCCCGAACGGGACCCGTAGCCCGTCGCCCTGGGCCTTGGTCACGGCCTCCTTCCGGGTCCACGCGACCAGGAAGGCGCGCGCCTGGCCCGCCGGATCAACCGCGGCCAGCGCCGTCTGTTCTTCCTCGGCGAGGACCGTGCGGCCCAGCGCGGCCAGGTCGTCGCCGCCTGGCTCGCGCGAGCGTTCGTCCAGCTGTTCGACGTCCACGCCGACAGGCGCCGTCGCCACCGCGACGGCCACCAGGTCGCCGGAGTGAGAGACGGAAAACTCGAGGTCACCGCCCCGCAGGACCGGTTTGCCGTGCGACCGGCCGCACCGGCGGCAGGCCCGGTCGAAGCTCACCTCGGCCGCCCGCCGGCCGGTGCAGGCCGCGATCACCGTCTTGGCCAGCCCACAGCCAACCAGGAAGCGGTCGCGATCCGCCTCGCGCCGGTAGGCGTTCCAGCGCTCCCGCTCGACATCGTCGAGCAGGCCGGCCAGCCGCGGCGAAGCGTCCCCGCGACGCGCCCACCAGACCTCCGCGGTCCCGTCCGCCGGAGTCCTCGCAGCCGCCTGGCTCGCCGCTTCCGCCACCTACCCAGCCTAAGGCTGAGCCGGGCTGTTCATGGCCGGTGAGGGCGGCTAGCTCGGCGAGCAGATCCGGGACCTCGGCTGCGCCGATCCGCTGGAAGATCTCCAGTGCCTGCCGCAGGAGTTCCTCCGCCTGCGTGGCGTGGCCGGCGGCCAGGGCGCAGCGGCCCAGGCCGGCCAGCGCGTACGCCTCGTTCCAGGGGCTGGCGATAGCGCGGGCCAGGTCCAGGGCCTGCTGGTGACACTCCTCAGCCTGCGTGACGTCACCGCTGAGCCGGTACAGCGTCCCTCTCTCGTTGAGCGCCGTGGCCTCGTCGCTCCGGATGCCGAGGTCACGGAAGATGCCCAGGGCCTGATCCAGGGCCTGGGCCGCGGCCGGGTAATCGCCCGTCGCCCGCCGGACCTCCCCGAGCGAGCCGAGTGCAGCGGCCTGGCCAAGCCGGGTGCCGAGGTCGCGGTAGATGTCCAGCGCCTGCTCCAGCACCTGGGCCGCGGCCGGGTAATCACCGATCAGCCGCCAGACCTCCCCGAGGGAGAGGAGGGCGTTGGCCTGGCCGAGCCGGGTGCCGAGGTCGCGGTAGATGCCCAGGGCCTGCTCCAGCGCCTGGGCCGCGGCCGGGAAATCACCCGTCACCTGCCGCACGTTCCCGAGGTTGTTGAGGACGTTGGCCTGGCCGTGCTGGTCACCCAGGTCACGGTAGATGCCCAGGGCCTGCTCCAGCGCCTGGACCGCGGCCGGATAATCACCCGTCAGCCGCCGCATGTCCCCGAGGCCGGTGAGGGCGTGCGCCTGACCGAGCCGGTCGCCGAGATGGCCTGCGGCCTGGATCGCGGCCGTGTGCCGGGTGATGGCGTCGGCCCAGGGGCCGTCGCTGCGCAAGAGCCCGGCGAGGCCGGCGGTGAGGGCGATGACCCGGGCGTGCTGGCCGGTCCTGGTGGCGTAGTCCAGGCAGGCGAGCAGGCTGGCCCGCTCGGTCCGGGCCCAGGCTAGGGCCTGCTCGCTGTCGGCCAGGTCGGGAATCACGGCCGGTACCACGGCGTCGGCTTCGGCGGGGGCGGGACTGGTATGGGGTTGGCGGGCGATGAGGGTATTGGCGCGGGCGGCGGCGTGCTGGTAGTAGTCCAGCAGCCGGGTGGTGGCACCGTCCCGGTCCCGGTCCGGGTCGAGGTGATCGGCCAAGGCGCGGGCGTGCTCGCGGATCAGGTCGTGTAGCCGGTACCGGCCCTGGGCTGACTCGGTGAGCAGGTACTGGTCGTACAGGGCCTCCAGGCCGCGGCGGGCGGCCGCGAGGTCGGTGCCGTCCAGGGCGGCGGCGGCGTAGGCGTCGATGTCGGTGCCGGGGTGCAGGCCCAGCCTGCGGAACAGCCGCTGCTGGCCGGGGGTGAGGTCGGCGTAGGACAGGTTGAACGCGGCGGCCACCGACAGGTTCTCGGTGGTCATCAGCTCCAGCCGGTCCCGGGCGGCGGCCAGCTCGGCGGCGCGCCCGGCCGTGGTCCAGGCCGG
>PLIQ01000327.1 GCA_003140115.1 Actinomycetota bacterium | reverse complement strand
CCGCGGCGTATCCGGTGCGCCCAGCTGCCCGAAATCACCACGGAAGCCGGATGCTCCGCGTTGATGGGGCGCCTGGGGCTGGCGAGGAGGGATGGCCGGGGTGCGGGGCAGCCGGACGGGAGCGAGGGGACGGCGGGCCGGGACGGCGGGCCTCGGCGCGGCAGTTACCCGCAACGCGAACTGGTACACCCGACTCGCAGGCCCCGGCCAGTCGCGTTACGGGCTCAAGAACAGGTACAACGGCCCATCAACCAGGCAACTGGGACGCCCAGCCCAGCCAGGAAAGCCGCAAAACCGGCAAATCGTCACCGGCAGCAGCCCAGCCGGAACCGCAGCGAGCCACCCAACCAGATCACGAGCCCCAGACCCGCCGTGCCGGCCGCCCGTAAGCTCCCCGGACCCTCCGCGAGCAGTCGCCGCGCCGGGAACCGCTCACCGGGAAGCAAGGTCCGCTCCGCCGAGCCGTCCAGCAGTCGCAGGTAACGCTCTCGCGGCAGCGGCCCGGCGCCGAGCGACCGCAGGAACGGGCTGTCCCACTGCGCGTCGATGAGCAGGCCGCCGGCCAGGCCCAATCGCGCGGCCATGTCCGCGACCGCGACCCCGCCCGCGCCGGGGTACCGGCTGAACAAAGAGTCTCCGCTGATGACCCGGCCGATGCCGATCCCCATCGCGCCGCCGATCAGGTCGCCGTCCAGCCACACCTCGATGCTGTGCGCCCAGCCTTCGGCGTGCAGTTCGATCAGGGTCTGCAGCAACGGGTCGGTGAGCCAGCGCGGCTCGCGGCCCGCCCGGCATTCCTCGGCCACCTGGCCGANNCGAACCTCGTGTTGGCGGTCGTCCACACCTCGCTCTGTCGCAGCTGCTTCCTGATATTGCGTCCCAGGTGGACGTGGCCCGCGCTGATCACCGGCCTCGGGTCAGGCGACCACCAGGCCACCGAGTACGGATCATCGCGCCCGACCGTGCCGACCAGGCCGATCGTCCCGGCCGCCACCCGATCCTCGTACCGGACCTCGTTGACCGTGCGGAAATACTCATCG
Source organism: Actinomycetota bacterium (assembly GCA_003140115.1). The sequence continues at coordinate 13,018 of PLIQ01000327.1, read as the reverse complement.
GGTGCGGGAAGCGGGATGATCCCCCGCCGGTACGCGGCCAGCACGCTCGCCGGGCTCAGGTCCGCGCCGAACGCCACCGGGCCGTCGCCGGCCACTAGGCCGTCGCCGGCGTCCGGCTGGTGAAAGTACTCGAACGTCTCCCAGTCCGGATAGCGCCTAGCCGGCATGAGCGGAACGGTTCGGCACCTGACTTCGCTCCCGCTGNNCTGGTCAGGCAACTGGGCCGGCAGCTGCCCAGGCAGCAGGTTGTCCCGCGATGCTTTCAGGTATCCCACCGAAATGAGGCGCCCGATGTTGGCATCGAGCAACGGAGCGTCGACGGACGTGAACGCGATGCCGCTGCCGCTGAGCGCCCGCTCGGTATTCGTCCTGCTGTAGTGCGGGAAGACGTGCTCGAAGTACATCTCCGCGGGCGTGAGCCCGGTTTCCTGATCGCGGTCGATGAACAGCGGCAGGAACGTCGTCATCGGGTGGGACGGGTGGTTGGCGGCATACCGCACCAGCTCGCTCACCCAGGCGGCGAACGGCACCTCGCGGACCTCGAACCCGTATGCCCGCAGCCGGTCGACGAGCGATCCGAGCAGGGTGTATTCGGGGCTGGCCAGGTGGTAGGTACGCCCGGTGGCCTCCTCGAGGGACGAAATGTGCCGAACGGCCGCCGCGCACACGTCGGCCGGTACGAAGTCGAGCGGCAGGTCGATGGCGGGAGCCAGACCGGTGTCGGTGATGAACCGGATCAGGGCACACATCTCGGTGCTGGTACTCCACACGCCGGTGCGACGGCTCCCGACGATATCCAGCGGGCGGTAGATCGCTACCGGCAGGCCCGCGCGCCCGGCGTTCCGCAGGAGTTCTTCGGCCACGTACTTGGTCTCCACGTAGCCGATGCGCAGCCGGTCAGCGTACGCGAGCGGCGTGTCCTCGGTCACCTCACGCACGCCCATGACGCCGAGGCCCGCGAGCACCGCGGTACTGGAGACATAGTGGACGGGAATGACCCGGGCCATGGTGGCCAGCCGGATCACCTCCCGGACGCTCGTGACGTTGGCGGCTCGCAGTTCCTCGTACGGGTAGATGAAATTCACCGAAGCACCCGCGTGATAGATGATGTCGATGCTCCGCGCGAGCCCGTGGAACTCGCCCAGGGACAAGCCGAGGCGGGGTGCGGCGAGGTCACCGGGCAGCGGTACCACGCGGCCGCTGGGCAGGTCGGGGAGCTCGAAGCGGGCGGCGGCGCCCGCGACGCGCTCCAGCGCGTGCGAAGCGTCACGCGCCCGGACCAGGCACCAGACCCGCGCGTTGGTGGTGGCCAGTAGTTCGTGCAGCAGGTGAGCCCCGAAGAACCCGGTCGATCCGGTGAGGAGTATCTCCAGCGGTCTGCGAAAGTTCGGCCGTCCGTACTGCGGGTCTGCGCGCAGTCGGTTCGGGGGGCTGAATTCGGCCTCGCGGGCGAAGTCGATCGGGGTCTGGTCGCCGTCGGCGGCGAGCCTGCCCGCGCGGGCTTCCTCGGTCGCCTTGGCGAACTCCCGCAGGGTCGGGTCGCGCAGCAGGCAGCGGGTGAGCGGGCGCACGTAGTCCGCGCTGATCCCGAACATGACCCGGGCGTGCGCCAGCATCTCGGCGGCCAGCAGCGAGTTCCCGCCCAGGGCGAAGAAATCGTCGTCCAGGCCGATCTGCTCCTGCTTCACCAGCTTGGACCACAGGTGAGACAACCCGGCTTGCGTCGGCGTGCGCCGCTCCGCCGGGCCCCGCCGTCGCGCGGGGACCCGGGCCTCCTCGAGCGCTGGTTCGTCGGCCGGGTTCAGCGGCATCTGGTCGAGCGCCACGAACGCCGTGGGGATCATGTAGCTGGGCAGCCGGCCGCGAAGAAAGCGCCGCAGGCCGGCCGCGCTCAGCCCATCGGAAGCAGCGCCATCGGAAGCAGCGCCATCGGAACCCGCGCCATCNNCATCGGAACCCGCGCCATCGGAAGCAGCGCCATCACGCCTGGTGTAGTACGCGGCCAGCCGCGTGTCGCTCGTACCGTGCCTGGTGGCCACGACCGCTACCTGCCCGATGTCCGGGTGCCCGGCCAGCACGCTCTCTATCTCACTCGGCTCGACGCGGAACCCGCGCACCTTGAGCTGTCGGTCGACGCGCCCGGCGACCTCCAAGGCGCCGTCCGGCAGGCGCCGTCCCAGGTCCCCGGTACGGTACATCCTGCTGCCGGGCAGCCCGCCGCGGTCGGGCAGGAACACCTCCGCGGTCAGCGCGGGCTGGCCCAGGTAACCCCGGGCGACGCCGGGACCGCCGACATAGACCTCGCCCGCCTCCCCGGCCGGCACCGGGCTCAGCTTCTCGTCCAGAACCATGATCCGCGCGTGCGCGACCGCCCGGCCCACCGGCACCGGGGTCCCCGGCGGCCCGACCCGGGCGGCGCTGACGTCGAACAGGGCCGAGGTGATGGTGGTCTCGGTCAGCCCGTAGGCGTTCAGCAACCTGGCCCCGGGTACCGCCCGCAACGCCGCGCGGCAGTCCGCGGGATCCGCCATGTCACCGCCGGTGATCATCAGCCGGAGGGTCCGCAGCCGTTCGTCGTCCGGCTCGGTGACCGCGAGCAACTGGTGCCAGTACGCGGGGGTCAGGTCGACCACGGTGACCCGCTGCTGCTTGAGGTAGCGGAGCAGATCGGTGGGGGCGATGGTGCCCGCCGGCGGCAGCATCAAGGTGGCCCCGGTCGTGAGCGCGACGAGCATCTGCTCGACCGAGGTGTCGAACGCGAGCGAAGCGAGCTGCACCACCCGGTCCCGGGCGGACATCTCGTATTCGCCGGCCAGGTCGGTGATGACGTCGGCCAGACCGCCATGGCTGATCGCGACCGCCTTGGGGTCGCCGGTGGATCCCGAGGTATGGATGACATAGCACAGGTTGTCCGGATGCAGGCTGACCTCGGGGGGCGTGCTCGGCTGGCGTTCGAGGTCGGCGGCCAGCTCGCTGATCACGAGCACTCCCGCCGCTATCGAAGAAGACTTTTTGACCGAACGGCCCGTGATGACAGTCATCGGTTTTGCCGCCGCGCATATCCGGGCTAGCCGCTCCGCGGGCAGCGACGGGTCCAGCGGCAGGTACCCGCTGCCCGCTTTCATGATCGCGAGCAGGCTGCGGACCGCCTCGACACCGCGTTCGGAGTACACGCCGATCAGGGTCTCCGGACCGGCGCCCAGGTCCTGGAGGTAGCGGGCGAGCCGGTTCGCCGACTGGTCGAGCTCACGGTAGGTCAGCCGAGTTCCCGCGGCGATGACGGCGGTCGCGTCGGGCCGGCGGGCGGCCTGCTCGGCGAACAGCTCATGGACGAACCGGGCGTCGTGCCCGTCCGGAACCGGGTGACGGCGCTGGTCATCCCGCGCCGAGCCGGCTGCGTACCGTTCGCCTGCGGTGGCGGCGCGGACGGTGGCTGGTGCGACGTCCGGCCACGCGCCGGCGATGGCGTCCAGGCAGGCGCGCCGAGGCAGCGGCGCGGACTGCCGCCGCCAGCCGGCCGGCAGGTCCAGCTCCGCCTCCCAGAGCGCATGCTGGCCAATGTCGTTGACGACGACGATAAAGGCGCTATCCGTCATCGGAGGAGAATCATCTACGGTGCTCACGGATGCGCTTTCCAGTTGAATGCTCCCGGGTTGTCTGGGCGAGATGGTTTCTGACCCGGATAATTTCCTGCCCGCTTCAAGCATATCTAACACGCGACTTTCGTTACCGATAAGCCCTGTTTGCTCGCGGGACCGGTCATAATCCAGGACAATTCGCCAAGTCTCCATAATCCTCGCAGTAAGACCATTGGGGCTAATTCGCAACAAATTATCCGCAAGCGACGGCGTAACGGTCCGCCATGCGGTGATCTGCGCGGGAAAGACTATAGTGCATTCTGGGGATGGTTCGCAGAGGGGAATTAGATGACCGTGGGGGAATTGCGGTGAAACCGCGGCGCCATTTGCTTGCCGGCTACGCCATCTGGACGGCATTGCTAACCGCGTTGTACTACGCGCTACCCGGCCTGCGCACCGAGACGTGGGGCCTGATCGGCCTGAGCGGAGTGGTCGCCATCGTGGCGGGCGTGGTCATCAACCGCCCGTCCCGCAAGCTGCCGTGGCTGCTGCTCGCCGCCGCGGCGGCGAGCTTCACCGCTGGCCAGCTCAGCTTCCTGATCGCGCAGCTCATCGGGGTCCAGCTGCCGTTCCCTTCCTTCGCGGACGTGCTGTACCTGCTGGAATATCCGCTGAACGCCGCCGGGCTGCTGACCTTCATCTGGTGGCGGACGCCCGATGGGGACCGGCGCAGCCTCATCGACGCGCTGATCCTGACCGCGGGGCTGGGCCTGCTGTCGTGGACTTACCTGATCCTGCCCTACGCGCACAACGAGGCGCTGACCTGGCTGCAGAAGGGCGTCGCCGTGGCTTACCCGCTCGGCGACGTGCTCATTCTGGCCATGCTGGCCAGGCTGCTCGCGCCGGGGGTGGGGGGGTCCAGGTGCGTCCAGTTCCTGACCGTGGGCGCCTTGGGGATGCTGATCTCGGATGTGTCCTACGACCTGATCCAGCTGCACGGGACGTTTCATAACGGGACCCCGGTCGATCTCGGCTGGGTCGTGTTCTACGCCGGGTGGGGCGCCGCGGCGCTGCATCCCACGATGACGGACCTCACCCAGCCGGTGGGCCGGCAGCACGTGGAGGTCTCGCCGGTCAGGCTGATCGTGCTCATGCTGGCCTCGTTGGTGGCCCCGGTCGTGCTGTTCACCGGGTCGTTCGGGGTCCGCGGGGGCGACGGGAGCGTTATCGCGGTGTTCTCCGCGGTCCTCTACCTGCTCGTGCTGTCGCGGCTGTCGGACGTGGCCGCCTCGCACCGCCGCGCGCTCGGCCGCGAGCGAGCGGTGCGGCAGGCCGGGGCGTCCCTGGTGTCGGCGATCACCGTGGACCAGACCGGGGCCGTCGTCAAGTCCGCGACCGATCTCCTGCTCGGCACGCCCCGGCGGGGCGACGTGCTGCTCGCGGTGCGCAGCAACGAGACGTTCCACGCGGTGACCACGGCCTCGGCCGAGCCGGCTCCGATGAGCCGGCTCGGGGAACTGGCCGAGACCTGGCTGCCGCTCGCGGCCGGTTCCACGACGGTCCTCGTGCCGGTGAAGAGCCTGCCCCGGCAGGTCAGGGCGCTCGTTCCCGGCGGTGAGGCGATGCTGCTCTGCCCGCTCGTGCTCGAGAACCGGCCGTCGGGTAATCCGCTCATCGGGGTGCTCGCCGTGTTCGGCGAGCAGCGCTACCTCGCGGACCAGGCCGCGACGCTGGAGATCCTCGCGCACCAGGTGGCCCTGGCCATCGAGCGGATCATGCTCCGCGAGGAACTGGACCGCCAGGGCAACGAGGCGTACTTCCGCACCCTGGTGCATGACACCTCGGACGTCATCTTGATCGTGGGCGACGACTGGAAGGTCGGGTACGCCACGCCCTCGGCCACGAGCATCTTCGGCGACATCACCGTGGAGGGCGCGTACCTGTGGGACCTGGTCGCGGACGGGGAGCGCGACGAACTGCTCCGCCTCCTCACGCAGATTCCGGCCGGCGCGGCTTACAGCACCCGTTACGTGGACCGGTACCTCACCCGCCGGGACGGCCTGGTGGTCCAGGTCCAGGTCCGGGCCAGCGATCGGCGCGCCGACCCGACCGTGGCCGGCCTGGTGCTCACCATGCGGGACGTGACCGAACAACGCCAGCTCGAGGAGCAGCTGAAACACCAGGCCTTCCACGACGCGCTGACCGGGCTGCCCAACCGGATCCTGTTCCAGGACCGGATCTCCCAGCAGCTCGCCACGGCCAGGCGGAACGGCACGACGGCCGGCGTGTTGTTCGTGGACCTGGACGACTTCAAGGTGGTGAACGACACCATGGGCCACGGCGTCGGCGATGAGCTGCTGATCGCGACCGCGGCTCGGCTCTGCGGCCTGATCCGCGACTCCGACTCGGCCGCGCGGCTGGGCGGCGACGAATTCGCGCTGCTGATCAGCGACGTCGAGAACAGCGCCATGGTCGAGGCCGCCGCCGGCCGCATCGTCGAGGCGTTCGGTGAGCCGTTCGCGCTGGCCTCCGGGTCCGTGCTCATCACGGTCACCGTCGGGATCGCCACCACCGAGGACAGCGCCGACACCGATGAGCTGCTCAAGCACGCGGACCTGGCCCTGTACGCGGGCAAGGCGGCAGGCAAGCGGCAGTGGCGCCGCTACCAGGCCGTGCTGAGTGCCGGGATGCTCAGGCGGCGGGAGCTGCAGGCCGCGCTGGAGGAGGCGGTCACCAGCTCCGCGTTCACGCTGGTCTACCAGCCGATCGTGGTGCTCGCCACGGGGGAGCTGGCCGGGTTCGAAGCCCTGGTCCGATGGCCGCATCCGGAGTGGGGGATGATGCTGCCCGACCAGTTCATCGCCCTGGCCGAAGAAACCGGCCAGATCGTGCCGCTCGGCGCCTGGGTGCTGGGCCAGGCGGCAGCCGACCTCGTGCGATTCCGCGGGCCGCGGGCCCCGGCCGCCACCCCGGACGACGGGACCCTGGCTGGCGGCGGATCCGCTCCCGGGCTGTACGTCAGCGTGAACGTGGCGGCCCGGCAGTTCACGACGCCCGGTTTCATCGACGGCGTGCGCCGGGTCCTGGACTCCACCGGCCTTGAACCCGGGGCGCTCATGCTCGAGCTCACCGAGAGCACCCTGCTGCGCCGGGACGAACGGCTGGTGTCCGACCTGATGGAGCTGAGGGCCCTCGGCGTGTCGCTGGCCATCGACGATTTCGGCACCGGGTACTCCTCCCTTAGCTACCTGCGGGAGCTGCCCATCGACGTGGTGAAGATGGACAAGTCCTTCGTGGACGGAATCGCCATCTCCGAGCAGCGCCTGGCGCTCGCCGAAGGCATCGTCCAGATCGCGCGGACGCTCCAGCTCGAGGTCATCGCCGAGGGAATCGAAAGCGAAGTCCAGCGGGACCTGCTGACCTCGATGGGCTGCCATTTCGGGCAGGGTTACCTGCTGGCCATGCCGATGGGTGCCCACCAGGCCGAGACGCTCGCCCGGGTCGGGTCCCACCAGTTCCCCCGCCTTCCGCGCCAGGTGTCAGAGCCCTGGACGACCAAGCCGACCCTGCCGACTACGCGGTTAACGTGGCCGATGTGGGTCGGTCACCCGATCAACGTGAGGTACCGATGCCCGAGCGAGAGATCATCACCACGTCGGACCGGCCCGATCTCGGCGAACAGTCGGAGGCGGCGCTGCTGCCCGTCTGGCCGGAGTTCATCTTCCACGACCAGGTCAGCTCGGACCTCATGGGCCCGGTGGCGGAGTGCTTTCCGCAGTACGACATCCGGATTCTGGACGACGGAGAGGTGGTGGCCGGCAGCTGGGGGGTGCCGCTGCGCTGGGACGGTGCGGCCGAGACCCTGCCCGCCGGGTATGACGCGGCGCTGATCAGCGCGGTCACCGGGCACGAGCAGGCCGTCCCGGCCGACACGTTGTGCGTGATGGCCGTCGCCGTCAGGGCGGACCGGCAGGGCACGGGGCTGGGCGGGCAAGCCCTGATCGCGATGCGTGCCCTGACCATCAAGGCGGGACTGGAACGAATGATCTCTCCGGTCCGTCCGGTGCTCAAGAGCCAGTACCCGCTGACCCCGATGGCCAGCTACGCCCGGTGGACGCGCGCCGACGGCGCCCATATCGGCCCCTGGCTCCGCACCCACCTGCGCCTCGGGGGCGTGATCCTGCGGCCCGCCCTGCGGTCGATGGTCGTCACCGGCACCGTCGCTGAATGGGAGGAGTGGACCGGCCTGGCCTTCCCCGAAACCGGCCGGTACGTCGTGCCCAAAGCGCTGGATCTGGTCGACATCGAGCGGGAGGAGGATCTCGGCGTGTACGCGGAGACGAACCTGTGGATGCGTCACCTATGAGCCCGGGGAAAGGCCCCGGCCGGGCGGCCGGGAGGACGATGAAGGGCCGGGTTATCGTCACCCTGGCGGGACCAGTCCTGGCCGTGACGGTGCTCACCGGCTGCGCCAGCATGTTTCATCATGCCGCGAGCCCGGCCACGAGCCATGTCGCGACCCCCGCCGCCGCCACGCGGAATGCCACGGCGGCCGCCCAGGTTCAATTGCGGCAAGCCTGCTCCGCGCAGACGGCCTGGGACCGGCGCGGGCAGCCGTCGTTGAAGGCCCTGTACGCGGACACCGGCGCCCTGGCCGCCGACGCCAGCGCGGGCAACCAGCCCGCCGTCGCGACCGCCGGGCGCAAGCTCGCCTCGGACGCGATCGCGGCCGCCGCGCTCCCGCTGCCGCCCATCGACCCCGTCTCGTGGCAGGCTCTCACCGCCGACTACGCGACGGCGGGAACCGCGATCGGCGGCGGGGACGCGAGCGGCGCCGTACCACAGCTCGAGGCGGGCAACGGTGCCATCAGCGCGTTCTCCAGCGCCGCCGGCAAGTGCTCAGGCCTGAAGCCCTGAGCGGCCGGTGAGGGCGTCTAGCTCGGCGAGCAGGTCCGGGGCCTCGGCTGCGCCGATCCGCTGGAAGATCTCCAGTGCCTGCCGCAGCAGGACCTCCGCCTGCGTGGCGTGCCCGACGGCCAGGACGCACCGCCCCAGGCCGGCCAGCGCGTGCGCCTCGTCCCAGGAGCTGCCGATAGCGCGGGCCAGGTCCAGGGCCTGCTGGTGACAGCCCTCAGCTTGCGCGAGTTCACCGCTGACCTGGTGCAGCGTTCCTCTCTTGTTGAGCGCCTCGGCCTCACCACCCCGCTCGCCGTGGTCGCGGTAGATGTCCAGCGCCTGTTCCAGGGCCTGGGCCGCGGCCGGGTAATCATCGGTCAGCCGCCGGACGTCCCCGAGGTAGAGGAGGACGTTGGCCTGGCCGTTTCGCTCGCCGAGGTCGCGGTAGATGTCCAGGGCCTGTTCCAGAGCCTGGGCCGCGGCCGGGTAATCAGCCGTCAGCCGCCGGACGACTCCGAGGTAGAGGAGGGCATTGGCCTGGCCGAGCTGGTCGCCGATGTCGCGATAGACGTCCAGGGCCTGCTCCTGGACCCGGGCCGCGGCCGGGTAATCACCCGTCGCCCGCCGGACGTCCCCGAGGCGACTCAGGACGTTGGCCTGGCCGAGCTGGTCGCCGATGTCGCGATAGACGTCCAGGGCCTGCTCCAGGGCCTGGGCCGCGGCCGGGTAATCACCCCTCTGTCGTAGCGCGGCCCCGAGGTAGAGGAGGGCCCTGGCCTGGCCGTGCCGGTCACGGAGGTCGCGGTAGAGGTCCAGGGCCTGCTCTAGGACCTGGGCTCCGGCCGGATAATCACCCGTCGCCAGCCGCGCTATCCCCAGGTCGCAGAGAGCGTTGGCCTGGCCGAGCCGGTCACCGAGGTCGCGGTAGATGCCCAACGCCTCCTCCAGCACCTGGCCCGCGGCCGGGTAATCACCCGTCATCCGCCGCACGTGCCCGAGGTCGTTGAGGGCACCGGCTTGGCCGAGCCGGTCACTGAGATGCCGTGCGGCCTGGATCGCGGTCGTGTGCCGGGTGATGGCCTCGGCCCAGGGGCCGTCGCTTCGCAGCAGGCCGGCGAGGCCGGAGGTTAGGGCGGTCACCCGGACGTGCTGGCCGGTGGCGGTGGCGTGGTCCAGGCAAGCGATTAGGTTGGCGCGCTCGGCGCGGGCCCACGCCAGTGCTTGCTCCCGGCTGGCCAGGGCGGGAACGGCGGCCGGCATGGTGCCGTCCACGGCGGCAGGGGCGGGCCGGGTCTGGCGGGCGATGAGAGCGTCGGCGCGGGCGGCCGTGTGCTGGTAGTAATCCAGCAGCCGGGTGGTGGCCTCGTCCCGGTCACCGTCCGAATCAAGGCGGCCGGCGAGGGTGCGCGCGTGCTCGCGGATCAGGTCGTGCATCCGGTACCGGCCCTGGGTCGGCTCGGTGAGCAGGTACTGGTCGTACAGCGCCTCCAGGCCGCGGCGGGCGGCGGAAAGGTCAGTGCGGTCCAGGGCGGCGGCCGCGTAGCCGTCGATGTCGGCGCCGGGGTGCAGCCCCAGCCGTCTGAACAGACGCTGCTGGTCCCCGGACAGGTCGGCGTACGACAGGTTGAACGCGGCGGCCACCGACAGGTTCTCCGTCGCCATCAGCTCCAGCCGGTCCACCGCCGCGGCCAGCTCGGCGGCCCGCCTAGCCGCGGTCCAGGTCGGATGATGGTTCAGCTGGCGGGCCACCATCCCGATCGCCAGCGGCAAGAACCCGCACAGCCCGATGATCTCCCGGACCGCGGGATCGTCCGGGCTCAGCTCAGCCCGGCCTGCCAGCCGGACCAGCAGCGCCGCCGCCTCCTTGCCGGGCAGGGTGTCCAGGCTGACCGCAGTCGCGTCGTCCAGCGCGGACAGGTGCCGGCGGCTGGTGACCAGCACCAGGCTTCCGCCAGAGCCGGGCAGCAGCGGCCGGACCTGGTTGCTGTCCGCGGCGTCGTCGAGGATCAGCAGCAGCTGCCGTTCGGCCAGCCGGTCCCGCCACAGCGCCATCCGCGCCTCCAGCCCCGGCGGGACCTGCCCGGCGGGGACCCCGGCCGTCGCGAGCAGGCTGGCCAGCGCGTCAGCCGGGTCCACCGGCTGCTGCCCGGGCGTGTGCCCGTGCAGCGGGAGGAAGATCTGCCCGTCGGGGAACCGGTCCGCCAGCCGGTACGCGGCGTGCACCGCGAACGCCGTCTTGCCCACCCCGGCCATCCCGCCGATCGCGTGAATGCCCACCACACCGCCCGCACCCGCCGCCGCCTCGACCAACTCCTGCAGCTCTTGCTGCCGCCCGGTGAACGAGGCGATGTCACGGGGCAGCGTGCGCATCGCCGCCGCCCCATCGGTGGCTGGCCCGGCAGGCACCGGCCGGCCCCGCGCGACCGCTTCGAACTCCGCCCGGGTCTGCCCGGCCAGGCCGAGCGCGTCGGCCAGCAGCCGGACCGTCTCCCGGCGCGGCGTCGCCGCGATGCCCCGCTCCAGGTCACTGACCGACCGCGGGCTCAGGCCCGCCGCCTCGGCCAGTTCCTCCTGCGTCAGCCGGGCCTGGGTGCGCAGTCTCCGCAGCAAACCCGCGAAGGTAACCGGCGGCTCGGCCACGGCCTCTCCCCTCGAACGATTTCTTGCCCGGCATTCGAGCGGTCAGGACGAGTCGGCATCTAGGTGAACTACCCTGAAGAGCTGTCAGACGCTGAATCAGCGGAAGCCTGCAACGCGGCTAGCTCAGCGGCCACGTCGGTGGCCTCAGCGGCTCCGATCTGCTGGAAGATCTCCAGCGCCTGCTTCAGGCTAGTCTCGGTCTCGGTGATATGGCCGACGGCTAGAGCGCATCGGGCCAGGCCCGCGATCGCGTGCGCCATGTCCCATGGGCTGTCGATATCGCGAGCCAGATTCAGGGCCTGCCGGTGAGCCTCCTCAGCCTGGTCAAGGTCACCGCGGAGCCGGTATACCGTCGCTGTCTCATTGAGTGCCTCGGCCTCGCTAGCCCGGTCGCCGATGGCGCGGTAGATGTCCAGGGCTTCCTCCAGCGCCTGGGCTGCGCCCGAGTTGTCACCGGTCTGCCGCCGCACTACCCCCGTGCTGGCCAGGGAATTGGCCTGACCGAGCCGGTCGCCGATGCCGCGGTAGGTGTCCAGGGCTTCCTCCAGCGCCTGGCCTGCGCCCGAGTTGTCGTTGATTATCCGCCGGATATCTCCCAGAAGGTAAAGACAATTGGCCCGAATGAGGCGACTGCCCATCTCGCGGGAGATGTCGAGGGCTTCCTCCAGCGCCTGGGCTGCGCCGAGATAGTCCCCGGTCGTCCGCCGGACTTCTCCTAGAAGAGTGAGGGCATTGGCCTGGCTGCGGCGGNNCGGGAGATGTCCAGGGCTTCGTCTAGGGCCTGGGCTGCGCCGGGATAGTCCGCGATCTGCCGGCGTACTGTTCCCAGATGGCTGAGGGTCGCGGCCAGGCCTGGCTGGTCGCCGAGGACACGATAAATGGCCAGCGCCTCCTCCAAGGGCTCGGCTGCGCCAGAAAAATCTCCCGTCAGCTGCTTCACGGCGCCCATGTTTTGGAGGATGTTGGCCTGGACATGGTGGTCGCCGGTGTCGCGGGAGATGTCCAGGGCTTCGTCCAGGGCCTGGGCCGCGCCGGGGTAGTCTCCGGTCTGTCGGCGTACTATCCCCAGTTCGTTGAGAGCGCCGGCCTGGCCGAGCCGGTCGCCGGTGGTGCGGTAGACGGCCAGTGCCTCACCTATGGCCTCTGCCGCACCGGAAGTGTCTCCTGTCAGCCGCTGCACGACGCCTAGCTGGATGAGGCCGTCGGCCACGTCGGACTGGTGATTGAGGTGCCGTGCGGCCCGCACCGCTGCGGCGTGGCGCGTGGCTGCGTCCGTCCAAGGGCCGTCTTGCTGCAGCACAGCAGCTATGGAGGCGGTCAGGATGACCACCCGGGCATGCTGATTGGTGCGGGTGACGTGGTCGATGCAAGCCAGCAGGTTGGCGCGTTCGGCTCGCTCCCACGACAGCGCTCGCGTGCTGTCGGGCAGATCCGGGAGCACAGCCGGTGCTTTCGTAGCGGCCGGGTGGCCTAGCCTGCCACGGGTCTGGCGGGCCAGCCGGGATTCGGCGAGGCCGGCGGTGTGCTGGTAATAGTCCAGCAGCCGGTCGATGGCCTGCTTGCGGTCACTGTCCGGGTCGAGCCGTTCGGCCAGTCCGTACGCGTGGGCGCGGATCAGGTCGTGCATCCGGTACCGGCCCTGGTCCGGCTCCGTGAGTAGGTATTGATCGTATAGAGCCTCGAGGTGGCGGCGGGCGGTGGCCAGATCGATACCGTCGAGGGCGGCTGCAGCGTAGGCATCGGCGTCAGTACCCGGATGCAGTCCGAGCCGGCGGAACAACCGCTGCCGCTCGGAGCTGAGGTTCTCATAGGACAGGTTGAACGCGGCGACGACGGATAGGTTCTCCGTCGCCATCAGCTCCAGCCGGTCCACCGCCGCGGCCAGCTCGGCGGCCCGCCCGGCC
>PLIQ01000319.1 GCA_003140115.1 Actinomycetota bacterium | reverse complement strand
CAAGACCACTACTACCGCTCGGTGTAATCCGCGGCAGCCCCCGGCGAAGACGTACCAATCGTGCCCCTCCTGCCGCCATGGCACGCTAGTGACAGATTGCGCTCATCCATGTACTCTCAGTAATTGACACTGCTGAAGGGCCTATAGGCGCCCGGCCGTCCCTTATCGGGGGGATGGGGAGCGCGTTGGCCCTCAGGGGGGAATTTATGCGTAAGGTACTGGGCCTGAGTATCGGCGCCGCGGCCATCCTCGCAACCGGAATTGTTCCGGCGGCGGCATGGGCTGCGACGACCAGCACGGCGGCATTCAATAGTCCGGCCGCGACCGCCCCGGGCACCACGGTGACCTTCACCGTCAGCGGCACCGGGATCGGGATAACCGCCCCGACCACCACTGCGGCCCTAAGCGACCCCAGTATCGGCGGCACCGCTACCGGTTCCCTGGGAGTGGTTGAGGTGACCGACAACCAAGGCTTGGACGGCGGTAGCTGGAACGCGACCGCGTCTACGACCACCTTTACCACCGGTGACGGCGACGCGGCTGAGACTATCCCGATCACCGACGTGGGTTACGATCCCGGCGCTGCCGCCGATGTCACGACCACCGGCACGGTCACCATCACGACGCACGACATCACCATCGCGGGCGGGGGGCTGACCGGCGATCCAACCGTCGTCGCCGCCACCGACATTTCAGGGGACAACACCGCCAGCTGGAATCCGGTCATCTCGGTTCTTGTTCCCTCCACGGCCGTCATCGGCGACTACTCCGGCACGATCACCAACTCCGTGACCTAGCCCGCTTCGCAGTCACGAAGACCCGGCCCAGCCAGGTTAAATCCGGATCACCACGACCCGGGTCCTGGCCGGGTCCGGGTCTTGCTTGACGGGCCGGGACGGCCACGACCGTCCAGGAGAAATCGGGAGAAGCGGGAGAAGATGTGCGCCGCCTGTTCGGCATTATCATGCTGATGCTGGCCGCCGGGACCTTGAGCCCGGCGGCCGTCGCCGCGATCCGCGCGCCCGCAGGCTCGCCGGCCAGCGATTCGTTCGGCGTCGAGCTCCTCGACGTCCCGGTTTCCGAAGCCGGGGACCCGCGCGCGCTGGTCTACATCGTCGACTACCTGCCGGTCGGAACGGTCATCCACCGCAGGATCAAGATCACGAACGAGGAGCCGAAGACCGCGCACTTTGCCGTCTACGCCGATGCCGCCCGGATCGCCAATGGATTGTTCACCGGCGAGACCGGGGCGACCCCCAACGAGCTGACCGGCTGGATCAGCCTGCAGCACCCGGCGGTCACCCTGCGGGCCGGCGCGTCCGTAACGGACCTGGTCACGATCAAGGTGCCGCAGGTCGCCACCGGGGGCGAGCACTACGCCGTGATCTGGGTCCAGCAGTCGGCCCTGGCCCACGAGGCTACCGGTATTGCCATCAACGAGGTGTCCCGGGTCGGGATCCGCGTCTACCTGGCCGTCGGCCGCGGCGGTGCCCCGCCGACGAAGTTCACCATCACGTCCGTCACCGGGCACCGGTCAGCCGCCGGCTTGCCGTCCATCGTNNACGTGACCTTCGCTCCGCCCAAGAGCTTGCCCAACGGCCCCTGGCAGGCCAGCGTGAGCCTGGTGAGCGGGATCACCACGGTCACCGCCACGGGCTCCGTTCAGTTCGCCGGGATTATTGTGGCGCCCCCTCCTGCGGGAGGCCTGTCCCTTATGGACTGGCTCGGCATCGCCCTCGCTGCCGTCGTCATCGCCGCAGCCCTCGTCCTGGCCCGGAGCGCCGCCCGCCGCCGCCACGCGTCCGCCTGACGCAAAGGGAATGATGCACATGACCGGGCCGGCCGGGCAGGACACCGATGCCGCAGTACCCTCGTCGGAGCCTGCGATCGTCGAGGTGACGCGATCCGGCGTCGTGACCAGCTGGAACCCGAGCGCGGTCCTCCTCTACGGCTACCGGGAGGAGGAGATCGTCGGCCGCCGCGCGGAGGTGCTCTACCCGGCCGACCGGCAATCCGAACAGGCCGCTGTCCTGCGCCGGGTCGCTACGGCCGGGCGGTCAGAGCGCTACGAAACCGACCTGGTCCGCAAGGACGGGACACCGGTCGCGGTGTCGCTGACCGTGGCGCCGATCGCCAGCCCGGCCGGAGACATCATCGGGGTCAGGATGGTGTCATCGGAGGTCAGCGGGCAGCAGGAGGCTCAGGACCAGATCGGCCAGACGATCGCCAGCGAACGCCGCCTCGCCCGCCGCGTCCAGGAACGGACCGATATCCAGCGCCGCAAGGCCCGCGACGCTCAGGGCCGCTTCGAGGTGAACGCCGGTACCCAGCGCCGCGACGCCCGCGACGCCGAGAACCGCTTCGACGTGAACGCCGGTACCCAGCGCCGCGACGCCCGGGGCGCCCAGGACCAGGCCGAGGCGGCCCAAGACAGCGAACGCCGGGACGCTCAGGACCTGTTCGACGCGCGGCGTGACGGCGAGCGCCGCGAGGCGCTTGAGCACCGTCAGGGTCGGGCCGGGGGGACGATCGACAGCGAACGCCGCCACGCCCGCCACGTCCAGGAACGGACCGATACCCAGCGCCGCGACGCCCGCGACGCCCAGGACCAGATCGACGTGGACGCCGACACCCAGCGTCGCGACGCGCGTTACGCGCAGGACCAGATCGACGTGGACGCCGATACCCAGCGCCGCGACGCGCGTTACGCCCAGGACCAGGCCGAGGCGCTGCAAGACAGCGAACGCCGGGACGCTCAGGACTTGTTCGACGCGCGGCGCGCCGGCGAGCGCCGCGAGGCTCTGGAGCAGAACGAAGGACTGCACGCCCAGGTGCGGCAGATCCAGCGGATGGATTCACTGGGCCAGCTGGCCGGCGGGGTGGCCCACGATTTCAACAACCTCCTCACGGTCATCCTCAGCTACGCCACCTTCGTCTCCCGCAGACTCGCCGTGGCCGCCGAATCCAGCGTCGACGGGAGCTGGGACGAAGCCCGGGCCGACATGGCCCACATCCAGCACGCGGTCGCGCGGTCCGCCGCCCTCACCCGCCAGCTGCTCGCCTTCGCGAGCCGCGAGGCGATCCGGCCGCTGGCCCTGGACCTCAACGAGGTCATCGCCAACGTCGAGGACCTGCTGCGCCGGGCCATCGGCGAGCACATCGAGCTGGTCACCTCCCCGGCCGACGGCCTGTGGCCGGTCATGGCCGACGCGGGAAAACTCGAGCAGGTCCTGGTCAATCTCGCGGTCAACGCCCGTGACGCCATGCCCGAAGGCGGCACGCTGACGATCAGCACGAAGAACATCGCCACCGATTCCGCGGGTGCAGACCGGCAGACACAACAAGAACGTCATATTCAGCTGAAGGTCAGCGACACCGGCACCGGCATGACCGCCGACGTGATCGAACACGTCTTTGAGCCCTTCTTCACCACCAAGGCCGCCACCCGGGGAACCGGACTCGGCCTGGCCACCGTCTACGGGATACTCACCCAGGCCGATGCCAGCATCCAGATCTCCTCCCAGCTCGGGACGGGGACCACCTTCAGGATCACGCTGCCTGTCACCGACGAGGTCGCCGCGTCTGCTGCCGAACCCGCGCCCTTCAACTGGGAGCCCCACGGCGAGACAGTCCTCGTCGTCGAGGACGAAGACGATCTGCGCGAGGCCACCAAGCGGATCTTTGCCGGCGCCGGATACCACGTCATCGCGGCCGGCAGCGGCGCCGAGGCCGTCGAAATCGCCCGCACCCACGACGGGCCGATCGATCTGCTCGTCTCCGATATCGTCATGCCGCACATGCTCGGCACGGAAGCCGCGAGGAGAATACGGGCGATCAAGCCCAGCGCCGCGGTGCTTTACATGTCCGGCTACGCCTGGCCCTTCCACGCCTCCCAGGGCAGGCTCGACCCTGACGTGGCCCTGGTGGAGAAGCCGTTCTCCGACGCCGAACTGCTCGCCGCGGCCGGGCAGGCCCTCAGCGGCCACAACCAGCGCCTGCGGATCAGCCAGGGAACTTCGACGAACTGACCAGGCCTCCGGGCTCGTATGTCTGCCGATGACATGACTTGCCTGGTCAGATGGGGTACGAGATCGTCACCAGTTGCCCGGTAGGGATAGCGATGGTGAGCTCCCCCGTGGTAACTTCGAGCTGTTGCCCTGGACCTCGGTGGCAGATCATATTCGCTGCAGGCGAATGCCGCCGAGAAGCCGGGAGCATGTGATGCTGGGTTCNNCCATCGACATCTGGTTTGAGCGAGTCAGCCGCTGGGCCCGGACTCTCGCCCGGCTTCCGGGGGGAAGTCATGCTTGACGTAGATCTCAGCATCCGTGACGTCGACGGCCAGGCCGTCGTCGCCCTGCGCGGGGAGTTTGACCTGGCCGACACCCCCAGTGTCGCGTCCCATCTGATCGCGGCCGTGGCGGCCTGCGGGCCATCGGTCATCGTGGACCTGGCAGGCCTGGACGGCATCGACTACAGCGGCCTTTCTGTGCTGCTGCGAGTACGCAAATGGACCCGGCGGAACGGCGGTGACCTGCCCCTGGTCGCCCCGCAGCAGCCGGTGCGCCAGATTCTGCAAGCCACCGGCCTGATCGACGTCTTCTCGGTGTATCCCAGCGTGGAAGAGGCCGCGAACGCCATGAGAGCGGCCCAGCCACGGTCGCCGGCGGTGCCGCAGCAGCTCCGTGCCGCCATGGTTACCCGGCCGGGCGCCCGCCGCCTGGCCCGGCACTCGCCGGTCCGGCCGCCGCCGGGGCGCGGGACGTGCCGGCTGCGGCACGTGGCGCGTGACCCCTGCGTGAAATGGTGCTCCTTGGGAGATACAACCGTATGTTCAGCGTGGATCTGAGTGCCCGGCTAGGTATGATCTGGGCCGGGTCTTGGGTGTGACTGGACGCGGGCGGGGGCTGCGGGAGTGACGGGAAGTCGGCCGGGCCGGGTCTGGGGCCTGGTGGCAGGGGAGGCGGCCCGCCGCGGCGGGCGGGTGTCGGCGGCGGATGCGTGCGCGGCTGCCGTCGCCGCGGTGGAGGTCACTGGTGCCTGGCTGATCGCGGCGAGGGGAGCGGAGGCGGGTCACGTGATGTGGGTGACTGATGAGGTCAGCGA
Organism: Actinomycetota bacterium; assembly: GCA_003140115.1. The sequence continues at coordinate 997 of PLIQ01000319.1, read as the reverse complement.
GCTGCTCGCCGAGTTGCAGCTGACGTTGGGGGAGGGCCCGGGCCCGGATGCCTGGGCCCGCGGCGGGCCGGTGCTGGCCTCGGATCTGGGCGATTCGGAATCTGCCCGACGCTGGCCGGTGTTCGCCCCGGCGGCCGGCCAGGCCGGGGCCGCGGCGGTCTTCGTGTTCCCGCTGCAGGTCGGGGCGATCCGGGCCGGAGTGATGGGCTTGTACCGGGACCGGCCCGGTCCGCTGAGCGGTCCCGAGCTGGGTGATGCGCTGGTCTTCGCCGATACCGCGACCCTGCTGCTGCTCGACGCTCAGAACCAGGCGGCGGGCGAGGCCGCGCCGGGGTCCGGCCCGGGCGGCCAGCCCGCGGGCCTGGCCGTGCACCGCGCCGAGATCGATCAGGCGACCGGCATGCTCACCGAGCAGCTCGGCGTCGGCATCGCGGAAGCATTTCTCCGGCTGCGCGGCTACGCGTATGCTCATGACCAGAGGCTGTCCGATCTGGCCCGCGACATCGTTGCGCGGCGGCTGCGGCTGCGTCCTGACCCAGATCCGCTCGAGGAAGGCCAGGCGTGAGAGCGCGCATGCTGATGCCCGCAGGCCGGTCGTGCTGCCGGTTGCTGAGAGGTGAGCAGTAATGGACGGAGAACTACTGTCCGCGACGTTCGTCGAGCTGACTGACACGCTGGTGGTCGGCTTCGACGTGATCGACTTCCTGCACGTCCTGACCGACCGCAGCGCGCAGCTGCTTGACGTCTCCGCCGCCGGGTTGCTGCTGGCTGACCCGCGCGGTGAGCTGCGCGTGGTGGCTGCCTCCAGCGAGGCCGCCCGGCTGCTCGAGCTGTTCCAGCTGCAAAGCGATCAGGGGCCGTGCCTGGACTGCTTCCGGTCGGGTCGGCCCGTCGCCGCCGCGGACCTGGCGGCCGAGGCGGCGCGGTGGCCGCGGTTCGCGCCGGCCGCCCGCCAGGCCGGGTTCGCCGCCGTGCAGGCCCTGCCGATGCGGCTGCG
>PLIQ01000155.1:8949-9106 GCA_003140115.1 Actinomycetota bacterium | reverse complement strand
CGATCCTGCCTGCCGACGACGAGGCGCTGCTTGACATCCTGCGCCGGCGGCTGGGCAGTCCCGACCCGGTCGTCCGGTCCGGGATCCTCGATCTGCTCAGGGAGATGCGCGCCGCAGGCGCCGGGCCGTTCGCGGCCGCGCTGTCCGACGCCGACCA
>PLIQ01000155.1:8771-8932 GCA_003140115.1 Actinomycetota bacterium | reverse complement strand
GCGGGCGATCCCGACGTCCTGGTCCGGGCGGCGGCCTTCAAGGCGGCCGGAGCGCTCGGCTGCCCGCCCCCGCTGGACACCCTGGCGGCTCGCGTGCTTGGACAGGCGGCAGCCGCATGGGAAGTTCGCGCCGGCGCGGCTCAGGCGCTGGCGGCGGCCAG
>PLIQ01000155.1:0-8739 GCA_003140115.1 Actinomycetota bacterium | reverse complement strand
CGGTGACGGTGATCAGGACCAGGACGACGCTGATGCCGATCATGATCCAGGCGATGAGGTGCACGCCGTGGTCGGAGACCTTGGTGTGGAAGACGATGCCGGTGATGGCGGAGGCGGCGATCGAGCCGAGGTAGCCCGACGTGCGCAGCAGGCCCGAGGCGGTGCCGAGTTGTTCGGCTGGTGCCTGGCCGTAGACGGCGGTCTGATTGCCGGCCGCGGCCGTGCCCATGGCGATGCCGAAGACGAGGGTGACCACCACGACCCAGCCGATCCAGGCCGAGGCGCTGAGCAACAGCACTCCGGCTGAGGCGATCAGGCAGGTCAGGGCCGCGGCGATGACCGGCCCGCGGACGAGATTCCGCCGCGAGATGGGCGATATCACCAGGCCGGAGACCAGCGCCATCGGCAACAGCAGCAGTCCGGCTTCGGTCTCGCTAAGACCCCGGACGGTCTCGACCCACTGCGTGATGCCGTAGAGCACCACGTAGACGCAGAGCAGGACAAGTCCGTAGCGAAGGTAGGTACTGGTCAGGGCTCGATTGCTGGCCAGCAGGCGGAAGTCGAGGAACGGTATGCGGGCGCGTAGCTCCCAGAGCACCAGCGCGACCCACATCCCGGCCGAGATCGCCAGCAGGTACCAGCGCACGGCCGGCAGGTCGAACAGGAACAGCAGCAGCGCGATCATCGCCGCGGCGAAGCCGGCGATGCCGATGGCGTCCAGCCTGGCCGCGATGTCTCGGGCGCGGCGGGTCCGGTCCAGCGGACCATCGGGTGAGACCCAGGCCAACGTCGCGGCCAGGGCGACCAGCGCGACCGGAACGTTGACGAAGAAGACCGCGCGCCAGCCCAGCGTGCCCACCAGCACGCCACCGACCGGCAGTCCGAGCGCCGCGGTGGCGATACCGGCGATCTGCAGACCGCCCAGCACTGCGCCCGGTGGCTGGTCCAGGCCCGCGTCCCGGGCGCGCCGGCGGATCAGCAGCATGGCCGTCGGATAGGCACATGAGGTGCCCAAGCCGAGCAGCACCCGGCTGATCAGCAGCGTCAGGAGGTCCTGGGCGAACCCGCCGACCAGTCCGCCGATGGCGACGAGAACGATCCCGGTCAGGAACACCCGTCGTGGACCGAACACTTCGGCGGCCTTGCCCGCAGTGGGTTGCGCGATCGCGCTGGCTAGATACAGAGCCGTGACCAGCGCGGCGGTCCGCCCGATCGACACGCCCAGCCCGTGGGCGATCGGCACCAGGGCGGTAGCGATCAGTGAGCTATTGATCGGATTGAGCGCCGAACCGATGAACAACGGCGTAGTGAACCGCCACGAGAACGGGTGCTCCGGCGACGGCCCGATATCCACCGGCGCGCTGATCGAGGACCCAGAAGAAGACAATCAGAATCTCCGGTCCATGGTGGTCACAGGAGCTCGGCCAGACGCTCGATCAACCGTGCGGCGGCGTCGAGGGTCGCGATCTCTTCGCTGGTGAACGACTCGGCCAGCACGACGGCGACCCGGTCGACGATCGCGCTGCGACCCGAACCGATCGCGGCTTGACCCGCCGGGGTGAGGCTCAGGATCGAGCGGCGCCCGTCGACCGAATCCGGCCGCCGCATGACCAGGTCACGCTGCTCAAGGCTGGCGATCGTGGCGCCCATCGCCTGCGGGGTGATCTGCTCGCGCCGGGCCAGCTCCGCGGTGGTGGACGGACCGAGCCGGTCCAGGCGCGACAGGGCCGTCAGCTGCGGCACGGTCAGGTCGCCCTCGGAGAACGTCTCCTGGGTGCGCCGCTTGAACGCCCCGACGCCGACCCGCAGCCGGGTGGCGGTCTCGCGGACCGCGGCATCCTGCTCGGTCGGCTNNGCTTTCTACTGGAAGGGCGGCGCGGCGCGGGCCGGAGCAGGCATGTAACTTGGGGCCCGTGACGGCGACGACGCAACAGCCGAATCCAGACGAACGGCCGGTGGTATTCGTGCTGTTCGGGGCGACCGGTGACCTGGCCAAGCGCCTGGTGCTGCCGGCTTTCTACCAGCTGGCGGGCCAGCGGCTGCTGCCCCCGAAGTGGCTGCTGGTGGGNNCATTCGCGCAGCGCGTGCTCTTCGCCGGCGGCGGGTTCAGCTCCGACAGCCCCGGCAGCCTGCTGGACGTGCTCGGCGAGGCGCGCACATCGCTCGGCGACAGCCCGCAGATGGTGTACTACATGGCCGTCCCGCCGGTCGCCTTCGGCGGGCTGACGCAGGCGCTGGGGCAGTACGGACTGGCCCAGGGCGCCCGGGTCGTCTACGAGAAGCCCTTTGGTACTTCGCCCGACAGCTTCCGCGAACTCGACCGGGTCGTTGATTCAGTCCTGGACGAGCAGCAGGTGTACCGGATCGACCATTTCCTGGGCAAGGAAGCCACCCAGGATCTGCACGTGCTCCGTTTCGCCAACACCTCGTCCGCCGCGTACTGGAACCGCGAGCACATCGAGTCGGTGCAGATCGACGTGCCCGAGACGCTCGGCATCAGTGACCGGGCGCAGTTCTACGACGCCACCGGCGCGATCTTGGACATGCTGGTCACGCACTTGTTCCAGGTGACGGCCGAGGTCGCCATGGAACCTCCGGCCAGCCTGGACGCGCAGGACCTGCAGGCGGCCCGGAACGAGGTCATCAGCTGCTTCCGGCCGCTGGATCCGCAGGAGGTCGTGCTGGGGCAGTTCGACGGGTACCGGGAGGTGCCCGGTGTCGATCCGCACTCGAACCGGGACACGTTCGTGGCGGCCCGGCTGTGGATCGACAACCACCGCTGGCGGCACGTGCCGTTCTACCTGCGTACCGGGAAGCGGCTGGCCGCGTCGAAGCAGCGGGTCACCCTGATCCTGCGTGAGCCGCATGGGCCGCTGACCGGCCAGCTGCCCCGCGCCGGGAACGTGCTGTCCTTCTCGCTGGCCGGCGACGGGGAGATCGACCTGCTCTTCGTGGTCAAGAAGCCCGGGCCCGCGCTGAACCTCGACGTGGCCCGCGGGGCGATCCCGCTGGCCAGCCTGCACGGCGCCGACCCGCTGCCACCGTACGTGCGGCTGATCCACGACGTCCTGCTCGGCGACCGCTCACTGTTCACCCGGCCGGACGGGCTGGCCGCGGTGTGGCAGGTGGCCGATCCGCTGCTGACCAGCCCGCCCCCGGTCCGCGGCTACCAGCCCGGCTCATGGGGGCCGGCCGAAGCCCGCGAGCTCATCGCACCCGGCCAGTGGCTCCTAGGCCAGTAACCACCCCGCCAAGCAACGGCCGCGCCTAACCGTCGGCGTCCTGGCGGACGCTGGTGTCCGACGCCCGCTGAATCCGCTCGAGCAGCCGGTGGTACCGGACGGCGGTGGCTCGGGCCTGTCCGGCGGCTGGTCATCGAGGCCGCGGTGGGAGTGTGAGCGGAGCGGCGCCGGGCGGCCGGTCCATGTGGCTGTGGCAGCACCGATGGAACATCGGTGTCGTCAGGGCGGCAGCGATGGAACATTGGTGCCGCNNGGAGGTCTGCGGGGCGGCTGGGGCCTGCGGGGCGCACCAGGCGCGCGCGGAGGCGAAAATGGCGGCGCCATGATGCGCCCGCGATCCTCGCCATGATGCGCCCGCGATCCTCGGCATGGTGGCACCACGATCCCGGAGGGTGGCGTAGGTGCCCACAATGGGCAGCTCGAAGCCCGGCGTGACCGGTTCCCAGCCTCGGGCCGGGGTGGCTCCGATGATGCCGATCCGGACTGGCGGCCGGCCTTGCGATCCGATCGTGTTCACGACTCGATCTTACCTTTTTGCGACTAATCAGATGGGAAACATAGACAATCGGCCGCCCGGCGGGGCCGGCCGGCCATACTGGGCCCGTGGAACTTCGCGACGGCCTTGACTTCGCCCGCACCAACCGATGGTCCGTCCTGACCACCATCCGCGGGAATGGCCTTCCTCAGCTGTCCAACGTCGCCCACTACGTCGGCGACGATGGCATCATCCGCATCTCGATCACAGCCGGCCGGGCGAAGTACCACAACCTGCTCAGGCGCCCCTGGGCGGCCGTGCACGTCACCCGCCAGGACTTCTTCGCCTACGCCGTGCTCGAAGGCGCCGTGGAGCTTTCGCCCGTGGCGACCCGGCCCGACGACGATACGGTCGGCGAGCTCATCACCTACTACCGGGCCCTGTCCGGCGAGCACGAGGACTGGGATGCCTACCGCGCCGCCATGGTGACCGAACGGCGAGCCGTCGTCCGCCTGCAGCCAGACCGGGCCTACGGCATGCTCGGCCTGCCCCGCCGCAGCGAGGCCGAGCAGGAGTAGCCGTGACCGATCGGCACGTCCACCACGATTGCGGCCGCAGCGACCAATCCCGGAGCGGCCCCAGGCGCCTGGCGGGCAGCTCCTGACCCCCGGCCTAGTGGCTGGCCGGCTGCCCCAGGGAAGCCCTTGGCTTGGGATGGATGACCACCGGCGTAAGGCTGCCCGGCCCGGAGACGGTCACTTCCTTCGTGATCACCGTCTCGACGCCGTTACGCACGTAGCCGACGAACCGGTGGGTGCTGGCGTTGAACAGGATCTCCTTGACGCCATCGGTGAACGGGAAGCGGAACGCGAGGTCGGCCTGGCCGGTCACGTCGGTCACCCGCTGGACCGTGACGCCGGGTATGTCGGCGAGCATCAGGAACCAGTTGCCGTCCGGTCCGCCGCGGTTGGCGTAACCGGCGATGATGTTGGCCATCGCGTTGACGGCGTTGCAGTCGCCCGCCACGTCGGCGCATCCCGTGCTGTAGGTGTTGAGCGCCGCGAGCAACTGCGGAAGGGAATCGGGCAGGCTGGGCGGGAAGGGCGGCTCCGGCGGGATCCGGGGATTGACCAGCGTGTAACTCGGCCCGGCGGGCATCAGCCACTGGGTTGACGCGGCGCACGCCGCCGAGCGCGAGCAGACCTGGAGCTTGCCGTTGACGTAGCTGGCCTGCTCCGAGTCGTCGGCGGTGGCCCAGACCGGCTGGTCGCTGGACGAGGTGGCCAGTTCCCGAAGTATCCACGTGCCGGGCCGGACGACCAGCGGCAGGGTATTGGTGAACGTGACGGCCCGGTCCGCCTGTTCGGCCAGCAGCTCGACCGCGGTCGGCGGGGTAAGACTCGGCTGGGTGCTGCCCGGCGCGCCGACGATCACCATCCGCACCACCGCGACCTCGGACATCGCCGAGTCCGGGTCCCAAGAGGCCTGGCCCAGGAAGCGGTAGCTGGACGCGTCGAGGATGATCTCGTGCTTTTCGCCCTGCTGGGTGGCCGGCATCACGAACGCGACGCCGGCCTGCCCGTCGATGGTGGTGACGTGGCTGTCCACCGTGACGACCGGGATGGCGGCGAGCGCCTGGTACACCTCCGCCTCGAGCGCCGGCGGCAGCACGTAGTTGATGAGCATGTCTTCGATAACGTTGAACGCCGCCTGGTCCTGCTGGATCTGGGTGGGTTCCGAGCTGGGGTAGACCAGGCGCGCGAGGTATGCGTCCAGGGCGGCCGGGCTGGCCGGCAGCGACCCGAGCTCGGAGTAGCTCGGGATGTTGTCGCCGACGTCGACGCCCACGGAGTAGTTGTCGCCGTAGGTCACCGAGCAGTGCCGCGACGCGGAGCAACGGCCGGCCTCGCTCGGCGAGGAACTCCTCGAGCTCGGTTACCCGCTCGTCTGCCGCCATCCGCACCTCCCGAATATCGTGCTCCACTTCCAAGCACGAACGGGAGGCTGGAAACGTTGACGGCCGACCCGGTCAAGCACCGCCGGTGTCGTTAATCCGTTGCCGGCCGCCGTGCGCATCGCCGATGATGGCGGCCATGGCCACGACCCGGCGAGCCGACATGTTCACCGCGGACGGCAAGCCGTCTGACGACGACCCGCGTGAGAACGGGCCCCGGCTGGGCGACGAGCGCGCCACGCTGGTCGAAGCCCTGCGCCGTCAGCGCCTCACCCTGGAGATGAAATGCGCAGGTCTTGACGCGGAGGCTATGGCGCGGCGTTCGGTCCCGCCGTCGACGATGTCGCTCCTGGGGCTGGTCCGGCACCTGGCCGACGGGGAGCGAGGGACGTTCCGGGTGATGATGTCGGGACAGGAGGTACCCCGGCTGTTCGGGTCCGGTGACGGTGATTTCGATGGGGCTGTTCCTGACCCCCGGGTGGTCACGGAGGCGTGGGACGCATGGCGCGCGGAGGTGGACTTCGCTACCCGGTTCGTGGCCGGGGCGCCCAGTCTGGACATCACCGGCGAGGATCCCTTGAATCAGCATGGCAGCGGGGGAGGGCCGATGTCGCTGCGCGAGGCGCTGGTCGGAATGATCGAGGAGTACGCCCGCCACATGGGTCACGCCGACTTGCTGCGGGAGCGGATCGACGGCCGCCTGGGTCAGTAATGGCCCGCCGGACCCGGTTATCCCGGAGATAGGCCGGTACGGTAGAGGCCATGGTCAGCGATCACCGGAGCCGGATTGCCATGCCCACGGCGACCCTCGGGGCGCAGGGACCGGTGGTCTCCCGGATCGGGCTGGGGCTGGCCGCGTTGGGCCGCCCGGCGTACATCACCAGCGGCCGTGCGGAGGACCTGCCCGACCGCAGCGTGGTCGGCATGCGGACCCGGACCTTCTCGATGCTGGACGCCGCTTACGCGGCCGGGGTCAGGTACGTCGACGCGGCCCGTTCCTACGGCCGGGCGGAGGAATTCCTGGCCGGCTGGCTGGCCGAGCGCGGCCACGCGGACGTNNGTCAAGGAACACTCGCTGGCCATGTTCACGACCCAGCTGGCGCAGAGCCGGGCCCTGCTCGGTGACCGGCTCACGCTGTATCAGGTGCATTCGCTGACCCTTGATTCCCCGTTGTTTACCGACGCTGCGCTGCTGGCTGCGCTGTCCCGGCTGCGCGCCGAGGGCGTGATCATCGGGCTGAGCGCGACCGGCCCGCATCAGGCGGACACGATCCGCCGGGCGCTGCCCCTGACCGTTGACGGGCAGCAGCTGTTCACGGCGACGGAGGTGACCTGGAACCTCCTGGAGCCATCCGNNGCGATCGCGCTGGCCGCCGCGCTGGCCCAGCCGTGGGCATCGGTGGTGCTGTCCGGCGCCGTCACCCGCGCGCAGCTGGATGAGAACCTGGCCGCGCTCACCGTCGGCCAGCTTCCGGCGCTCAGCCTCGCCGAAGCCCCCGACGCCTACTGGGCGGAGCGGGCCGCCAGGCCGTGGCACTGAGCGGGCCGCGGGTGAAGCACCACGGCCGTTCGGAATTAAAGGTTTTGAATTACCCGGTCGAGGCCATCTCCCGGAGCTGAGCCAGGGCGTTCCTGGCGATCTGCTGGAACGGTGCCCGGCTCGGGTCGTCGACCCATTGCTCGAAGGCGACGTGCATGACGGTCGTGCCGGTGAGGGCGGCCAGGGCGGCGGCGGTGTCGCCGAACCCCCGTACGCGCAGCGCCCGGGCCATGCCGGCGGCCAGTGACGCGGCCTTGATCAGCTCGCGTTCCTGCAGCTCACGACTGGAGGCGATGATCCGGTGCCGCGGGCCGGCGAACTCGCGGACCTCTTCGAACCGGACGGCGGCGGCGTCCAGGGCCGCGCCGATCAGGGCCAGCGCCGAGGCGGACGCGGGGGCGGCCTCGATGGCGGCCACCATCTGCTGCTCGAGTAGCTCTGAGCCCCAGAACAGTACCTCGCGCTTGTCCGCGAAGTACCGGAAGAACGTGCGCTTGGTCAGCCCCGCGCGTTCCGCGATCTCCGCGACGGTGGTCTCCTCGTACCCGCGCTCGCCGTACAGGGCCAGAGCCGCCTCCTGCAGCCGCGCTCGCGCATCCGGCTGCCATCTGCCCATGCGACCAGACTAGCTGATGTCACTCGGTGTCATCGGCGTGCTATCGTGATGGCACCAGGTGACATCAATGGTTCCGGGAGGTTTCCCATGCGTGTTTTCGTGACTGGCGCGTCCGGGCACATCGGCTCCGCGGTCGTACCCGAGCTGCTGCAGGCCGGGCATCAGGTCGTGGGGCTGGCGCGTTCGGACCGCTCGGCCGAGGCGCTCGCGGCCGCTGGCGCCGAGGTCCGGCGCGGCGACCTGGACGATCTCGACGGGCTGCGCGAGGCCGCCGCGGCGGCCGACGGGGTCATCCACCTCGCCTTCAAGCACGACCTGATGCGGACCGGCGAGTTCCCGGCCGCGATCGCCGCGGACTTCGCCGCGATCGAGGCGCTCGCCTCGGCGCTGCCAGGGTCGGGAAAGCCGCTCGTCACCTCCTCCGGCACGCTCATGCTCACCTTGGCGGGCCTCAGCGGACGGCCGGGCACCGAGGCCGATTTCGCTCCCGGCGGTCCGCGGGTCGACGCGGAGAACTTCGTGATCGCGCTGGCCGGACGCGGCGTGCGGTCCGCCGCCGTCCGGCTGCCCCCGATCGTGCACAGCTCGCTGGATCACCATGGCTTCGCGCACGTCCTGACCGGCATCGCCCGGCAGGCCGGCGTGTCGGGGTACGTGGGGGACGGGGCCAACCGCTGGCCTTCGGTGCACACGCTCGACGCGGCGCGGGTGTACCGGCTGGCCTTGGAGGACGCCCCGGCCGGGAGCCGGCTACACGCGGTCGCGGAGGAGGGCATCCCGTTCCGTGACATCGCGGCCGCCATCGGGCGCGGGGCTGGCGTGCCCACGGCCAGCATCTCCGCGTCGGACGCGGGTGAGCGGTTCGGCTTCCTCGGCGGGTTCGTGGGGGTGGACAACCCGACCTCCAGTGAG
>PLIQ01000320.1 GCA_003140115.1 Actinomycetota bacterium | reverse complement strand
GCCCGCCGCGTTCCCGGGTCTTCACAGCCCGGGTGCCCCTAGCAGGCTGGGCAGGGCACTGCGGGAACGGATGCCGATCTTGTCGAAGACGTGTCCCAGGTGGAATTCAACCGCCTTGACGGTGACGTAGAGCTCGGCTGCCACTTCCCGGTTCGACCGCCCGGTGCAGACCAGTCGGGCCACGGCTAGCTCGGATGGCGTGAGGTTCCAGCTGGCAGGTTGCTGCTCGGGCTGTATCTCGGCCCCGCAGGCCTGAAGCTCACGCTCGCAGGCCGCCACATAAGGCTGGGCCCTGAGCGCGACCAGGCGGTCGCGTGCCTGCCGGAGGTGCACGGCGGCGCCCTGACGATCGCCGGCGCGGCGGAGGCGGCGGCCGTCATCGCGTTCGAGCAAGGCGAGCTGGAAGGGCAAGGGTAGTCCCTGGGCCAGCTGCCAGGCGGAGGCGAAGGATTCCCCGGCACTGGTCAGGTCGCCCCTGGCGACGGCCAGGTTGCCGCGCAAGCGGGCCGCTGTCATGCTGGCCGAGGCCAGGCCGAAGGCGGGGATGGCGGCGATGAGTTCCTGCAGCGCCGCCTCGGCGTCATCCAGCCGGCCCAGGCCGATCAGGGCATCGACCTCAGCCGGACGCCAGTCTGCCCAGCCCGGCAGGCCGAAGACCTCATCCCGGCCGAGTGCCCGCACAGCTGACGCGGCCGACAGCACTCCCTGCAGGTCACCCCGGGCCAGGGCCAGCTCGGCGCCGGCCCAGGCCGCGTGGGTGACCGCCATCCCCGCCCCGGAAGCCGCAGCCCGCGACGCCTCGACGTGGGCGGCTGCCACCTGCCAGTCGCCCCGGGCGGCAGGGACCATGGCGGCATGGGCGTGCGCGAAGGCAAGCGCCCATGCCCGGTCGTTGTCATGGGCCAGGGAGACGGCCAGCTCGGAGTGGATGAGGGCGTCGTCCCAGGCGCCGAGGCAGTACTCGGTAGCGGAGAGGAAGGTCAGGCACTGGCCGGGGTACCGCAGGCTCACCCCGGCCCGCAGCCGGGCTAGGCTCACTGACAGGTCAGCCATGGCCCCGACCGGGTCATCGGTGATCGCTCGGCACCTCCCCCGGGTGACCAGGGCGCCGGTGTACTCCAGCGGTACGTCGGCGGCCACGGCGGGCAGCGCGTCGAGCCGGGCCAGTCCTTCGGGACCGCGCCCGGCGAGGGTTAGAGTCAGGGCTACCGGCATCAGGGCCTGAAGGCGGGCGGTCAGATCCTCACCGCTGGCTTCGACGGCCCGCTCACCCCAGGTGACGGCCTCCTCCAGCCGTCCGACGGTGGAGAGGTAGGCGGACAGGGAGGTGGCCGCGGCCGCTCCCAGCATCGGCTCGGTGTCGGGGTTGTGGGCCCGCCAGGCCTCGAGCAGGTGGACCTCGGTCACCACTCCCCGTCCGCAGAGCAGGTCGAGGTGGCCGAGCAAGGCGCTGCGCCGGGCGCTGGGACCAAACTGGGCGACCGCAGGCCACAGGGCCAGCGCCCCGCGCACGTCGGCGCTGCCCAGCAGTTCAGCCATCGCATCGAGGAGCAGCCGCTCCTGGTCGGCGCGAGCCGTGCTGGCCGCCGATGCCTGGGCCAGCCACGCCGCCGCCTGGCTCGCCAAGCCTTCCCGCGCCGCCTCCCGCGCCGCCTTTTCCAGGTCGCCAGCCAGGCCGTCATCGGGCCCGACGGCAGCGGCCACCCGGTGAGTGAGTGCGGCGGCGGCGGGGACCAGGGTGGCCGCGACCCCGTGCAGCCGGTGCCGCTCGGCCGGGCCAAGACTGTCTCTGACCGCGGCATGCGCCAACGGATGAGCGAAAGCGATGTCAGGGGCTGAGGCGGCCCGCTCCTCGGTGACCAGGCCGGTGGCGACTGCCTCATCCAGGGCGGTGAGCGGGTCGGCCAGTCCGGCCAGTGTGGCGGCGACGGCCAGCGGGCAACGGCGGCCCAGGACGGCAGCAGCCGTGACCAGAGCCTGGGCCGGCCCGGACAGGGCTCTCAGCCGCGCGAGGACCACCGCGGCCAGTGCGCGGGGCGCTGGCAGATCGCCGCCGACCCGCGCCAAGCCACCCGGGCCCAGCTCTTCGAGCAAGGCCCGGCAGTGCAGCGAGTTGCCGCCAGTGTGGTCAAGGAGCTGGGTCACCGCCTGGCCGGATAGGTCACCGACGCCGAGTGCCCGGGCCATGGCCACCAGCTCCTGGGCCTCCAAGCCGTCTAGGCGCAGGCGGGTGGCCCGGTCATCTCCCTCGGCGAAGCGGCTCCATGCCCCGCCTAGGCGGGGCAGCTCATCCGGGCGGGCCGATACCAGCCCCAGCACCCGGTCGGCCTGCATCCGCCGCAAGGCGAACAACAGGGCCTGAGCCGAGGGCTGATCGCTCCAGTGCAGGTCATCGACCACGACGACGACGACCCTGTCGCCGCCTTGCAGGTCGCTGAGGACCTCCACCAGCTGCGCGCCGACGGCCAGCGGGTCAGCCTCTTTCCGCCGAGCCATATCGGCTCGCGCAGATCCTTTGACCAGCGCCCGCCCGGCGGCCGTCAGGAGCTGGTCGACCACTCCCCAGGCCAGGAGCATCTCCGCCTCGTCGCCGGCCGCCCGCAGCAGGCAAACGTCCCGCTGCTCGGAGACGAAGCGCGAGATCAGGCTCGACTTTCCGATCCCCGCCTCACCCTCGACCAGCACGACCCGAGGCCAGCCGCCCCGCACGGCCTGCATCTCGGCGTCGAGAACTGCCAGCTCGCCCGTCCGGCCGACGAAATGGTCCACTTCAGCAGTGTGGACACCCTGAGCGCTTGACGCAAACGCCTGCGCGGCCCCTGCTCAGCAGGTGCCCTACCCGCACATGTCGGCTGCTACGACGATGCAGGCAAGCGAGACGATCTTCACCAACAAACAAAGGCGATGGGTGGCGGCCGGGGTTCGGCGGTGAATAATACGCCCAGGTGGTACTGTATCTTGTACCACTATCGAAGGGCTGGCTGTCATGTCGATCACCGCGAGCGAGGCGCGCAAAGGGCTCTTCCCGCTGATCAAGAAGGTCAACGAGGACCATGACGCCATCGAGATCGTCTCCAAGCACGGCAATGCTGTCCTCGTCTCAGCCGAGGACTACGCCGCTTTGCGCGAGGGCGCGTACCTGCTGCGTTCGCCGGCCAACGCCCGTCGGCTGCTCAAGGCCTACGACAACGCCCTGAACGGCCTCCACGTGGCCGAGCATGCCCTGATCGACCCCGATGCGGCAGACGCCCGGTAGCGCAGTGAGACTTGTATTCGAGGACCAGGGCTGGGAGGACTACACGTCCTGGCTCAAGACCGACCGCAAAATGCTCGCCCGGATCAACAAGCTGGTCGAGGACGTCAGGCGGGATCCGTTCACCGGCATCGGCAAGCCCGAACCACTCAAGTACCACTTGCCGGGAGCCTGGTCACGGCGGATCGACGACGAGCACCGCCTCGTCTACATCGTCACGGAAACAGAGATCATCATTCTCGCAGCTCGCTACCACTACTGACCTCGGCCCGTTCGGCGGCGGCGGTGATGTTCCGGAGCATGCCGCCGAACACGACGCCGTGAAACGGCGAAATGGACCGCCAGTAGGCATGGCCTGCGAGCCCGCGCGGCTGGAAGATCGCCCGCTGGCGGTAGGTGGTCAGCCCGTCCAGATCCTGGCCCGCCGACAACTCCAGCCACGCCCGGCCCGGCAGCTTCATCTCCGCGCGCAGCCGCAGCAGGGCGCCCGGCTGGATCGCCTCCACCCGCCAGAAATCCAGGGCGTCACCCACGAGCAGATGCCGGGGGTCGCGGCGGCCGCGGCGCAGTCCGACCCCGCCGGCTAGCCGGTCGAGCAGCCCGCGGACGGCCCAGGCGGCCGGGAAGGAGTACCACCCGGTCTGGCCGCCGATGCCCTCGATCACCCGCCACAGCGCCGCGGGCGAGGCGTGCACGACGCTGTGCCGATCGTCGAGGTACAGGGATCCGCCGGCCCATGACGGGTCGGTCGGCAGCGGGTCGCTGGGCGCGCCGGGCGTCGCGGCCGACGACCAGCGGGTGGAGACGACGCCTTCCCGGGTGTACCGCAGGGCCAGGGCGATGGCCTGATCAAGGGTCAGCAGCCCCCCGGGCGGGTCCGGGATGTACCCGGTGATGTCGTGCTCGGAGCAGACGACCTCGTTCCGCAGGGACTCCACCAGCGGCCTGGCCAGGCTGGCGGGCACCGGCGTCACCAGCCCGACCCACAGTGACGACAGCCGCGGCGTCAGCAGCGGCACCTTCACGATGGTCCGCGGCGTGAGCCCGGCCACCCGGGCGTACCGGCGCATCATCTCCGCGTAGGTGAGCACGTCGGGGCCGCCGATGTCGAAGCTGCGGCTGACCTCAGCCGGCAGCGTGGCACTGCCGACTAGGTAGCGCAGCACGTCACGGACGGCGATCGGCTGGATGCGGGTGTCCACCCATTTGGGGGTGACCATGGCCGGCAGGCGCTCCGTGAGGTAGCGGAGCATCTCGAACGACGCTGATCCGCTGCCGATAATCACCGCGGCCTGCAGCGCGGCGGTCGGCACGCCGCTGGCCAGCAGGATCTCACCGACCTCCGCACGGGAGCGCAGGTGCGGAGACAGCGTCCCGGCCTGCCCGGAGATGATGCCGCCCAGATAGACGATGCGCTGCACTCCGGCGGCTTCCGCGGTCGTGGCGAAGGTCTGCGCCGCGGTGCGGTCGCGCCGTTCGAACGACGCGACCGTGCCGAGGGAGTGGATGAGGTAGTAGGCCACGTCCACGCCCTGCAGGGCGCGCCGCACCGCGCTGTGATCCGTCGCGTCGGCGACCGTGATCTCGACATCGCCAGACCACGGGCGGTCGCTGAGCTTCGCCGGATCGCGTGCCATGCACCTGACCGTGTATCCCGCGCTCAGCAGTTCCGGGACGAGCCGCCCCCCGATGTACCCCGAGGCGCCAGTAACCAGGCAGTGAAGGGATGGTGACATAGCGTTAATTGTTACACAGGCCCGCCGTAGTGATCTTGATCCGCGGGTATTGATGATTCAATTACTCATCAGTAGGTGTTCATGGCTGACTGCTTGCTGACGACGCGGATGCCTGGTCAGGAAGCGGCAGCAGGTGGGATTAACGGCGATTCGGAGAAGAAGTAGATGCTCAGGCAGTTGACCCAGACCATGTTCGCCGCGACCGCGCTCAGTGCGCGTGTCATGGCCAAGTCCATACCAATGCCGGCGGACATGGCGCTGTGGGCCTACGAGACCACCAACCGTAAGCCCCCGAAGTGGGCCAGCCGCAACGAGGTCGTGCTCGCCGCGCCGTTCGCGCTGCTACGTGACTTCAGCGTCGGTGACGATGACGTCGTTCCCACGCTGGTGTTCCCGCCGCTCGCCGGGCACGCCTCGTGCATCGTCGACAAGAAGGGCCAGAGCCAGGTCCAGCTCTGCATCACGATGGGCCTGACCAAGCTCTTCTCGTTCGACTGGCTGAGCGCCACCAACGCCACCAAGGACACCACCGAGGCTGACCGCCTCGACTTCATCACCCGCGCGGTAGATCTCATCGCCGGGCCCGAGGGCAAGGTCAATATCGTCGGCGACTGCCAGGGAGGCTGGGAAGCCGCGCTGTGGGCGGCCATGTACCCCGAGCGCGTCAACACGCTGATCGTGGCCGGCGCGCCGATCGACACCAGCGCCGGGGAGGGCCTGACCAAGAAGCTCATGCCCATCGTGGTCCCGGGCGGCAACATGGCGCTGTACAAGGCCATGGTCACGGCCTACGGCGGCATCTGGCCCGGCATCAACAGCATCACCGGGTTCATGGCGATGCACCCGGTCACTCACCTGGCCGAGCACCTCAAGGTCCGCAGGCACGTGCACGACCGCGAGTACCTCGACCACTTCAGTGACTTCTACGACTGGTACTTCTACCCGATCGATCTGTCCGGCAAGCTGTACCTGTGGGCCGTGGAGCACCTCTTCGTCAAGAACGAGCTGTTCAAGGACGAGCTGGAGGTCGCGGGCAAGAGGGTGAGCCTGCGCAGCATTACCTGCCCGGTGTTCCTGCTCGGCGGCGAAGGGGACGACATCACGCCGTGGCAGCAGGTCCACAACATGCGGTACGCGGTCGGCTCTTCGCTGGTCCGCTGGTACCTCGCACCGGGCGGGCACATTGGCCTGTTCATCGGCCGCCAGTCCCAGGCTGAATACTGGACCCCGATTCTGGCTGAGGTCCGTGAGCTCTCACGACCAGGAGTAACACAAACGCAATCACCGGCGACCCGGCCACTGTGCACCGCCACGTAGCCATCGCCAGCTAACATCGGCCCCAAGCAGGCAGTTGGCGGCCGGCGTCTACCGCGGAGGCCTCAGGTGACCCACAACGGCCAGGGCGCTCCGGCTGGAGCAGCCGCGATCGTGACCGCACTGGCCGACGCGGGGACCACGGTGATGTTCGGCCTGCCCGGCGGCGGGCCGAACCTGGACGTGGTCGGCGCCGCCGCGCTGGCTGGCCTGCGCTTCGTGCTCGCGCACACCGAGACCGCGGCCGTGATCATGGCCGCCACCTACGCCGACCTCACCGGGCGGCCCGGGGCGGCGGTCGTAACCCGGGGCCCCGGGCTCGCCAGCGCGGTCAACGGCATCGCGCACGCGGCCCTGGACCGGCTCCCGGTCGTGGTCATCGCCGACACGGTGCGGCGGGCCGATGCGGCCCGGATCAGTCACCAGCGACTGGATCAGGCGGCCCTCGGCGCCGTGGTCGCCAAGGCGGTCGTCACGATTGGCCGGGACCGAACCAGCGAGGCCGCGGCCGCGGCCGTCCGGCTGGCTCTCACCCCGCCGCCCGGCCCGGTGGTGGCCCTGATGGATGACAGCGCCATCTCAGACCCCGGCATCTCAGTCCCCGCCATCTCAGACCCCGCGATCTCAGACCCTGGCGGCGCGCCCGACTCGGAGCACTCGGCCGCGCCGTCCAGTACCGACGACGCCCCGCGTGACGTGGCCGTCCTCGCGCAGGCGCTGTGCAGGTCTCGTCGGCCGGTGATCATGCTCGGCACGGGGGCGATCGCGCATACGGCCGCGATCCGGTCGGCGCTGGCTGGCCGCGGTATCCCGGCCTTGCATACCTACCGTGCGCGCGGCATCGTGCCCGACTCCACCGCGGAGGCCGCCGGCCTGGTCACCGGCGGCACGATGGAGTGGCCGCTGCTGGCCGCGGCCGACCTGATCGTGGCGCTGGGGGTCGACGAGGCCGAGATGATCCCCGCGGCCTGGGATTATCCGGCCCCGGTGCTGCTCGTGGCCCGATACCCGGGACCCGCCTACTTTCCCGGTGCCACGGCCCTGGACATCCCGCTGTCCGGGGCCATCGGCGTGCTGGCCAACCACCACGGCGAGCATGACTGGCCGCCGGGTGCTGGCCAGCTGGCCAGGACGCAGTCCGCGCTCCGGTTGTCCGAGACGGCTGCGGCGCGGCCCGGTTTTCTGTCCCCCGTGCAGGTGGTCAGGGTCGCATCCTCGCAGGTGCCGCGGGAGACGGTCGTCGCCGTGGACGCCGGTGCGCACATGCTCGCGGTCATGCCGTTGTGGGAGGTCGCCGAGCCACGTCGGCTGCTGATCTCGAGCGGCCTGGCCACGATGGGGTTCGCGCTTCCCGCGGCCATCGCCGCGGCGTTGTGCGCCCCCGCCCGGCTGGTCGTCGCGTTCACCGGAGACGGTGGTCTGGGCATGACGCTGGCCGAGATCGAGACCGCCGCGCGGCTGAGGCTGCGCATCGCGGTCGTGGTGTTCAACGACGGCGCCCTCAGCCTGATCAAGATCAAGCAGCACCCGGCCGGCCAGGGTGGGGCCGAGGCGGTCGACTTCGGGCCGGTTTCGTACGCCGGTGCGGCGCAGGCGCTGGGCGCGGCGGCCGAGGCGGTCAGCACCGAGCAAGAGCTCGCCGCTGCGCTTTCCGCCGCGTCCGGCCGGGACGGTCCCACGGTCATCGACGTCCAGCTAGACCCGGCGGGCTATCCCGCGATCATGGAACTAAGCCGTGGCGAAGCCGGCCGCCGGCCGGTGCCCGCGCAACAACTGTAAGGAGCATCCAGTGTCGATTACCGTGGCGAAATTCAAGGATGTCGCCGAGGGCACCCAGCCCGGCCAGTTCACGATCGGCGACCATGAGGCCGTGTCGAGCCTGACCGATCTGGACCCCAGCTTCAAACGGCTGCTCGACGAGCCGGTGACCGCCGTCGTCGCCGTCATGGGGCGCGATGATCACCCCAACCTGACGCCCGTCTGGTTCGACTACGAGGGCGATACCGTGCTCCTCAACCTGGCCACGCACCGCAAGAAGGTCGACTGGCTGCGCAAGGCGCCGTACGCCACGTTCCTGCTGATGAACCCGGCGAATCCCTACCACTGGATCAGCATCAAGACCGTGCTGAAGCGAGAGATCTCCGAGGACGACCCGGCCGAGGGTCAGCGCGTCACCGATCAGCTCGACCGGATCTGGGTCAAGTACACGGGCAACGAGCCCCCGTACGCCCTGCGTGATCCGTCCATCAACGAACGCCGGGTGCTGTTCGAGATGGAGGTCGTCAAGGTCGCCACGTTCGGCCGTCCGTAGCTCTGCCCGAGATGCCGGCCGTCAGCGTCGTCGGCGGGTCGATCGGCGGCCTGACGGCGGCGCTGCTGCTCCGCGACGCGGGCTGTGACGTCTGCGTCTTCGAGCGCTCGCCGGCCGCGCTGGCCGCGCGCGGCGCGGGACTCGCCGTGCTGGACAGCACGCTGAAGTACCTCGTGGAACGCGGCGGCCTGCGCGCCGAGGACGTCTGCTCGAGCACCAACTGGATCCGCTTCCTGGACCGCGACGGCAGCGTCCAGCACGAGCAGCCGCACCGCTACCGGTTCTCGTCCTGGAACACCATGTACCGGTCCCTGCTCGGCATCTTCGGCGCCGGCCGGTACCAGCTGGGCGCCGAAGTCACCGACTTCGGTCAGCAGGCCGATCGCGTGTCCGTGACGCTCGCGACCGGCCAGCGGGCCGAAGCGGACCTGCTCATCTGCGCGGACGGCGTCGGTTCCCTCGCCCGCGCCCGGCTTCAGCCGGCCGCCCAGCGTTCCTATTCGGGCTATGTGGCCTGGCGCGGCACCCTGCCCGAGAGCGAGGTCTCCTCGGCCACGTACGCGCTGCTCAGCGACGCCCTCACCTACCAGGTGCTGCCCGGCAGCCACATCCTCGTCTACCCCATCCCCGGCCTGGACGGCTCCGTGCGGCGCGGGGAACGCCTGATCAACATGGTCTGGTACGTCAACGTGGCCGCGGGCGCCCCGCTCGATGAGCTCATGACCGGCCGCGACGGCGTGCTGCGACCAGTCTCGCTGCCGCCTGGCGCGGCCACCGAGCGGGCGCTGTCGGACCTGCGGCAGGCCGCCGTGAGTCGGCTGGCACCCCCGCTAGCCGAGGTCGTGACCCACGTGGCGGAGCCGTTCGTCCAGGTCATTTACGACATCGAAGTATCCCGGATGGCGTTCGGGCGCATCTGCCTGATCGGTGACGCAGCCTTCGCCGTACGCCCGCACGCGGCCGCCGGGACGGCGAAGGCGGCCGCCGACGGCTGGGCCCTGGCCGAGGAGCTCACCGCCGCGGGCGGGAACGTCCCGGCCGCCCTCGCGGCCTGGGAGCGACGCCAACTCGCCCTCGGTCATGACCTGCTCGCCCGCTGCCGCGCCATCGGCGACAGCTCCCAGTTCCTCGGCACGTTCCGCCCCGGTGACCCGCGCCTCATCTTCGGCCTCTACGGTCCTGGTAACTAGTGCCGGGAGGCGGAACGGTACGCCGGTCTGCCGGAATCAAGCGGTGCAGGACTTTGCGTCTGCCGTCTCCCCGGTCACGCACCGGGGAGCGTGAGGACGAACCCGGGATAGGCGGAGGACAGCCATTCGTTGGTCGCTGCGGGTGGCGTGATGGCGAGGTCTGGCATCTCGAACACCTGGCTCCGCTCGGCGTACTCAGCGAACGGCATGACCTGGGCAGCGACCTGGAGCTGGGCCTCGCTCCACCGGCGGAGAGCATCATCAACGGCCGGGGCGCCGGCGAGGGCGTCCGCCAGTGAGGTGGCATTGGCCACCGCCTTGAGCACGCCGCTAGAGGTGAACGGGGGGAACACCATGGGATTGGCTCAGCACTCTCAGCGAGGTGAGTGACCAAAGGCTGAGCGCGGCCTGGCGGCCGGCACCGCGGGCATGGCCTGCGGGCGGCGATGATTCTGCGGCGCTCCCGCAGTCGGTATTGCACGCACTGAGGAGATCGCCGTTGCGGCGGATCTCTGCGAGGATGCTCGCGGCCGGATGGCCGCGGAACCGGGCGCGAGGAGAGCAGATGACGGAGCCGACCCCGGACAGAGAGCGGGAGGCGCTCGTTGAATGGCTGGACGGCCAGCGCCGTCACGTGCTCGGTGTCCTGAAGGGCCTGTCGGAGGAGAGCCTCCGGCAGCCGGTGCTGCCGTCTGGCTGGTCGTGCCTGGCCCTGGTGCGGCACCTCGCCGTCGACGACGAGCGGTTCTGGTTCCGCGCAGTCGCGGCGGGCGAGGCACTGGACCTCAACGACGACACGGGCTGGCAGCTGTCGCCGGACGAGCCGGCCGAGGCCGTGCTCGACCTGTACCGGCGCGAGAGCGCGGCCTCCGACGCGGTCCTGGCCGGGCTCAGCCTGGACGCGCCGCCGGCCAGATGGCCGGACTACTTCAGCGGCTGGCGGTTCCGCGACGTACGGGAGATCATCCTGCACGTCATCACCGAGACCGCGGTCCACGCCGGGCACCTCGACGCGGCACGCGAACTGCTCGACGGCCGCACCTGGCTGGGCCCGCAGGACACCCGGATCCCGCGCGGCTGAGCGGGCCGCGCCCGGTACCACACAGCACAGAAGGAAGGCGGCGCCATGGCGGACTGGAAAAGGGAGATCGGTGCGATAACGCTCTACGTCCCCGATCTCGCCGAGGCACGGAAGTTCTACGCAGACGCGTTCGGCCTGGACGCCCAGCCGGCGGACGACGACACGGCGATGCTCCGGTTCGAGGGCATCTTCCTGTTCCTGCACCGGTCCTCGGCGGCGGCACAGCCGCTGCCGGAGGTCCTGGAGGAGGCCGGGAAGGGCGTGGGGCAGTTCGCGATCATCGTCAATGACGTGGACGCGGTGTGCACCCAGATCGCCGGGCGTGGCGTGCAGCTGCTTACCGGCCCTGCCGACCGGGACTGGGGCATGCGGACGGCGACCTTCGCCGATCCGGGCGGCCACATCTGGGAGATCGCCCAGGAGCTTCCCGCCGCGGACGGCTGACCTGCCACGCGCGAGGTTGGAGCGCCGAAAGGGACGAGCCACGTCGGTCTTCCAGGTGAAGGTGACTGCTGAGGANNGACGGGGTGCTGGAGGTCTTCCGGAAGCTAGGGTCGATCCAGTTCGACCCGATCGCGGTCGCCGGCCGGAACCACGACCTCGTGCTGCACGCGCGCGTCGCCGGCTACGAGCCCGCCTGGTGCGACTTGCTTTACGAACGCCGTGAGATCTTCGAGACCACCAACAAGGCGCTGTCGCTCGTTCCGGCGAGCGAGGTCCCCTGGTTCCGGCTGGGCTACGGCCGCAAGGGGCCTCGGTTCCACGCCGCGATCCTCGCCGAGAACGCCGTGGTGGCCGACCGCGTGCTCGCGCGGATCCGTGCCGAGGGCGCGCTGTCGGCGCTCGATTTCGAGTCCGAGCACGGAGCGCCGAAGGACTGGTTCGGGATGCCGGAAAACGTCGTGCGCGCCGTGCTCGAGGCGTACACCGTCACGGGCGTGATCGGCCTGGCCCGGCGCGAGGGCAACCGCCGGTACTACGACCTCCTCGAGCGGCTGCTCCCGGCCGGGCTGCTCGCGCACGAGGTGCCGGTGCGAGAACAGCTCCGGCACAAGCTCCTGTCCCGGTACCGCGCCCACGGCCTGCTCGGCGCCGGCGGCGCCGGCGGCACGTTCGACCGCATCGCCAACCCGGAGTCGGCCCCGGGACGGCCGGGGCGCAACGAGCTGCGCCGGGAGCTGGTCGAGCTCGGCGTGCTCGTACCCGTCGAGGTCGAGGGTGTGCGCGGCAAGCGCTTCGTCCTGGCCGAGGAACTCGCGCTGCTGCAGGCGCCGCCGGAGCCGGTGCCCTCCGTCGCGTTCATCGCCCCGTTCGACTCGCTGTTGTGGGATAACGGCCTCGTCGCGAGCCTGTTCGGCTTCGATTACGTGTGGGAGGGCTTTTTCCCGCCCGCAAAGCGCCGCTGGGGCTGGTACGTGCTCCCGATCTCCTTTTGCGACCGCTTCGTCGGCCGGATCGAACCGCGGATCGACCGGGACCAGGCCCGCGTGGAGGTCCTCGACGTCTGGTGGGAGGACGGCTTCGCGCCGCGCCGCGCCGACGGGTTCGTCGACGCGATGCGGGACGCCCTCCGCGCGTACCTGCACTTCGCAGGCGCGGACCATCTCGAATGGGCAGCGCACCTCGGCCGCGAGAAGCAGCTCTTCCTCGCCCGCCCGTGACCCAGACGCGGCGTGTGCTTCAAGCTGAGAGGGCGAGTCGTTCGAGCAGGCTGCGCCAGCGCCGCAGCATGGCCGCTGAGCCACGGGCCTCAGCGATCGCCGGGCCTGACGGGACACCGGCGGTTAGCCTGTCGCGGTGGGAACGGAAGGATAGTCGTGGCTAAGAGCAACCGCCGCAAGAGGCAGGACCGCGTCAAAGCAGGTGCCAAGCGCGCCGAACAGGGGCGACGCCGCGCGAAGGCCGAGCGCGAGCAGCAGACAGCCGAACGCTACCGGTGCCTGCTCGATCCGCGGACCAGCCCCGCTGATGTGGCTGGAATCCTTGCGGTGGAGCTGCCGGACTCGATTGCCGCTGGCGCGATGATGCAGATCCGGCTGAGTTTCGGAGTCCCGGGCGAGGAGCTAGCCCAGACGGCGCGGCTGATGCTGGCGTCCGCGACGGGGCCGCCCCGGATCGGTACGCTCGCGGTGGCCGCGTGGGCGGCGCATGTCACCGAAGACGAGGATGCCGAGCGCGGGTATGCCAGCGAACTGCTCTCCCGGGCGGATGCCGTCGACGACCCGGAACTGCGACTTGAGGTGATCCGCGCGGCGTCGGTCAGGGGGCATCCTGGTGAGGCGTGCGAACTGATCGAGCCCTACCTGCGCGAGCACCCCGACGACGAGCTGGCTGCCGAAATCTATGCCGACGCGCTGGCCCAGGCGCACACGGCAGCCGAGCCTGGTGAGCGGGAGCGAGCCGCTCTGACCAGGTTCGGCGACCGGTCCGGCAGCGAGGCGCTACGCAAGGCGATCGATGCCTTCCTGAGCCGGACGCAGTGGGGTGCGACGGTCAGGAAATGGGCGGACGCGGAACGGCCCAGATTGGAGGCTGAGTACTGGCAAGCCGCCGAACGCGACCAATTCGACGCGCTAGCCGTCGAGGTCGCGGTCACATACCCCGTTGCCGGTATTTCCGGATCCCCAGAAGCGGACCGAGCTAGCGACGGTCCGCGGAACACCCCGTTGCGGGAGTTCGCGGCGGACCCGGCGACGGCGGGGGAACTGGCGGCGCGGGCGTCGGAGTGGGACGAGCACGTGCGGTTCGGGATCTGGCAGGTGGGAGAGCCGGAGGCGGCGCCGGGCGTGTGGTGCACCGAGCTGGTTTCTGGCCTGCGCCGGTATACACAGTTCCCGGCGGCGGCGCTAGACGGCGCGGCACCATGGTCGGTCTGGCTGGGCGCGCTGGTGCCGACGGACGGGATCTGGCGCAGCACGGGGAACGGGATCTGGCTCAGTCCCCTCGAAGGCGACGCGGTGGCGGAGTACGCGGAGCAGACAGTGTGGCGTGTGCTTGAGGAGTTGTCGGGCGCGCCGCGCGACCGGCTGCCCGAGCCCGGTGAGATCAGGTTCGGGCAGGCCGAGCCGTACTGCGTACGCTGGGAAACCGGCGAGGAGCCGGAGCCGGAGTTCGGGGAGAACGTCAGTCCTGTCATCGCGCGGCTCACGACCGTGCTGGCTTCCCGGGTCTGGTGGAAGCGGTCGGCGCCGGTGGTGCTGACGAATACCGACGGTGAGCCGATGGTGCTCATCGACGCGACGGTCACCGTCAGCGGCGACGTGACGGAGCGGTTGTCCGCGCGTTCGGACTTCGCGGAGGAAGAAGGCGGTTGGGACGGCCAGCTCGTCTGGTGGGGCGACCAGGTCACGGGCCCGTCCGACGAGCCCATCGTGATGCACTTCCACCGGGACGGATCCGCCCACCTGCTGGACCCGGCCGAGGACACGGAGCGCCTGGTGCTCGGCCGGGTAACGCCGGACAGGGACCGGGTGCGGGTCCAGGTGAACTCACATCGCCGGCTGACGAGGCTACTGCAGATCCTCGCGGATATCGGCGCGGAGCCGGAGGTTGCCGAGCAGGCGCAGTCCGAGCCGTCGCTGGACTTCGCCTGGGGGCCAGTGCCCGATAGCGAGTCGCCGGCCCGGGAGTGGGAGAAAGCCTGGCTGGAACAGTCCGTGGCGGTGCTGGAGTTCCGTACCCCGCGGCACTCCGCGGCGAGCGCCGCCGAGGGCAACATGGCAGAGGCACTCCGGCTGGAGAGCCTGCTGCGCCAGCTCGAATACCAGGCCGGGCTCGCCGCCGCGCGCGGCGAACGACCGATCGACACCGAATGGCTGCGCACCGAACTCGGCCTCACCGCCCCGCTCGGCGAACGCCTGCCATAGTCGCGGACAGCCGCACAGGCTGGCGATGTCTTCAGGGTCCGACGTGAGGACGGTCACCGGAACCTCACCGCGCGTTCGGGACAATTGAAATTCTTTTCGCCGAACGGCCGTGGTTCAAGCCGCTCAGCACCCGCCCAACGCCTGCGGCCAGATGACCACGAACCTCGCGGCTAGATGTCCACAGAGTATCCGTCTAGATGTCCACGATTCATGCGGCTATCTGACCATCATGACCGCCTAGCCAGACCATACTTGTGAGATGGATCAGAGCGGGAATCTGGTATCGCGCGAGGCGGAGAGCCTCGTGACCGAGGCCCTGGCCGATACGCGTGTCGTTACGCTTAACGGCGCCAGGCAAGTCGGCAAGAGCACCCTGGCCAGGATCACCACCCTGGAACACCCGAACACCGTGGTGCGTCTCCTGGACGATCCGGCCACGCTGCGCGCCGCTCAAGACGATCCGGCTGGCTTCGTCGAGCACGACGGCCTCATGGTGATCGATGAGGTTCAGCTGGCTCCGTGGCTGTTCCGGTCGATCAAGGTGGCTGTCGATACCGACCCGCGTCCCGGGCAGTTTCTGCTCACCGGGTCCGCCCAGGTACTGGCACTGCGCGGGCTCCCCGACGCCCTGCCCGGCCGGATGGAGATCATCGAGCTGTGGCCCTTCTCCCAGGGCGAGCTGGAACGGTCCCCCGACGCCTTCGCAGACGCCGCATTCGCCCGCGGCCCGGGCTTGTCCCGGACCTCCACGCTGCGCAAGCGCGACTATCTCGACCGCGTCGTCCGCGGCGGCTACCCCGAGGCCATCCGCCGGTCCCCTCGCCGCCGCGCCGCCTTCTTTGACTCCTACCTGACGAACCTCATCGAGCGTGACGTCACAGAGCTAGCGGCCATCGAGCGCCGCGGCGACCTGCGCCGGCTCCTGGCCCTGCTCGCCGGCCGATCCGGCGGGCTGCTCGTCCCCGCGACGCTCGCGACAGCATCCGGCATACCCCGGACCACGCTGAACCGCTACCTCGAACTGCTGTCGGCCGTCTTCCTCATCAAGCAGATCCCCGCCTGGTCAGCCAGCCCGTCCCAGCGGGCCATCGGCACGCCCAAGCTGGCCTTCGTCGACACCGGTATTGCCTCGCACCTGCTCGGCCAGGACGCCACGCGCCTCGGCGAACCCGACGGGGCGGCCGGACCCATGATCGAGACGTTCGTTCTGATGGAACTGGCCCGCCAGCTCACCTGGGGCCAGGAACGGGCTCGTCTGCACCACTACCGCACCAAGGACAAGGTCGAGGTAGACGCCGTCCTGGAAACCCCTGATGGCCGGGTGGTCGCCATCGAGGTGAAGGCCGGAGCCACCGTCCGCAGCGAAGACCTGGCCGGCCTGCGCCACCTCGCCCACCGGCTGGGCCCGCGGCTGATAGCCGGATACGTCCTCTACACCGGCCAGCAAACCCTCCCCTTCGGAGACCGCCTGCGTGCCCTCCCCATCGATGCCCTGTGGAACTCCCAACCCTGACCTCGAGCACAGACGCACTGCGGGACAGTCAGCCCGGGCTCACCTCCGACGGCAGTGACCTGCAGCCGTTCCGCATGAGCTCGTTCTCGACCAGCGGCCAGTGGTCGCCCCCGATGAACCACAACTGGTGGCCGTTCGTGCAGCAGTGGAACTACGGGGCGATGAACGGCTAACGTAGCGGGCCGGTCGGGCATGATNNGTGCTGCCCGACGCGCCACTGGAGGACATCCGCGCGGCCTGGCAGGAGAGAGAGGCCTAGAGGACATCCTCGATGGCCTGGGCCAGCAATAGGTGCCCAGCAGGCGAGGGGTGGATGTTGCAGGTCCCGTCGGGAAGCTTGATAAGCAGTCCCGCCGCGCACGCAGAGCCCCCGAAGGCCGCAGAGGGCCCTTCGAAGGCGGCGAAGCCGTCGGCGACCTTCCCGCCGAATTTCTCGGTGACCGACGCGATCACCGAGTCGAGTGCCTCAGTGCCTGCCACCTGGCCTGGGGCGTAGCTGAGCGAGTAGTAGGTCAGCGCGACCAGGAGGCCGTGGTAGTGGGCGACGTCACGGATCTGGGTGTAGATAGCTGTCAGGTTGGCCGCGATCTCCTGCAGCACGGCCGCAAGCTCGGCCGTGCTCGTGCAGCCGTCTGTCGTGGTTTCCTCGCAGAGGAACACGTCGTTGGCGCCGATGTCGATCGTCACCAGCCGGGTGTCACGATGCACGGCCAGATACCTGAGGGCGTACTGCATCTGGGTGCCCCGGTATTGCACATGCAACGGATACTCGGTGCGGTAGCCGACGGAGGAGCCGGGGCTGTTCTCGCAGCCGTTGCTTGCCGCTCCGGGCACCAGGAAGCTGGCCGTGGTCTCGCCGGGGCAGGAGGCATTCGACACCGGGAGATGCAGCGCCCGGGCCACGTCCTCCGGGTAGCCGACGAAGGAGCGGGGGTCAGAATAGTTTGGCGCCGGCACCGCTTGAGGCGGCACATAGCCGAACGCCACCGAGTCCCCGAGAGCCAGATAAGTGCCATAGCCGGCCGGCCCGGTGACTGGCGTGGCCGAGGCAGGAAGAGCCGGCACCAAGCTCGCCGCCGCCACCATGGCCGTCCCGGCCAGCCCGATACCGATCAGCCGCCGAACACTGCCCACCTGGTAGCGCATCACAATTCTCCTCTAGCAGTCCAGCCACAGCCGCCCATGGCCACGGCAACTACTCCTTAGGCCGCTAATTCAAGACCGACCAGGGCCATGAGTCAATCACGTGATCTCCGCGCCGGTCGGCGGTGGTTATCCTGCGCGACCTCTACCTGCGTCACGGAGCGATGAGTTCCGCCTGGGCGCCGCGTCTATCTGGTGATGAGCTGATCGGACGAGACCCTGAACAGGAGAGCGTCGATGCCCGGGACCGAACCGACCGTAGAGTTGAACGAGGGATTCAGCGAGCCGGGTGCTGCGGCCCGGCCGTGGGCCGAGGTGGCCGATGTGCTGTCGAAGTCAGAGATGTTCTGGCTGTCCACGGTACGTCGCGACGGGCGGCCGCACGTCACGCCGCTCCCGGCGATATGGCTCGACGGGACGCTTCACTTCTGCGCCGGCTCGCATGAGCAGAAAGCGAAGAACCTGGAGTCCAATCCCCGCTGCATCCTCACCACCGGCACCAGCCATCTCCGGTCCGGGCTCGACGTCGTGGTCGAGGGAACCGCCGCTCGCGTGACCGACACCGCGCAGCTCCGACGGCTGGCGGCGATGTGGAAGTCCAAGCTCGACTGGGATTTCGAGGTCACCGGCGAGGTGTTCGGCGATGCCGGTGGCCGCCAGGGGCTCGTCTTCGGCGTCACACCGGTGAAGGTTCTCTCGTTCGGTAAGAGCCCCTACACCCAGACCCGGTACTGCTTTAACCACGGCACAACCACCTGATCGATCGCCCGCGAAACCCCTTGACGCTTGAGTGTCACCTGCGGGACATCCGCGGTGCCTGGATCAGCGGAACCGGTCGATGCCCTCGCCGTCTTCCCGTTCCCAGCCGTAGGCCGCCAGGTAGCCCCAGCATCTCCGAACGCAGCCAGCCCGGCGTCACCCCGACCGCCGTCACCGGCAGCTGCTCAAGCTCGGCGGCCAGCCCCTTCACGATCCGCTCGACGTTGGCTTTGACCAGGTCGTAGTAGAAACCGGCATTGCGCCGGAACTCGGCGTTGGCCTGCGAGGTCCCGTCGGTCATCTCCACCACCAGGCCGCGGGTGCCCTGCGCAGCGGCGGTCCGCAGCAGCACCGGGATGGCCGCCTGGCAGGTGATCAAATGGGTATGCGCGCCCATCCGCAGCATCCGCAGCCCGCCAGGTCGTGCTCCCACAACGGCTTGTCCCACTGCATGTACCGGTCGCCGCCGAAGATGTCGTTGACCAGCACATCGAGGCGGCCCCGCTCGTCCTCGATGGCCGCCACCAGGGCGGCCACCTGGCTGGGATCCTCGTGATCAACCACCCGCGCGGCGCCCGCCCCGCCCGCCGCCCGGATCAGGTCACCGGTCTCCTCGATCGTCTCCGGCCTGCCGATCTCCGACGGCCCCGTCGCCCGGCTGCTGCGCCCCGTCGCATAGACAAAGAACCCAGCCCGCGCCAGCTCGACGGCAATCGCCCGCCCCGCGCCCCGGGTAGCCCCAGCCACCAAGGCGACCAGCATCCGCTCGTCCCCATCAGCCACCACGCCAGTAAACACCCCCGCGGGGAGCCAGCCCTGTGGCTGGGTGCTCAGATCGAGCTGATGG
>PLIQ01000203.1 GCA_003140115.1 Actinomycetota bacterium | reverse complement strand
GTGCATCACGCACCGTGCCCGGTCGTTATCATGCGCGGCAAGCACGAAGGCTAAGCCCTGGACACCATATAAAGACTCCGGCATGCTGTTTCACTTCCGCTTCTGTTGCCGCGCTACGCTGCCGGTACGACGAGGTACATTCGCGGGCAGCGCACCCATTCACATGCTGCGCATGCGGTGGAATTTACGAATGTCATCCTTGCCTGCGAGCAGGGCCACGCCCACGCCCAATGCCACGACGCCGAGCGCCGTTCCTATGATGAGCTTCATTGTCGGAGCCTTTCTTTCTATGCTGGGCAGAGCATTCGCCGCCCAGATCCTGAGCGTCCGATCTGAATCCAGACCGCTCATGTTCATTTCCAGGTTGGCTCCCGGCTTCGGCCGGGTTATAGGGCCAAAGGCCGGCCCGGCCACGGACAGAGGTCCCGATCTGGCGTTTCCCACCCGGCTTCGACGGCCAGGAGCTCGCCAGGCGGGCCGCACATCGTTGCCTGGCCATCCGCGCGAGCCTGACCTGACCGCTCGGCGATCACAAGGATCAGCTCGCTGACCGGCAGGGGGTGCGGTCCTCGTTACTTCTGGCCCGCGGATTCGGGCTTGGGGCCTGGTGCCGGCTGCCCGCTGGGCTCGGCCGACTGCTGGTTGTTCCAGTTCCGCCAGATGAGCCGGTGCACCGGGATCCACCGGGGGATGTCCCGCAGGCCGGGGATGAACGGGATGGCCAGCAGCAGCACAGTGGCCAGGCCGGTCAGGTAGATGGCGATCAGGTCCGCGTTGGCCGAGGTCCTGAAGCCGGGGAGCTGATACCACAGCTGGTACAGCCACAGCCAGGGCTGGCCCGGGTAGCTACCCGTCTCGTTCATGACGCCCCACTGGGTGCCGGTCAGGCCCATGGTGGTGGCCAGGTCGGCGAAGTAGCTGCCGTCCTCCAGGAACAGCAGCGGCTTGGTGAAGTCGGTGCCGTAGAACGGCTGCTGGGCGAGCAGGTCCGCGTCTATCGCGCCGCTGCGGGCCAGGGTCAGCTCGGTGGCCAGCATGACCGGGACGGGTCCGTCGTTGGCCTTGGGCACCACCGGCGTCCCGTCGCTGCTGAACGTGACCTTGGTGACCGCGGTGCCGTAATTGGTCGCCCACTTGAGCTGCTGGGCCGCAGACGCGGCGAGGTAGGTAGTCAGCGCGGTGGCCAGCGCCGGGTCGGTCGGCGCGAGCTTGGATAGCGGGGAGAGCACGAACGTCTGCGCCGCGTTGATCGGCTGCCGGACGCCGAAGATGTCCGCGGGGGCGAAGAGGATGCTTTGCGGGGTGCCGTTGGTGTTGTAAGGCGGGCCGTAGGTGGCGGTCTCGCTGGTGCCGTTGAGCTCGGTGGCGGCGGTGGCCAGGAAGTCGGCCGGGGCGGCCTGGACCCAGCTGGCCACGGTGACCGACGGGACATCCGGTGAGGACAGCAGGCTGGCCAGGCCGACGGTGAGCACCAGCACCACCACGGCCGCGATGGTGCCTTCCTTGAGGATGTCGTAGCGCCGGGTCGGGCCGCGCCAGGGCGCGCCGTCGGCGGCGCGGGCCGCCCGGCGGGCAGCTAGGCCACGGGGCCTGCCGGTGGGCAGCGGGTGGCTCACGCCGCGGACCCGGACCAGGAGGACGTGCGCACCGACGATCGCGATGAGGATGATCGGGATGAGCACGATGTGCCACATCAGCATCTGACCGAAATTCATCAGGTTGAAGAACGCGCCGACCCCGACCCCGTTGAACGCGTCCTTGCCGCTGGTGGAGATCCACTGGGAGTCGAAGTTCTGCTGGGACAGGTACCCGGTGAAGCACTCCACGATCGAGGCGACGAAGGCGACCACGCCGGTGATCCAGGTCAGGGTGCGGCGGCCGCGCCAGGCGGCCATCCAGAACTTGGCCCACAGGTGGATGACCAGCAGCGCCATGAACAGCTCGACGCTCCACAGGTGCAGGCTGTTGAAGAAGTGCCCGACCAGGTTGGTGTGCCACCAGTCGGGGCCGCCCAGGGCGAGGGCGAAGCCGCTCACGATGACCACGCCCAGCGCGGCCAGTGCTCCGACGCCGAACACGTATGCCCAGGAGGCCACGTAGGCGGGCTGGCGGTCGGGCAGCAGCTTGCCCGGCGGCAGGGAGGTCAGCGCTCGTCGGCGCACCCGCGCCGTCCACATCCGCTCATCCCCCGCCGCGGGCGTGGGGTCGGGGCTGTAGTCCGGTGCGGCCGTTTCGGGCAACTGGCCGTTGTGGCGGTGTAGCTTCGGGAACGGCAGCAGCAGCGCTGCACCGAAGATGGCGACCATGACTGCGATCAGTACGAGGTTCGCCACCGAGATCGTGAAGACGTTCCAGTGCAGATAACTGCCGGGCTGATTCAGGTTGATGGCAAGGGCGCTCATCGGAGCCTCCGGGTTCAGGCCGCTAATAGCCCACGCGGCGCGGGCGAGTAGCTGATCACCAAAAGATGCGCTCTAGGGGACCGGCGCCTTTAGAGCTGAGGGTCCCAAAGCCCGTAGGACCAAAGTCCCGGATAAGTACCTCGCGCGTGACATGACCAACTGGATCACCGGACGGCGACACTGAGCGGAAGGCAAATCGCCAGCGTAAGTAATCGGTGATGTCCGCGGTGGCGGGCGACCTGGTGTCGATCGCGTAGCTGAGCGAAGCCTGGATCAAGGTCAGTCGCCCGGTCCGTCTCGTTACGCCGCCTGCCCGCCGCGGGCCGGGATGGCGGTCAGCGCCACGGCGTAGATGATGTCGTCGACCAGGGCGGGCCCGATGCCGTCGTCATGACGGAACTCGTTTCCAGGCGGCCCAGGCCGAAGGCCTGCGCCAGCTCCATGGTCAGCTTGAGCCGCAGCGGCGCCATCGGGTGGCCAGGGCCGAAGTCGTAACCGGCCAGCCGCTCATCCCAGGCCACGTGCAGGGTACAGGTCATCGGGAGGGCTCCCAGAGTCGATGGTAGGCGCCGCCGGACCGGATGAGCTCTAGGTGGGTGCTCGAGTACGGTCATCGGTGTTTCCCTGCGCCCCCCGCGGAGGCGGCGCTGGCTGCGCTGGATCGCGATCGCCGCGGCGGCGATCGTCGTCCTATTCGTCCTGGCCGCCTGGGCGTTCGTCAAGTTCGGGCCCACCGCGGTGCCGCTGGCGCTCCCGGCTGGGCCGGCCAGCGGGCCGGCCGGCC
>PLIQ01000432.1 GCA_003140115.1 Actinomycetota bacterium | reverse complement strand
GCCCGGCGTGATCCGGCTGCCCCGGCCCACGGGCACCGGTGACATGGTCCGGGTCGCCGTCGCCGACCGTCCGCTGACCGCGACGGCGGCCCTGGTCTGGAACGGCGACCTGCCCCGCCCGCTGCAGCAGATCCTGTTCGACACCGCCGACGGCGCGACCCGGCCCGCACCAGCATCCCTGTCCCGCGCTGGCTGATAGCGCGGGCCTATGGCGCCACAGGCAGTATCGCTTTCCCGATTCCCGGCCGGGCGGGTGGACTGGCAAGTGAAGAAATATGCACCCTGGCCCGCTACCGGGAGGACACAAACGCTATGAGCCAGACCAAGGACATCCGCGACGCCGTCGAACGCGAGCTCAGCTACGACCCGCTCGTCAATGACTCCGATATCTCGGTGAAGAACATCAACGGGGACGTGGCGCTGAACGGCACCGTGCCCAGCTACCCGCAGTACCTCGGGGCCGCCGCCGCGGCGCGGCGCGTCGCCGGGGTGAACAAGCTGCAGAACCACCTCGAGGTCGTCCTGGCGACCGGGGACTACCGGGACGACGCGACGCTGACCACGACCGCGAACGACGCGCTGTCGCTGAACGTCGCCGTGCCCGACGGCGTCGAGGCGACCGCGCGGGACGGCAACCTGACCCTGACCGGCACGGTGACCTACGGCACCGAGCGGACCGCGGCCGAGCAGGCGGTGGCGTACCTGACCGGAGTTCGCAACGTCAAGGACGACATCGACATCAGCGCCGGCGCCGACCCGGTGGACGTCACCCTTAACGTGCAGGACGCGCTGGACCGCTACGCGCTGGTTCCCGACGATAGCGACGTGGCCGTGGATACCAGCGGGAACACGGTGACGCTGACCGGCCACGTCCGCACCTGGGCCGAGCACGACGCGGTCATCGACGCGACGTGGATGGCGGCCGGCGTCTACGACGTCCGCGACGACCTGTACATCACCGGCTGACCGGCCGGCGCACGCGCAGCCCGGCCCCCGGCGCACCCGCTTGCGCCGGGGCCGGCGGCGACCGAGGGTTGAGGGCATGAACGCTACGCGTAACCCGGTGCCGCCGGGGTCCGGCCGGCGGTTCGCGCTGGACTCGGCGGCCGGACGGCTGACCCCGGCCGAACGGGCCGAGCGGGGCAAGGCCGCCCGGTCCGCGGTGCCCCGGGCCAGCCATGCCGTCTACGACCCGCCCGCGGACCGCCCGGATCCGGTGGGCCTGCTCGAACGCCAGGCCGTCACGCGGCTGCCCGACCTGGTACCGGTCCGCTACGCCCGGATGCTGGCCTCGCCGTTCAGCTACTTCCGCGGCGCGGCCCTGTCGATGGCCGCCGACCTCGCGGCCACGCCCGTGTCAGGCCTGGCCGTGCAGGCCTGCGGCGATGCGCACCTGTCCAACTTCGGCGTCTACGCCTCGCCCGAACGGGCCCTGGTCTTCGACCTCAACGACTTCGACGAGACACTGCCGGGGCCCTGGGAGTGGGACGTCAAGCGGCTGGCGGCCAGCCTGGAGGTGGCCGGGCGCGGCAACGGCTGGCGGCCCGGGCCGCGCCGCACGGTGGTGACCGCGGCGGTCGCCCGGTACCGCGAGGCNNGACCGGGCGGTGGCCAAGGCACGGACCCGGGACAGCCTGCAGGCCCTGGCCAAGCTGACCCAGCAGGTGGACGGCAGGCCGCGGATCGTGGCCGAC
Organism: Actinomycetota bacterium; assembly: GCA_003140115.1. The sequence continues at coordinate 9,942 of PLIQ01000432.1, read as the reverse complement.
CCGCCCCTGGTTGTGCCGCTGTCCGACCTGATCGCGGGCGCGGCGGACCAGGCGAAGCTGGAAACCGAGCTCAGGAGGCTGATCGGCGGCTACCGGCGCACCCTGGAAACCGACCGCCGCTACCTGCTGGAGCAGTTCGAGTTCACCGACATGGCCCGCAAGGTGGTCGGCGTCGGCAGCGTCGGGACCCGCTGCTGGATCGTCCTGATGCTCGGGCGCGACGCCTCGGACCCGCTATTCTTGCAGGTGAAAGAGGCCGAACGGTCCGTACTCGAGGACTTCGCCGGGGCCAGCCAATACGCCAACCACGGCCAGCGGGTGGTGGCCGGGCAGCGGCTCATGCAGGCCGCCAGCGACATCTTCCTCGGCTGGCAGCGCGCCCAGGTCGACCCCGACGGCCGGCCGCACGACTTCTACGTCCGCCAGCTACGGGACGGGAAGTTCTCCGCCGACATTGAAGCGCTGACCGCGACGGGAATGCGCGCCTACGGCGAGCTATGCGGCTGGACGCTGGCCCGGGCGCATGCCCGGTCCGGGGACCGGATCGCCATCGCCGCCTACCTCGGCCAATCCGCCGTCTTCGACCAGGCCATCGCCGAGTTCGCCGCCGCCTACGCCGACCAGAACGAGCGTGACCACCAAGCCCTCACCGCCGCCGTCGCCTCCGGACGCGTGACCGCGTCGAGGTAGCCGCCGAGCTGATGCACCGTGACCTGCGCCACAGCGGCCGATGGAGCCACCTCACCCTACGCTGAGCGGGTCCGGTAGACCCGTCACAACCTTGACTGGTCTGCGCTCTCAGTGCTGACCTTGCCGTTTCCTGCGGCGGGTTCGGGCGCGGGGATGTTTCCCGCGGCGGGTTCAACCGCCGGGCCGTCCCAGTGCCGCCAGATGAGCCGGTGCACGGGAATGAGCCGGGGGATGTCGCGCAGCCCAGGGATGAACGGCACGCACAGCAGCAAGATGGTAGCCACGCCGGTCATGTAGATGGCGATCATGTCGATGTTGGCCGAGTTGGTCCAGCCCGGGACCTGGTACCACAGCGTGTACAGCCACAGCCACGGCTGGCCCGGGTAGCTGCCGGGCTCGTTCATCACGCCCCACTGGCTGCCGGTCAGGCCCAGCGCCTGGGCCTGATTGGAGAAGTAGGCGCCGTCCTCGATGAACAATAGAGGCTTGGTAAAGTTGGTGCCGTAGAACGCCTGCTGGCCGAGCAGGTCGGTGTCCAGCGCGCCGCTGCGCGCCAGGGTGAGTTCTCCGGCCATCATGGCCGGGACCGGGCCGTCCTTAGCCGCGGGGACGACCGGGCTGCTGTTCACGAACTTCACCTTCGCCACCGCGTTCCCGTACGCGGTGGCCCAACTCAGCTGCTGGGCGGCGGAGGCGGCCTTATAGCTGGCCAGCGGACCGGCGACGGCTGGGTCGGTGACGGCGAGCGCGGTCAGCGGCCCGACGACGAAGTCTTGCGCGGCGTTGACCGGCTGGGTAACCCCGAACCAGGTTTGCGGGGAGAACAGGAGCTTCTGGACGCTGCCGCTCTGGTTGTTGTAAGGCGGCCCGTAGGTAGCGGTTTCGCTGGTTCCGTTCAGCTCGCTGGCGGCGGTGCCCAGGAAGTCGGCGGGCGCCAGCCGGGCCCAGGTCGCGATGGTGATCGGCGGCACGTCCGGTGAGGACAGCAGGCCGGACAGGCCCAGCGTGAGCGCCAGCACGACCACCGACGCGATGGTGCCTTCCTTCAGCAGGTCATAACGCCGGTTCGGGCCTCGCCACGGCGCGGCGTCGGCTGCGGCGATGGCGCGCCGCCGCAGCCGCCTGCTCCCGGTGACCTTGGGATGCGCGTCGATCGGGTGCGAGACCCCGCGGACCCGGACCAGCAGCACGTGCGCGCCGATGATCGCGATCAGCGCGATCGGGATGAGCACGATGTGCCACATCAGCATCTGGCCGAAGTTCATCACGTTGAAGAACGCGCCGACCCCGACCGAGTCGAACGCGTCCTTGCCGCTGGTGGAGATCCACTGCGAGTCGAAGTTCTGCTGGGACACGTACCCGGTGAAACACTCGACGACGGCGGCCAGGAACGCGACCACGCCGGTGATCCAGGTCAGGGTGCGGCGGCCGCGCCAGGCGGCCATCCAGAACTTGCCCCACAGGTGGATGACGAGCAGCGCCATGAACAGCTCGACGCTCCACACGTGCAGGCTGTTGAAGAAATGCCCGACCGGGTTGTAATGCCACCAGTCCGGGCCGCCGAGCGCCAGGCCGAACCCGGACACGATCACCACGCCCAGCGCGGCCAGGGAACCGACGCCGAACACGTAGATCCACGATGCGACATAGGCGGGCTGGGTGTCGGGCAGCAGCTTGCCCGGCGGCAGCGACTTCAGCGCGCGGCGCCGCACCCGGGCGCTCCACATATCAGCGGTGCCGTCATCAGCCGGATCGCTCGCCGCGGCCAGGCCGCCGTCCCCGGTACCGTCCGTGCCCGTGCCGTCAAGCGCGGTGGGCTCCTGGCGGACCCCTCGCGGGAACGGCAGCAGCAGCGCGGCGCCGAAGATGACGACCATCACCGCGATCAGGACCAGGTTCGCCACCGAGATGTCGAAGATCGACCAATGCACGAAGGCGCCCGGCTGATTCATGTTGATCGCCAGAGCGGGAAAGGCCTGGCCAGCAGATCCTGTCATAATGCCACCTCGGCGTGCATACACGCGCACGGTGCCGCCGAGGTCTGGGGCAGCTTTATCCTGACCTCGGGTTCAGCGCTCGCACACGCCGAAGCCCGATGCTCAGGACAGTACGCCCGATAAACCGCGGCGACAAGGCCGCGTTTATCCCCTCTCGAGGGAGCGCATCGCCCCCGGCCCGATGGTGGCCAGCTCGCGCTGAACCGTCCAGGCAACAGCAGAGAACCGCAAAGTAGTTCGTCCCCGGCTGTGTACCTGGCGGGCGGCCCGCGCTACGCCCTGGCGGTGGTACGCCGCGTCCGGTGGCGCCGCCGCCGGACGACGCTGACCGTGATCACGGCGACCGCCAGCACCGCCTCGATCTCGCAGGTCCGGATTAGGTTGCCGGTATCGGCGAGCTGGAACCCGTTGTCGGAACGGACCCTGATCACCCCGGTCTTGATTTGCTCCTTGATCTGCTCTAGCCGCAGGAGGGCCTCGGGCGAGGGTGCCGGTCTGGGGCCGGCGCCGCCGGAGGTATGTGCCCACAGCACGCCCAGCCCGACGATGACTGCCACCACGAGCACCACCGCGGCGAGATGCCGGAGGAACTTCACCGTGACCGCCCCGGACGCCAGGCGGCGAAACGGCGGGCCACGCCCACGACCCACCGCCAGTCCAGCGCGGCGTGGATGGGCACGAGGATCAGCGTCAGCGTCGCCGTGGTGTCGTGCATCTGCCGCCAGAAAGAGCCGGCCGCAGGGGTGATCCCCAGTTCCGGCAGTGCCACCTCGGATATCAGGATGCCGGACGCGATGCATAGCGTCATGGACAGCAGCAGCAGCAAGTTGACCAGCCAGACGAAGCGTTCGCGGCCGCCTCGGCGTAGCAGCTTCCGGGTGGTGCGGATCACCCAGTCCCAGTGCAGCGTGAGGTGGACCAGCAAGACCACGCCAAGCCCGATGCCGAGCCATTCATGGGTGGCGATCCCGGTGAATCCCAGGCTGTAGGCGAGCGTGTAGGCGACCAGCAGGAGGGCGTCGAGCCAGAAGTCGAGCCGGGTCCGGGCCAGGATCCGCCGACGGCTGGCGGTGACCGGGGAATCCGCCGCCGGAGTCGCGGGACCCGCGTTCATAGGCCAACAGTGCCGTCGCATGGCCGCGCCGCGCATCGGTCTCGCGGACGATTTATGGCGCCGCGGTAGTCCTCAGGGGTAATCCGCGAGGACTACCCCCGGAGGCGCATCACGACTGTGGCCTAGGCCGGAGGGGGCATCGAGCCCCGCCTCTGGCCCACGCCACGAAATAGCCAGGCGGTCAGTGCTTGGTCAGGTGCTTTGCCGCGCGGCGGCCGAGGCGATGGGCCGCCTTAGCGATGATGGCCGTCTTCACAGCCTGGCGGGCGATACGACGTCGACGCATGATCCGGGTTCCTTTCACGGACGTGGTGCCAGTGACGTTTCGGGTTCTGACGTTTCGGGTTCTGGCCTGCGGTGGCCCGGTCAGGACGCCGCGGCCAGTTGGGCGATCTCGGCGGTGAGCAGGTCCTGGGGGATACGTGCTCCTTCCAGCAGCACGCCGCCGGAGCGGTCCAGCGCGCTGGCCAAGGGCGCCGCCCACAGGTCCTCCAGGAGCAGCACGGCGGCCGCGCAGCCCGGGTCGAGTTCGCTAGCCACGAAGTCCAGGTCATCGGGGCCGATCAGGCCACCGACCTCGCCGTCGATCTCGGCGAAGCCGACCAGGTTCTCGAGCTCATCGAACTCGAGAACATTGACGCCACCAGAGGCGTCCTTGGTGACGAAGACGATGTCGAGAATGCGGATTACTTTCTTGTCGATCAGGTCGGCCAACTCGGGAGCGATCTCCTCGCTGATGTTCCCATCGGGGAACGCGATGACGAGATACTCAATGGGCACAGTCGCCATGGTTAAGCCCTCCTCCTTGTTTTCTCCCAGATAATTCCGGCTGATCGGAAATTTCTGATCACGGTTACCGGATAATGCGGCAGGACGGCTGCTCGCCGCTCCCTTATCAGTTCACGCCAGCTGACGGTTTCTGCAAAGGAGATGCCGGCTCTGGCCAGATCGGCCGGCCCTATATAAGCAGCCGACGGGTCCGGCAGGTCGAGCCGAAGCTGTGGGCTATGTCCTTATCGGTCACGCGTCTTGGCCAGGCACCGGCACAGCGCGTTCACTGGTCCCATGGCCTTGACGGCGGCGCGCACGCGACTGTACCGGGACGGGAAGCTCGAGCTTGAGGACTTCCCGGTGGCCGACATCAGCGAATACCTGGCTGATGAGTCCGTCACCATATGGCTGGACCTGCGGGACCCCGACCCCGGCCACGACGACCTCGCCGTGCTGAGCGAGGAGTTCGGCCTGCACCCGGTGGCGGTCGAGGCGGCGCTGCAGCACACCCGGCGGCCCAAGCTGGCCCGCTACCGCGATTACCTGTTCCTGACCGCCTACGCGGCGCGGCTGGACGCCGTCAGCGGCGAGCTGGCCACCAGCGGGGTCGCCGCGTTCATCACCAGCCAGGCGCTGATCACCATCCGCCAGGACGACGGGCTGGACATCGACGCGGTCGTCCAGCGCTGGGACGAAACGGCCAACCTGGCCAAATTCGGGGTCGGCTACCTGCTCTACGGGCTACTGGACTACATCGTCGATAGCCAGTCCGAGGCGGTCCAGAGCCTGGATGACTGCATGGAGGAGCTGGAGGACCGGCTGTTCGACGGCGTGCCGCGGGGCCTGGAGGTCCAGCGGCGCGTCTTCGCGCTGCGCAAGAGCCTGGTCTTGCTCCGCCGGATCGTGTTCCCCATGAGCGAGATAGTCGGCGAGCTGATGCGCCGTGACCTGCGCATCGTGGGCGATGACCTGATGCCGTATTACCAGGACGTCTACGATGAGGCGCTGCACGCCGCCGAGCGGACCGACAGCCTGCGCGACCTGGTGACGAGCATCCTGGAGGCGAACGTGACCATCCAGGGCAACCGGTTGAACGTCATCACCAAGAAGGTCACCGGCTGGGCCGCGATCATCGCCGTCCCCACGTTCATTACCGGATTCTTCGGGATGAACGTGCCCTACCCAGGCTTCGGCGAGAAAGCTGGCCTGGCCGTCTCCGTCGCCGCCATGGCCCTGACCGGTCTGGTGCTCTACCTCGTCTTCAAGCGCAAGGACTGGTTGTAAGACCGTAGGTCCTGGCGGCGGCGCCGGAGGGGCGACGGTGCGCCTGGCGATGCGCCAGGAGCCTTCGGTGCGGCGGAGTTCGTACCTGTCGCAGCATTGGCCGGAGCTATGGCCGCTCACTGGCTCGTTCAGAAGACGACGCTGTCGGCGGTGTCGAAGAGCACCTGCTGCAGCACGCGTGGCAGATCACCACTCCAGACCAGGGCCGCCGCGGCGGTCAGGGGAGCTCCGTCGATCCGGGAGCGGACCAGGTCGGCCGGGTCGGCCGCCGGATCTGGTTGCGCCGGTCCCGGCCAGCCCCCGAGGCGTTGGCGGGGGCCGGTCAGCACCGCGGTGGGCCGGCTAGTACTCGCGGCCAAGGCCAACGTGATCGGCAGCGACCGCCGGAACGGCGGGTCGGTGAAGTCGAAGTGCGGGTTCACTTCCCGCAGGACCGCCAGCCACGCGTCGTAGGTGACCGGGCTGAGCCGGCGCGGACCGTGGACGACGTCCAGGCCCGCCAGCTCGCCCAGTCCGATCACCCGGCCAGCGATCCCAGGGGGCAGCCACACGTCGGGCTCAAACTCTCCCAGGCTCATCACCTCCAGCGCGGCCGGCATGTCTTCACCCGCCGCGGCCAGCCAGCCCAGGCCGGCATCGACGCGGCGCCGCAGGACCGGGGAGAACTCCCCGTCGAGCGGCGCCTCGATCCAGGCCACATCGACGCCGGCGGCCTTGGCCGCGGCCCGCAGCCGCGACGCGACGTCCACGGCCAGGTCCTCGGGCAGGAAGGGCGGCACCGCGAACCGCAGCCGCGGCCGGCCCAGGCCCGCCGCCTGCCGGGTCTGGCTCACCCCGTGATCGACCCGCGACAGCACCGCCCGGGACTCGTCCAGCAGCACGCTGCCCGCCTCGGTCAGCCGCACGCCCTCCCGCCGGCGCTGGAGCAACGGCGTGCCCACGATCTCCTCTAGCCGCCGGATCTGCTGGCTCAGCGTCGGCTGCGCGATGAACATCTGTTCCGCCGCGTGCGTGAACGTGCCGGCGTCGGCCACCGCCACGAAGTAGCGCAAATGCCGCAGCTCTACGCCCTGCAGCGCGCCGCCAGGATCCGGCCGCTCCGCCGATCCCGCCCGGGCCTCATCCATCGTGGTCATCGTGCACCTTCCGTTGGTCGAGGCGGTTCAAAGCAGCGGCCGACCGGGCGTGACGATGCTGGCCAAGTGCGGCGTTCTTCAAGGAAACCTGACCAGGCGGGTCGTGAATATCGGCCCGCTGACGACAGTTGCGGGGGCGGCGGTCCAAGGTCCTGACCTGGCCGGAAACAGGCGCGAACGGGCCGGCGGCGGGAGCGGACGGCATCGGCGTGGGCCTAGGCGCTGTCGATGCGGCTGACCGCGCGCCGCGGGCGAGTGGGCTACGTCAGTTGACGTATGTCGTCGCGGCGGCGGCCGCTACGCGGAGACGCCCTGGCGCAGCGCCTCGCGGACGATATCGACCCGGCCTTTCGCGCCGAGCTTAGTAAGGATGTGCGAGATGTGGGTCTGCACGGTCCGCCGGGACAGGAACATGCCCCGGGCGATGTCCGGCGTGGCCGCGCCCCCGGCGACCAGGGCGGCGATCTTGACCTCGGTCGGAGTAAGCGCCTCCCAGCCCGAGGTGGCGCGCGGCCCGCGCCGGCTGCGGACGCCGCGCCTGATGCCGTAGGGACGAAGACGGCTGTCGGCCCGGCGGATGTCCCAGGCTGCCTGCAGGCCGTCGTAGCGGCCGACCGCCTCGTGCAGGGTGACCCTGGCCTCGTCGCCGCGACCGCGCTCGGCCAGGACAACCGCCAGGTCCTCCAGGGCGGCCGGCAGCTCCACCGCGGGCCCGGCCGACCGGTAGTGCGCGACCGCGTCTCGCAGCGGACTCGGATCAGACATGAGCAGTCCCCGGCATCGCAGGCTGGCCGCGGCCGCCCGGGCCGGCTGGGTCTCCGCAGCGGCCTCCGCCTGGCAGGCCTGCGCCGCGGCCTGCGCCATCTGCCTGTCCCCGGCGGCGAGCGCCAGCCGGACCAGGTCGGGCAGCCACTGGTGGATCAGGGTCATCTCACCGTCGCGGCGCGGCAGGATCTCGGCCAGCCTCGCCATGGCCGGGCGGATTTCCCCGCCCTGTTCCAGCGCGAGCGCGTGCGCGGCGACCAGGAAGTCCTGGTTCTCCCGGTCGCCGACCGCCTGAATGGGCAGAGCCAGGCCCTGGCGGAGTTGCTGGCCGGCCGTGGTGCGCTGGTCCCGGCGCCCGGCGATGAGCGCGGTCACGCCGTGGACCAGCAGCGCAGCCCAGCCTTCGTGCAGGAAGGTCGCCGTCAGCGCGGGAACATCGTCGCCCTCACCCGGGCTCAGCTCGGCCAGCGCGTCGTCCCACTGGCCGAGCCAGTACCGGAGCACCGCCGCGGTGACCCAGGTGCCGCGATCGGGACTCCCGCTGCGCTGGGCGAACTCACGAGCGTGGTGGAGGGTCAGCTCGGCTTCCGGCCAGCGGTCGAGGTTCTGCAGCGTGAAGATCTGGACCTCAAGGGCGTACGCGCGCAGGTCCGCGTAGCCGGCGTCGTCGGGCAGCACGCGCAGCGCCCGTTCGACGTAGTCAAGCGCGGCCGCATGGTCGCGCCTGACGCCATGGCTCAGCCACAGATCGGTCAGGGCGTGAGCGGTCGCGAACACGTCGCCGGCCTCCTCGGCGACGGCGAGGGCCCGGCGGGCGGTCACGTCCGACGCGTCTAGGTCGCCAGTGCTCGCCCGCTCGAGCATCGCGAGCAAGGCCAGCATCCGGGCCTGCCAGGTGCGGGGCAGGTCGGCGGACGCCAGCGCCTGCCACACCGTGGCGATCGCCTCGTCGTAGTCGCCCGCGCTGGCCTGGGCGCGCGCCAGTACGGAGTACGTCTCGGCCCGCCGCACCGGGTCGGTCATCACCGGCAGCGCCCGGCTGGCCCGCCTGGCCGCTTCCGCGTAGGACCCAGCGGTGAACAGAGCCCAGGCCAGGCTGGCCGTGAGCGCGCCCCAGGCCGCATCGCCGCTGGGCGTCTCGTCCAGTTCCCGGCGCAGCAAGTCGGCCGCGAGCCGCGGTGCCCGGATGATCAGCGAGGGCGCGGATTCGATGAGCCACCGCCGCGCCCAGTCCTCACCCGGGCGGTTCGAGGCGGACAGCTGCTTCGCGACGCTCAGGGCGTCCGCGCCGGAGGCCGCGAGTTCTCGCGCCGCCTCGGCGTGCAGCGCCGTGCGCAGCGCGGCCGGCATGCTCCCGTACAGCGCCTGGCTGATCAGCAGATGCCGGAACGCCAGCTCCGGACCGGATCCGACCAGGATGCCCGCCGCTACGGCCTCCTGCAGGCCGTCCGCCAGGTCGGACACCGGCCGGCGCAGTACCACGGCCAAGTCGGTGACCGCGAACCTCCCGCCCAGCAGCGCGGCGGTCCGCAGCAGCCGCGCCGTCTCGGCCGACACCGAGCTGAGCCGGTCAGTCAGCACCGCGGTCAACGAGGCTGGCAACTGCTCCCGGGCCGCGGAGACCTCGGCGGTCGGTTTTATCTCTAGCGCCTGCTCACGCACCAAGGCGTCGACCAGTTCGCGCACGTACAGCGGATTGCCGGCCGCCTGGGCCGTCAGCCGGCGCAGCGCTTCCCCGGGCGGCGCTCCCACCATCGCCGTGACCAGGGCGGCCACGTCCGTTTCTGGCAGCGGGCCAAGCGTGATCACCGCACCGCCGCGGCGCACGACCGCCGCCCGCACCTGCTGGACCTCCGGCCGGCGCGGAGCCGGCCGGCAGGTCGCGATCAGCAGCAGCCGCAGCTGGTCGATGGAGGCGGCGAGCTGGTGCCAGATCAGCAGCGACGCGTCGTCGGCCCATTGCAGGTCGTCGATGACCAGCACCGTGGGGGCGGCCGCGCACACCTCCTCGGCCAGCGACATCAGCACCTCGACGCCGTTAACCGCNNGAGCCCGGCCGCACCTGCAGGCAGTCCTGCATCACGCTCAGCGGCATCCGCTCGGTGAGCTGGTCCGCGAACCCCCACCCGATATCCCACCCCGGCTCGCTCACTCCCGCCAGGGCCTCGACGACCAGGGACGACTT
>PLIQ01000465.1 GCA_003140115.1 Actinomycetota bacterium | reverse complement strand
CCCCGGGCCACTCGCTCGGCTACTGGCTCATCGACCGGCCCGCCGCGCACCAGCGGCGGGGCGGCGAAGGCCAGGCCGGCCTCGGTCCGCCGGACCGTGATCAACCCAGCGTCGCATTCCTGCACGATGGCGTCGGCGCCAGCCGGGCGCCCGCCCGCCTCCAGCCACGCATGGCAGGTGCCAAGCGTGGGGTGCCCGGCGAACGGGAGCTCGCTGGTGGGCGTGAAGATCCGGACCCGGTAGTCTGCCCCGCTGGCCCGCGGCGCCAGCACGAACGTCGTCTCCGACAGGTTCGTCCAGCGCGCGAAGGAGCGCATCTGATCATCGCTCAGGCGGTCGGCACCCAGCACGACCGCGAGCGCGTTCCCGAGGTACGGGGTGTCGGTGAATACGTCTACCTGACGAAACTGACAGGACACGGACTTGAGCCTAGACCGCCTGCCCGCCCTCGAGCAGAGCCAATTCGCCGCCGGCTGGCCGGATCGGCTAGTCGCGGTGCCAGGCGAAGACGGGGCCGCGGGCGCGGAGGGTGACCGGGGAGCCGATCGGGAGGTGCTGTCCGCCGATGATACGGACCATGATGGTGCGGTCGTCGGGGGCTTGGTCGGGCTGGACGTGCAGGACGGCGTCGTGGCCGTGGTAGCCGTAGGACATGACCCGGCCAGGCACGCCGTCGGCGGCGGGCAGGGCGACGGCGCTGGCTAGGTCGATCTGCTCGGGGCGGATCAGGACGGTGACCTGGCCGGCGGTGCCGAGGGTGGTGGCGGCCGGGTCCAGGGGCAGGTTGCCGAGCAGGGTCTTGACCAAGGCTCCGTTGAGCACGCCCTCGAGCAGGTTGGCTTCGCCGACAAAGCTGGCCAGGTCGGCGTCGACCGGGCGGCAGTAGAGGTCCTCGGGGGCGGCGTACTGCGCGATCTTCCCGTCGCGCAGGGCCGCGACCCGGTCGGCCACCGACAGCGCCTCGTCCTGATCGTGGGTCACCAGAACGGCCGTGGTGCCGGCCCGGCGGAAGATCTCCTGCACGTCGGCGCGGACGCTGGCCCGCAGGTGCGCGTCGAGGGAGGCGAACGGCTCGTCGAGGAGCACCACGGCCGGCTCGATGGCCAGGGCCCGGGCCAGCGCGACCCGCTGCTGCTGGCCGCCGGACAGCTGATGCGGGTACCGCGGGCCCAGCCCGCCCAGGCTCACCATCTCCAGCATGTCCGCGGCCCGGCCGGCCCGGCGGTCCCCAGCGGACAGACCGAACCCGACGTTGGCCGCGACGGTCAGATGCGGGAACAGGCTGCCTTCCTGCGGCACGTACCCGATACGGCGCCGCTCCGGCGCGACGTAGGCCCGGGGACCGTCGACCAGGCCGTCGCCGATGCTGATCGTGCCGGCGTCGGCGCGCTCGAANNCCGGCCGGCACCTCCAGGTCCACGCCGGTCAGCACCGGGTGTGCGCCGAACGCCTTGTACAGGCCGGTCACCGCGACTTGCCGCATTCCCTCACCCTCGCGCTTGAACGGGGCGATTGAAAAACCGGCCCAGGACATAGCTTGGCACAGCCGCGACGATGATCATGACCAGGGCGAACGGAGCGGCCTGGCTGTAGGAGAGATTGGACTCGTAGGCCCAGAACTGGGTGGCCAGGGTCTGCGTGCCGGTCGGGATCAGCAGCAAGGTGGCGGTGAGCTCGGTGACCGCGGACAGGAAGACCAGGCAGAACGCGGCGACCAGGCCGGGCCCGGCCAGCCGCATGGTCACCCGGAGCAGCACGGCCAGCCTGCGCTGGCCCAGGGACCTGGCCACTTCGTCCAGGCTGACCGGCGCCCGGGCCAGCGACGCCTTGACCCCGACCAGCGCCAGCGGGAAAAACATGATCGCGTAGCAGGCGATGAGCAGCATCGACGTCCCGTACCCGAATCCGGCCGCGTAACGCTCGGTGAAGTAGGACAGGGCGAACGCGATGACCACGCCGGGCATGCCCAGGACCAGGTAGGTGCTGCGCTCCAGGACGTGCCGCATCCGACCGCCGTGCCGGATGGCCAGCAGGGCCACCGGGACGGCCATGACCGTGGCCAGGGCCGCCGCCGTCCCGCCGTACAGAGCCGTATGCCCGGCCGCGTCGAGCAGGGAGACGTTGGCCCCGCCGCCCAGGGCAGACGGCAGGCCGTCCGCCATCCAGTACAGGGTCGACCCGACCGGGACGCCCAGCGCGAGCAGGATCAGCGCGGCGAACAGGGCCAGCGCCGGCCAGCGGGTCCAGCCCAGCCGCAGCGGCGGGCTGGGGCGCGGCGCCATCGGCCCGGACCGGCTGACCCGGCCGCGGCCGCGGAGCAGGCCCTCCCCGGCCAGGACCAGCAGGCTGAGCAGCACCAGGACCAGGGAGAGGGCACAGGAGGCGGCGAGGCTGTAGTGATTGAACTCGGTGAAGATCTCGGTGGTGAAGGTCTGGTAGCCGAGGATATCGAAGGCGCCGTACTCGGCCAGCAGGACCAGCGCGACCAGCAGGCAGCCGCCGGCGATGGCGCCCTTGGCCTGGCCGAGCGTGATCCGGGCAAAGGTCTTGACCCGGCCGGAGCCCAGGCTTCGGGCGACCTCCTCCTGGCCGGGATCGGCGCTGCGCAGGCTGGCCGCCACCGGCAGGTAGACCAGCGGGTAGACGGCCAAGGTCATCACGATGACCGCGCCGCGGAAGCCGTGCGCCCAGGTCCACAGGGAGTTCCAGCCGAAGCTGACCACGAAGTCGGGGATCGCGAGCGGCACCACGACGAGCACCGCCCACGCGCGGCGGCCCGGCAGGTCGGTCCGCTCGATGCACCACGCGGCGCCGGTCCCGATCACCGCGCAGGCCGCGGTCACCACGACCGTGAGCCGGACCGTGTTCCACAACAGGGTGCCGGTCAGCGGCCGGAAGATCAGGTGCGCCACGGCGGTGGTCCCGGCGCCGTGGGCCTCGATGAGCAGGAAGACCAGCGGCAGCGCCAGCACCGCCGCCACCAGGTAGCTGACCGTGAGCAGGGCCACGGGACGGTGAGAGCGGTGCGGGACGGCGTGCTGGGCCGGACGTTCGGTCAGAGTCCCGGTGGTCATTGGCCGGGACCCGGACGGTTCACAGCAGGCCCGCCTGTTGCAGCAGGGCGATGGCGGCCGCACCGTCACCGAGATCGGCGATCGTGATCGGGTTCGGCTGGAGCTGATCGAAGGGGGTCTCCGCTGCGGAGGTCGTCACGCCGTCGGCCAGCGGGTACTCGTAGCTCTGCTCGTTGCCCGCGGCGCGCGCGATGATGTCCTGACCCTGCTGGCTGACCAGGAAGGCGAGGAACTTCTGCGCCGCCGCCTGGTGCTTGCTCGACTTCAGCACCGCCGCGCCGGAGACGTCAATCACGTACCCGGGATCGCGCGGGGCGAAGTAGGCGAGCTGCGAGTGCATGGCCGAGGCGCCGTCCTCAGCCCGGAGCCGGTACCAGTAGTACTGGTTGATGACGCCGAACGCGACCTGGCCGCGGTTGACCTCATCGGTGATCGTCTCGTTGTCCGGGACGATGTGGCTGGCGGAGTTCGATTTGATGCCCTGGAGCCAGCGCAGCGCGGCCGCCTGGCCGTAGGTCCTGATCACCGAGGTGACGATGGGCTGGAAGTCGGTCTCCCCGGCGGCGAAGGCGAACTTGCCCTGGTACTTCGGGTCGGCGAGCTGCATGACGGAGGTCGGGAGCTGGCTCTTGGCGATCATCGAGGGGTTGTAGATGATCACGCTGACCCGCGCGGAGACCCCCACCCAGTCCCCGGCGGGCGAGTCGTACTTGGCCGGGGTATGCGCCAGCGTGCTGGCGTCGACCGGGGAGAGCAGGCCCTTGTCCTGGAGGAACTCAAGGGCGGGCGAGTTCTCGGTGTAGAAGACGTCGGCGGGCGAGTGTGACCCTTGCACAGCGATCAGGTTAGCGAGGGTGTCTTCGTCGTCGTTGCGGACGTTGACGGTAATGCCCGTCAGCTTCCGGAACGCGGTCACCAGGCCGTCGGTGGTCTGCTCGTGCTGGCCGCTGTAGAGCGTGATCGACTGCCCGGACGACGGATCGGACGCCGACGAACCGCAGGCCGTAAGGGCCCCGCAGACCGCTAGGCTCAGGGTCAGGCCGCTCAGAACGGCGGTCCTCCACTTGGTCATCTAACCCTTCCCCCTCGTCACGGCCGTACCATCGCAGAGACTTAGCTTAGGCTAACCTTACTTGCGATGTCAGTCTGATCTTGAGACTGGTGGCAGCTCTTAAAGCTGGTGGCGGCTCGGCCAGGCTCAGCGGCCCGGAAGCGAGCGGGAGACACGGCGAGCGGGAGACACGGTGAGCGGGAGACACGGTGAGCGGTTCGGGAGAGTTTGTCAGGGATACCCGGTACCTGGACGGGCGGATCACGGCCGACGGGCGGGACGGGACCTTCCCGGTGCAGGCCGGGCGGTACCGGCTGGTGGTGGCGCGGGCGTGCCCGTGGGCGAACCGGACGATGATCGTCCGGCGGCTGCTCGGACTGGAGGGCGCGCTGTCCATGGGCATCTGCGGGCCCGAGCACGACTGGCGGAGCTGGAGCTTCGACCTGGACCCTGGTGGGCTCGACCCGGTGCTGAGCATCCACTGGCTGCGCGAGGCCTACGAGAAGGCCCTCCCGGGATACGAGCGGGGGGTCACCGTCCCGGCCATGGTGGACGTCCCGGCCGGCGCGGTGGTGACCGCCGACTTCCGGCAGATCACCCTCGACCTGGAGCACGAATGGGCGGCGCACCACCGTCCGGGCGCGCCCGACCTGTACCCGGAGCGGCTGCGCGAGGAGATCGAAGAGGTCAGCGCGGGCGTCTACCAGGACGTGAACAACGGCGTGTACCGGTGCGGGTTCGCCAGCACCCAGGCCGCCTACGAGGACGCTTACCGTGCCCTGTTCGCCCGGCTGGACTGGCTGTCCGAGCGGCTGGCCACCCGGCGGTACCTGGTCGGCGACACGATCACCGAGGCGGACGTCCGGCTGTGGCCCACGCTGGTCCGGTTCGACGCGGTCTACCACGGCCACTTCAAGTGCAACCGGAGCAAGCTGACCGAGATGCCGGTGCTGTGGGGCTACGCCCGCGACCTGTTCCAGANNACGGTACGCCGCCGGGTCCGCCGCCACCCGCTGAGCAGGTGGCGGCGGACCGTAACTTAAGGCGCCGGGTCTGGCAGATAGGTTCCCCCGGCTTAACCGTCAAGGAAGCCAGGAGTCTCCGCAGGCTAGGACGGCCTGGATCTGCGCGGCAGCCGCGATCAGGTAGGCGCGCGCGATGGGCGGGAGCGGCGGGATGCGTGTCTGCACCTCGATGATGAACGCGTCCAGCGCCAGGCAGGCCCGCGGGGTGTTCCCGGTGTCGACCGCGTGCTCGGCGATCAGCACCGTGTTGGCCAGGCCCGGGCCGTAGCCCCGCACGTCCCAGTGCAGTGCGGCCAGCTGGCCGGGCGCTCCGACCACGTGCACCCTGAACGTGGTAGACACCGGGCTGTTGGAGTCGTCGGCGTCGGTGGCGGTGCAGGTCACCGTCGTGGTGCCGATCGCGAACGTGCTGCCCGACGGCGGCACGCACACCGCCGGCGGGTCCGTCGGGTTGGCCTCGTCGGTGACCGCGGGCGCGGTGTAGTGGACGACAGCACCGGCCGGGCTGGTCGCGTCGACGGTGATGTTCTGGTGCGTGGCGATGGACAGCATCGCCGCCGGGTAGGAAATGATCACCGACGCGGCCCAAGCGGTCGGGGTGATCGTGTTCATGGCGCCGGGCGGCACGTACGAGGACCCGCCTCCGCCGCCCGCGGTAGGTCCGCCGCCGCCGCCGCCGTAGTACCCGCCGCCGCCGCCTCCGCCGCCAAGATTGGCGGTGTCCGATCCCTGCGCCGCCTGGTATCCGCCGTTACCGCCGACGCCCTGCACGCCGGGCGCCGCCGGATAGTTTGCCGCACCGCCCATGGTCGTTGTGCCGGCCCCACCGCCGGTGTTGCTGGTCTGGCACGGCTGGCTGCCCTGGCCGGGCTCGCCCGCGTCGCCGCCGGCACCACAGCTAGAGGCGCCGCCACCGCCGCCGGCGACGATCAGGCGGGAGGCGAGCGACCCGACGCTGGTCCGTACGTCGCTGGCCCCGCCACCCGAAGCCGACGAGATCGAGCTGTTATCGCCCCCAGAGCCGGCCCCGCCGCCGTTGAAGCCTCCCGCTGGTCCGGGCGCGTTGGTTGCTGCAGATGTGTCTAGCCCCGGGCCGCCGACCTCCACATCCAGCGTCGCGCCCGGAGTGACCGACAGCACCGCGTGCGCCTGTTCCGCTGTGCCGCCGGCATGCACAGTGGAGTCGCTGCCGCCGGCCGCGCCGACCGCGGTCACGTCAACAGTGCTGACGTAGGCCGGGACGGCGAAGTCCTGCTCGCCGCCCGTGTAGGTGTAGGTGCAGGTCACCGTCGACACTGACAGGCTGCAGCCTGAGGGCAGGTCCATGGGCGCCGCGGTCGCCGCGCCGGCCGCGGCCGGCAGGCCCACGGCCATGGCGGCCGTGATGCCCGCCCCGGTTATCAACGCCATCACCCGCCGACGGCCGGGTCTGAAGAGATCATGTGCAGACGATGTTTTCCCCACGAAAATCCCCCTTGTTGCTGACGGCCTGAAAAGCCGCCGCGAGCCATGTTCCTCCTGGTCAGGGAGGTAAACAATAGAGGCTTAAGTTAAGGGTGGGTTTCGTGGGAATTATGAGTTTTGGCTCGAGCAGGCGGCGGGCGGGGTCATTTGGACCAGGCCGGACAGCTGCGATGCGTTGTCCTGGTAGGAGGAGTAGGCATGGCCGCCGCTGATCGCGGGGCTGCCGAAGTACTCCACCACGCTGTGGTCGGTGGGCAGGGTCGCGGTGTCCAGGATGCGCCCGTTGACCGGGCTCGCGCAGCTGAGCGTGTGCGAACCGCCGACCCAGACCACGCCCCCGCTGTAGCTGGGGACCGAAGCGAAGCCGGCCCCGGCGCCCTCGCCGATGCGGACGGCCTGGCCCAGGTCTCCGCTCGGCGCGAACCAGGTCCACTCGCTCATCCCGGTACCGGTCGTGCCCCAGACCCCGCCCGAGGTCGCGACCAGGTTGCCGCCGGAGTTGGTGTCCTTCAGGCTGGACGAGGCGACCACGGTGTCGCTGGCCAGGTTGTAGACCAGCACCTTGAAGCCGCCCACGCCGACGTACAGCTTGCTGCCGTCGGGTGAGACCGCCACCGAGTTGGTCGTGCCCGCGGTCAGGTAGATCCGCCGGATCAGCTGGCCGTTGGAGTCCAGCACCGACACGGCGATGCCCGCGGCCACGTAGAGATGGCCGTCGGGGCCGGCGGTCAGCACGTCCGAACCCGTGCTGGTGACCGGGCCGGTGGCCGGGACCAGCACCGAGGCGGTCTGCGCGAGCGTCTGGGCGTTGTAACCATGCAGGACGACGTTGCCGCCACTGTAGGACCACACCACCCACACGGTGTTCCCGACGATGACCGCCGGGCTGGGCAGCGGTGGGTTGTACGCGGCCGTCGCCACGACAGCGCCGGTGGCCGGGTCGATCCGGTCCAGGGAACCGGTCGAGTAGGCGTACAGCGAGCCGTCCGCGCTAACCGGCCCCACCTGGTCGAACGTCTGGTGATTGATCAGCTCCGCACCCCAGGGACCGCCGGCGATGGCCGTCGTCGGCGTGGTCTGCTGGGTCGNNCCGGCCGACACGGGCGAGTGGTGATGCGAGCTGGCCAGCACGGCGATGCCGGCGCTGGCGCCGGCGATGACGACCACGGCCGCCGCGGCTAGGACCGGTGCGAAGGCGCGGCTCGGGGCGAAGTGGCCGCGGCGCGCGCGCGGCTCGCGACCCCGTGGTTGACGACCCCGTGATTGACGACCCCGTGGTTGACCACTGAGCCGGGGCTCGCTGACCATGCGGTAGGCGACCTGCTCGACGGTCACCGGGCGCGGCGGCTCGGGCGTGATCTGGTGCAGTGCATCGGTTAGCTTGCGTTCCTCGGTGTTCACGACGCCACCCCTCCGGTCATAAGCTCGGATAGGCCCGGCGCGTCCCTCAGCCGGGCCAGCGCTTTGGCCGCATGAGACTTCACCGCGCCGACCGAGCAGCCCATCGCCTCCGCGGTCTGCGACTCGGTCTGGTCGGCGAAGTAGCGGAGTACGACGACCGCCCGCTGCCGGGCGGGCAGCCGGTCCAGGGCCGCGAGCAGCGACTGGCGGGCATCCACCTGCGCGAACACGTCGTAGGCCTGGGTCTCGGGGAGCCGGCCGGTGGCGATCTCGCCGTTCCAGCGGCGCTTGCGCCAGCGCAGGAAGGTGTTCACCATGATCTTGCGCACGTACAGTTCCGGCGCGTCCTGGCGCCGCAGGCTGGCCCAGTGCGGCCAGGCCGCGGCGAGCGCGGTCTGGACCAGGTCCTCCGCGCTCGGCCAGTCCCCGGTCAGCAGCCAGCCAGAACGCAGCAAGGCCGATGATCGCGCCTCGACGAAATCACGAAAACCGTCTGGCTCGGCCAGATGTTCCACCCCGGTCAGCGTGTCCACCGATCCTCCGTTCCGGCACAAATCTTCCAGACAACTCGGCGGCCTCATGTGTACTAAGAGACGCTGGGAGCCCGGGAAGGTTTACTCCCGGAGCCGGTTCAGTGTCTCGCCCGCCCGCCGCTGCTGCGACTCGGCCCGGTAGGCCTGCCGCCTGGCGTCCGCGAGCTGCTGGCGGGCCTGCGCCAGCTCGGCTTCCAGCCGCCGGACCGCGTCTTCCAACTGCTGCTCAGCCGCGTTGGCGGCGTTCGCGGTGCGGTCGGCTTGAGCCACGGCCCGTTCGGCCTCCTGGATTTTCTCGCGGCGACGGCGTTCGCGCTCGGCACTGGGCTCAACTGGCGCGGGTTTCTTGGTTTTCGGAGGTGGGGAGGGTGACGCCGGCGCGCCGTCGGGGGCGGGCGCCAGGCCGAAGCCGGCCCAGTGCGCGGCGCGGACCAAGGTGCCGAGGTCCGCCGCCACCTCGGGGTCGGCCAGGGCCGCGTCGAAGGTGGCGGTCACCTCCTCGCGCAGCGCCGAGGGCGCGGCG
This sequence comes from Actinomycetota bacterium, assembly GCA_003140115.1. Next base: position 951 of record PLIQ01000465.1, on the reverse strand, counting down.
GGGAAGTCATCGAGGGCCTGCCCGGTGAGCTCGTCGACCAGCCGGGCCCGGGCCGCGGTCAGCTCCCGGATCCGCGCGCCGTCCATCACCTGCCCCCCGCCGCGGAGCTCGGCGGCCAGCGCGGCCAGCCGCGCGGTGACCTCGGGATCGGCGCGGACCAGGCGGTTCACCACCCAGGCCGACCGGGTCGGCTTGCGCAGCGCGCCGATCTGCTTGGCCACGCCGGCCTGCCCGGCCTCGCGGGCCTGGGCGACGAGCTCGCCGCGGCGGGCCATGAAGTCCTCCGGGTCGCCCTGGTACAGCTCGGCCTTCGCGTCCGCGAGCAGGTCGGTCATCAGGATGGCGGCGTGGAGACCCCGGCCTTCAGGCCGAGGAGGAAACGCCGCTTCACCTCCCCGGAAATGTCAGCGGTGTCCGATAGTGTGTTCGTATGTCCCGGTACCGGCTCATCCCCACCCCCGCCCAGGAAGCGGTGCTGCGGGACCACTGCGNNTCCCACTGGCACCCCGGCCGCAAGAGCGCGCCCGGCTATCTGGAACAGTGCCGGCAGCTCACCCAGGCCCGGGCCGGGTACCCGTGGCTGGCCGCCGGCTCCCAGACCGTGCAGCAGCAGGCGCTGCGCGACTTCACCCGCGCGATGAAGGCGTTTTTCGACCCGGAGAACCCGGCCGGGCGGCCGTCGTGGCGCAAGGCCGGGCGGGACGAGGGGTTCCGCATCGTGGGGCAGCGCGGGCGGCAGTGGGACGTGCGTCGGCTCAGCCGGAAAACCGGCCAGGTCTGGATGCCCAAAGCCGGATGGGTCCGATTCCGCTGGTCCCGCGCGGTACCGCCGGGCGTGAAGTCCTACCGGGTGACCCGGGACCGCGCGGGCCGCTGGCATGTTGCCTTCGCGGTGATCCCCGCGCCGGTGCCCGCACCGGGTAACGGTCAGGTGGTGGGCATCGACCGGGG